>MEGM01000267.1 GCA_001725505.1 Rubrivivax sp. SCN 70-15 | reverse complement strand
GCGGGTGCGGCGCCGGCGTCGGCCGCGTGGCCGCAGGCGCCACCACGGCGGGCGCCTGGACGGCACGCGCCGGGACGGGCGGCGCCACGACGGTCGGCGCCGGCACCGACACCGGCGCCGCGGCCAGCACGAGTGGCACCGACGGCAGCGCCACGCCCGGCGGATCGGCGAGGAGCACGAAGCGGCGCGACAAGCGGGTCGGGCAGCCGATCGCCAGCGTCACGCTGGCGACCGGCTCGCTGATCGGCTCTCGCGTCGCGACGTGCATCACGAGCGCATCGCTGCGCTTGTCCACCGTCAGCTCGACGAGCGGCCGCGGCAGCCGGTGGTCACCGACGTCGACGCTGGCGCTCACGCATTCGGGGTCGATCGTGTCGCCCGGGTCGAGGCGCAGTGCAGCGGTGAAGTCCAGTGCCTGCCCGAGCACCGCAGTCTGCGGCGCCAGCCGCCATCCGAGCGCGAACGCCGCGGGGGCCGTCGACGCGACGGACAGGGCGAACAGCAACGACGACAGGAGCTGCTTTTTCCGCATGCAAGGGGGGGCAGGACAGGCCGCGGGCACTCTATCACGAGGCGTTACAAGTTCCGCCCGTCGGCGGCCGATCAGATCTCTGCGTGACACAATGCCGCGCGCCTTCGTTGATAAGTCACTAAGTCACACCCCTTGAAAGGCGGCTGGCGATGCCCTCCGAGATGCTGACCGAGCGCCGCGACGCGGCGCTGGTGCTGACGCTGTCCGACCCGGCCACGCGCAATTCGCTCTCGCCGCAGGCCTGCGCCGCGGGGATCGAGGCGCTCGGCATGGCCGAGGGCGACGACGAGATCCGCACGATCGTGCTGCGCGGCGACGGCGCCCATTTCTGTGCGGGCGGCAACCTGCAGCGGCTGGCTGCCGCGCGCCATGCCGAGCCCGCCGACCAGGCGCAGTCGATGGAGCGCTTCCACGACTTCGTCGAGGCGCTGCGCAGCTTTCCGAAGCCGGTGATCGCGGCGGTCGAGGGCTTCGCCGCCGGCGGCGGCGCGGCGCTGGCGCTGGCCTGCGACCTCGTCGTCGCCGCCGAGGACGCGCGCTTCGTGCTGTCCTACGGCCGCATCGGCCTGTCGCCCGACGGCGGCAGCACCTGGCACCTCGCCCGATTGCTGCCGCGCGGCCAGGCGCTGCAGATGGCCTGGCTGCCCGAGCCCATGTCGGCACGCGAATGGCTGGCGCTCGGGCTGGTGCAGCAGATCGCCGACAGCGGCCAGGCGCTGGCGCGCGCGCTCGAGATCGCGGCGCGGCTGGCCGGCATGGCGCCGAACGCGCTCGCGAGCGCGAAGGAGCTGATCAACGCCGCGCCCGACCGGACTCTGCGCGAACAGCTCGACGCCGAGCGCGACCATTTCGTGCGCAACCTGTTCCACCCGAACGGCGGCGAAGGCATCCAGGCCTTCGTCGACAAGCGCGCGCCACGCTTCGGCGCCGAGTGAACCTCAGGTGTCGTAGCCTGGGTGGCAGCGGTCGAGCCGGCGCAGAAGGCCCGGCCAGCTGAGCGACGCGCCCAGGCCGCGCGTCACCTGCGCCGCCTGCTGCTGCGCCGTCGCGACGATCCGCGGATCCACGTGCACCAGTTCGCCGCCGCCGGCCAGCGCGCGGACCTGGATCGTGCAGACGGTCTCGAACAGGTACATCGAGACGAACGCGTCGGCCACCGTCGAGCCGACCGTCAGCAGGCCGTGGTTGCGCAGCATCAGGAAGTTGTTCTCGCCCAGGTCGCGCACCAGGCGCGGCTTCTCGTCGTCGCGCAGCGCGACGCCTTCGTAGTCGTGGTAGCCGAGGCTGGACAGCACGAAGATCGACTGCTGCGACAAGGGCAGCACGCCGCCCTTCTGCGCCGACACCGCGATGCCGTTGAGGGTGTGCACGTGCAACACGCAGCCGGCGTCGTGACGCGCGCCGTGAACGGCGCTGTGGATCACGAAGCCGGCCGGGTTGATCGCGAACGGCGAGTCGTCGAGCTTGTTGCCCGCCGCGTCGACCTTCACCAGGCTCGACGCGGTGATCTCCTCGAACATCAGGCCATAGGGGTTGATCAGGAACTGGCCGTCGCTGCCCGGCACGCGCGCGCTGATGTGGGTGAAGACCAGGTCGTCCCAGTGGAACATCGCGACGAGCCGGTAGGCGGCGGCGAGATCGACGCGCTGGCGCCATTCGTCGGCGCTGACCTGCGCGCGCAGGTTCGGGATGTGAAGCGCTGAAGCGGGCATAGTGGCTCTCCGGCATGGGCAAGGGACAATGCAATGGTCGCGCCTTTGTCGCGCCCGAGACAAGCCATGAATACCCCGGTTCTTACAATCGACGAGCGACACAACATCGAGTCCGGCGCGTGGTTCGCCAAGCTATCGACCCCTCTTCGTCAGGCCATTCTTTCGCGCGCGTTCGTGCGTCGTCATGCCGACGGCACGCCACTGGCGTCGCGCGGCGGGCAGGCCGAGGAATGGTGCGGCGTGGCGCGCGGAGCGGTGCGCATCAGCACCTCCAGCCTGTCGGGCAAGCAGGTCACGCTGACCTACGCCGAGCCGGGCGTCTGGTTCGGCGACATCGCGCTGTTCGACGGCCTGCCGCGCACGCACGATGCCGACACCCATGGCGAGACCACCTTGCTCGTCGTGCGCAAGCCCGACTTCAAGGAGCTGCTCGCGCAGCATGTCGAGCTCTACGACGCGCTGCTGCGCCTGAACTGCCGCCGGCTGCGGCTGATGTTCGACCAGTTCGAGGATCTCAACACGCGGCCGCTGCAGGCGCGGCTTGCCAAGCAGATCCTGCTTCTCGCGCGCAGCTACGGCATCGCGCGCGGCGAGGAGATCCGCATCGGCCTGCAGCTCGCGCAGGAGGACCTAGCGCAGATGCTCGGCGCGTCGCGCCAGCGCGTCAACCAGGAGCTCAAGGGCTTCGAGCGCGAAGGCGCGGTGCGCGTCGAGCCGACCCGGCTCGTCGTTCTGTCGCGCGATAAGCTGCTCGCGATCGCCGAACGCTGAGAGCCCGCCCATGGAACAGTTCACCGGAACCCGCCCCGTCGCCGACAGCCATGCCTTCGACGTCGCGGCGCTCGAGGCCCATCTGGCCGGCGCGCTGCCGGGCTTCGAAGGCCCACTGCGCGTCGAGCAGTTCAAGGGCGGGCAGTCGAACCCGACCTACAAGCTGATCACGCCGGGGCGCACCTACGTGATGCGCAGCAAGCCCGGCCCGGTGGCCAAGCTGCTGCCGTCGGCGCACGCGATCGAGCGCGAGTTCCGCGTCATGAAGGCGCTCGCCGGCAGGGCGGTGCCGGTGGCCGGGATGCTGCTGCTGTGCGAGGACGAGGCCGTGATCGGCCGCGCGTTCTACGTCATGGAGTTCATGGACGGACGCGTGCTCTGGGACCAGTCGCTGCCGGGCATGACGCGCGCCCAGCGCGGCGCGATCTACGACGAGATGAACCGCGTCATCGCGGCGCTGCACCAGGTCGACATCGGCGCGGCCGGGCTCGAGGGCTACGGCAAGCCGGGCAACTATTTCGAGCGCCAGATCGGCCGCTGGAGCAAGCAGTACCTGGCGTCGGTCACCGAGCCGATCGCCGAGATGGACGAGCTGATAGCGTGGCTGCCCGAGCACCTGCCGGCGACCGCGCTCGACGGCAGCCAGGTCTCGGTCGTCCACGGCGACTACCGGCTCGACAACCTCGTGTTCGCGAAGGACGAGCCGCGCATCATCGCCGTGCTCGACTGGGAGCTGTCGACGCTGGGACACCCGCTCGCCGACTTCAGCTACCACTGCATGGCCTGGCACATCCCGCCCGGCACCTTCCGCGGCATCGGCGGTCTCGACCTCGACGCGCTGGGCATCCCGTCCGAGGCCGACTACGTGCGCCGCTACTGCGAGCGCACCGGCCGCGCCGACCCGCAGGCGCTGATGGCCGACTGGAACTTCTATCTCGCCTACAACCTGTTCAGGCTGGCGTCGATCACGCAGGGCATCGCCAAGCGCGTGGTCGACGGCATTGCCTCGAGCGCGCAGGCCAGGGCCACCGGTGCCTCGACGCGGCCGCTGGCACAGATGGCCTGGCAGTTCGCCCAGGCCGCGCGCTGAACTCAACCGCCAAGGAGACCCACCATGGATTTCGGCTATTCCCCCAAGACCCAGGCCCTGCGCGAGCGCGTCGACGCGTTCATGCAGGAGCATGTCTACCCGGCCGAAGCCCGCTACTGGGCCGAGATCAAGGCCAACACCGCCGCCGGCAAGCGCTGGACGCCGCTGCAGACGATCGAAGAGCTCAAGCCCAAGGCGCGCGCCGCCGGGCTGTGGAACCTGTTCCTGCCCGAGAGCGAACTCGGCGCCGGCTTGCTGAACCAGGAATACGCGCCGCTGGCCGAGATCATGGGCGCGGTGCCCTGGGCAAGCGAAGTCTTCAACTGCTCGGCACCGGACACCGGCAACATGGAAGTGCTGGTGCGCTACGGCACCGCCGAGCACAAAACGCGCTGGCTCGAGCCGCTGCTCGCGGGCGAGATCCGCAGCGCCTTCGCGATGACCGAGCCGGCGGTCGCCTCGTCGGACGCGACCAACATCGAGGCCCGCATCGAGCGCGACGGCGACCACTACGTGATCAACGGCCGCAAGTGGTGGACCAGCGGCGCCGGTGACCCGCGCTGCCAGATCTTCATCTTCATGGGCAAGACCGATCCGACGGCGCCGCGCCATTCGCAGCAGTCGATGATCCTGGTGCCGCGCGAGACGCCGGGGATCACGGTGCTGCGACCGCTGAGCGTGTTCGGCTACGACGATGCGCCGCACGGCCACATGGAGGTCGACTTCAAGAACGTGCGTGTGCCGGCGAGCAACATCCTGCTCGGCGAAGGGCGCGGCTTCGAGATCGCGCAGGGCCGCCTCGGCCCCGGCCGCATCCACCACTGCATGCGGCTGATCGGCCTGGCCGAGCGCGCGCTCAAGCTGATGTGCGAGCGCGCGACGCGGCGCACCGCGTTCGGCAAGACCGTGGCCCAGCAGGGCGTGACGCAGGAGCGCATCGCCGAGGCGCGCTGCATGATCGAGCAGGCGCGGCTGCTGACACTGAAGGCAGCGTGGATGATGGACGTCGCCGGCAACAAGAGCGCAAAGGCCGAGATCGCGATGATCAAGGTCGTGGCGCCGAACATGGCCTGCCAGGTCATCGACTGGGCGATGCAGGTCCACGGCGGCGCCGGCATGTGCGAGGACACGCCGCTGGCCGGCTTCTACGCCGGCGCGCGCACGCTGCGCTTCGCCGACGGCCCGGACGAGGTGCACCGCAACGCGATCGCGAAGATCGAGCTCGGCAAGCACGCCGCGGCCTGAGCTGGCGGCAGCGCTACTCCGGCCGCGCGTCGGGGGACATCGCGCTCGCCGACCACAGGCTGGGTTGGGTGCTCGGCGAATCGACCTCGGTGCCCGCGCTGGCGGCGCGACGCGACTCGCGCATCGCGGTCTCGAACAGGCGCAGCGCGGTCTCGATCTCGCGCAGGTCCGGCGACGGCAGCGCCAGGCGCAGCGTCAGCCGGCCGCGAGCGACCATCAGCACCACTGGCGACTCGGGCGGCAGCCGGGTCGCCCCCAGCGCCGTGGCCAGCGGCCCTTCGAGCCACGAGACGAGCCAGGGCTTGGCGTTGGCGAGCGCAGCGAAGCGCTCGCGCAGCGCACCGAGCTCGCTGCCGGCGAGCTTGGGGAACATCACGATCCAGCGCATCTCGGGCGGCGTCTGGTTGTCGATGCGCGTCTGCACACCCTCGACGTACTGGTCGAAGACGGCGCGCTCCATCTCCTCCTGCAGGCGCCGGTTGAGCACCAGCACCTGCAGTTCGGACGGCAGCGCCATCTCGGCGCGCAGCCGCAGCTCGGCGCCCTTCACGTAGCTGCGCTGCGGCGGTCCCCATTCGAGCCGCCAGGGCTGCGCGCCCAGCCGCCCCTCGACGACGAAGCCCTCGGCATCGCGCACACCGCGGAACGCGAACTGCCTCGACTCGGCCCAGGCCACCAGCTCCGGCCATTCCGGGGCAGGGCTCGTGCGACTGGAGAACCAGCGCTTCAGACCTTGGAGCATGGATTAGAGTCCGCTTGATGCTTGCGCCGTGCCGTCGCACCGACGGCGGCGCCCGAAGGGGAAAAGCGATGATCGAAGTGTATTCGTGGGCCACGCCGAACGGACACAAGGTCCACGTCATGCTCGAGGAGTGCGCCCTGCCGTATCGCACGATTCCCGTCGATATCGGTGCCGGCGACCAGTTCAAGCCCGAATTCCTGGCGATCAGCCCGAACAACAAGATTCCGGCCATCGTCGACCCCGACGGCCCGGACGGCCGGCCGATCTCGCTCTTCGAATCGGGGGCGATCCTGCTCTACCTGGCGGCCAAGACCGGCCGCTTCCTGCCCGCCGACACGCGCGGCAAGTACGAGGTGCTGCAGTGGCTGATGTTCCAGATGGGCAGCGTCGGGCCGATGCTCGGCCAGGCGCACCATTTCCGGATCTACGCGCCCGAGAAGATCCCCTACGCGATCGAGCGCTACACGAACGAGGCCCGACGCCTGTACTCGGTGATGAACCGCCAGCTCGCCAAGTCCAGGTACATCGCCGGGCCCGAGTATTCGATCGCCGACATCGCGATCTTCCCGTGGCTGCGCAGCTGGAAGAACCAGGGCATAGCCTGGGACGACCACCCGCACCTGAAGGGCTGGTTCGACGAGATCGGCGCGCGCCCGGCGGTGCAGCGTGGCGTCGAGGTGCTGGCCGCGCAGCGCAAGCCGCTGAGCAGCGACCCGTCGCGCGCCGTGCTGTTCGGCAGCGAGCAGTACAAGGTCCGCTGAGCCGGCCGCCTAGAATCCGGCGCGACCGAGCTGCCCGTAGCTCAACTGGATAGAGCAGCGGCCTTCTAAGCCGCAGGTTGTGAGTTCGATTCTCGCCGGGCAGGCCAGCAATGCAGCGGCCACCGTCGCCGGCCACCGACGGCCACGATTCACGGCCGGACCGCTACAGGCTCGCGCGCGCCAGGTCCGGCGCGGCCCGGGCCAGGTCACCGAGCAAGGCTGCCAGCTCGCGCCGCAAGGGCTCGAAGCCGGCGTTCGACCGGCGCGAGGCCTCGTCCATGTACAGGCGCTTGTTGATCTCGAGCTGCAGGCTG
Source organism: Rubrivivax sp. SCN 70-15 (assembly GCA_001725505.1). Taxonomy (GTDB): domain Bacteria; phylum Pseudomonadota; class Gammaproteobacteria; order Burkholderiales; family Burkholderiaceae_C; genus Rubrivivax. The sequence goes on along the minus strand of MEGM01000267.1, from coordinate 6,941 downwards.
TGCCGGCCGGCCGCCGGGGCCGAATAGGCGCGCACCAGCTCGACGCCCTTGAACGGGTCGTTCACCGCCACCGCGTGGCCACGCGCGGCGAGCCAGGCGCGAACGAACTCGGTCAACGCGGGGGCACAGCTGCTGCCGTCGCGGTCACCGAGCACGAAGTCGGCACGCGCGACCCCGGCCCCGCCCTCGCCCATCGCGCCGCCGACCGCGTTCATCGAATGGCAGTTCAGGTGCACCACATGGCCGAAGCGCGCGTGCGCGGCGTCGAGCAGGTCGCGCAGCGCGGCGTGGTAGGGCCGGTGGCAGGCCGCGATGCGCGCACGCAGCTCGGCCACGCCGAGCTTGCGGTCGTAGATCGGCCGGCCGTCGTCGAGGGTGCGCCAGACCAGCGCCTTGCCGATCGCCGCCTTGCCACTGGGCACCCAGGCGTCCGGCCAGGCGCCGCTTTCGACCAGCTCCAGGTCGATGTCGCCCTCGTGCCGGTTCGCGTCTACATAGGTGCGCGGGAACCGGGCCGCGAGCAGCGGCACGCCCAGCGCCGTGGCGGGACGCCAGAGCTCGTCGACGAAGCAGTCCTCGCCGTCGCGCAGCGCGTCGCGGTCGACGCAGGCGTCGAAGTCGGACGGGAACTCGGTGCCCGAATGCGGCGAGTCCAGCACCAGCGGCCAGGCCGGCCGCGCCGGGCCATGGATCACGAAGGGGGCTGCGTTCATCGCCGGCGTCTGGATGTCTATACAGTTCAGGGATTGCTGACTGCTTCTGCCGGACATTGTCGACGCTCGCCGAACTGAACCCCGAACAGCGTGAGGCCGCGCTGCACCGCAGCGGGCCGCTGCTCGTGATCGCCGGCGCCGGCACCGGCAAGACGATGACGCTGGCCGCGCGCGTCGCACAGCGCGTGCTCGACGGCGCCGACCCGCAGCGGCTGCTGCTGATGACCTTCTCGCGCCGCGCCGCGGCCGAGATGGCGCGCCGCGTCGGCCGCCTGCTGCACGAGGCGCTGCGCCTGCCGGCCACGACGCCGGCACCGGCGCTGCCCTGGTGCGGCACCTTCCACGGCATCGGCGCGCGGCTGCTGCGCGAGCTGGCGCCGCGCATCGGCCTGGCGCCGCAGTTCAGCGTGCTCGACCGCGCCGACGCGCAGGACCTGATGGCGATGGCGCGCCAGCGGCTGGACCTGGGTTCGACGAAGAGCCGCTTTCCCCTCGCCCCGACCTGCCTCGCAATCCATTCGCGCGCCGTCAACAGCCGGCTGCCGCTGGCCGAGCTGCTGAAGAGCGTCTTTCCCTGGTGCGCACCCTGGCAGGCCGAGCTGACGGCGCTGTTCGAAGCCTATGGCGCCGACAAGCAGGCCCAGCAGCTGCTCGACTACGACGACCTGCTCCTCGTCTGGTGGCACGTGATGCAGCAGCCGGCGCTGGCCTCGGCCATTGCCGCGCGCTTCGACGACGTGCTCGTCGACGAATACCAGGACACGAACCGGCTGCAGGCCGAGATCCTGCTCGCACTGCGGCCCGACGGGCACGGGCTCACGGTGGTCGGCGACGACGCGCAGGCGATCTACGCCTTCCGCGCCGCCGAGGCGCGCAACATCCTCGACTTTCCCCGCGCCTTCGACCCGCCGGCGCGCGTCGTGATGCTGCAGCAGAACTACCGCTCGACACAGCCCATCCTGCAGGCGTCGAACGCGGTCATCGCGCTCGCCGCCGAGCGCTACACGAAGACGCTGTGGAGCGATCGCGCCTCGTCGGCGCGGCCGCGCCTGGTCAGCGTCGACGACGAGGCGGCGCAGGCACGCTGGGTCGCCGACGAGGTGCTGCGCCAGCGCGAGGAGGGGCTCGCGCTCAAGCGCCAGGCGGTGCTGTTCCGCACCGCCCAGCACAGCGCTGCGCTCGAGCTCGAACTGACGCGGCGCCGGATCCCGTTCGTCAAGTTCGGCGGGCTGCGCTTCCTGGAGTCGGCGCACGTCAAGGACGTCGTCGCACTGCTGCGCTGGGCGGACAACCCGCGCAGCCGGATCGCGGGCTTGCGCGTCGCGCGGCTGCTGCCCGGCCTCGGGCCGGCGAGCGTGGCGCGCCTGCTCGACGCGATGGCCGGCGCGGACGACCCGGCAGCGGCACTGCTCGCGTTCAAGCCCCCGGCGCAGGCGGCGCTGGCCTGGGCCTCTCTGCGCGACGAATGGGCGCGACTGCGCAGCGACGCAGCGCGCTGGCCCGACGACCTGCAGCGAGCAGTCGACTGGTACTAGCCGCACCTCGAGCGCCTGCACGACGACGCGCGCGTGCGCCGCGCCGACCTCGACCAGCTCGCACGGATCGCCGCCGGCCACGCGACGCGCGAGCGTTTCCTCACCGAACTCGCGCTCGACCCGCCGCAGGCGAGCAGCGACGAAGCCGGGGTGCCGCACCGCGACGAGGACTACCTGATCCTGTCGACGATCCACTCGGCCAAGGGGCAGGAATGGAACGCCGTGAGCATCCTGAACGTGGTCGACGGCTGCATGCCGGCCGACATGGCGACCGGCCACGCGGCCGAGATCGAGGAGGAGCGCCGCCTGCTCTACGTGGCGATGACGCGTGCACGCGACAGCCTGAACCTGCTCGTTCCGCAGCGCTTCTACGTCACGCAGCAGCGGACCTTCGGCGACCGTCATCTCCATGCGTCGCGCTCGCGCTTCGTCCCGGCGGCGATCGAGGGCGAGTTCGAATGCGTGGTGCCGGCACCGCCGCCGCCGGGCGAGCCGTCGCGGGCCACCGAGGTCACGGCCGTCATCGACGTCGGTGCGCTGCTGCGCGGGCAGTGGCGCTGAAGGCCGCGTTTCGCGGAGCGCCAGGCCAAGCCTGTGGCCCATGTTGGTCGGGGTGAAAGGATTCGAACCTTCGACCCACTGGTCCCAAACCAGTTGCGCTACCAGGCTGCGCTACACCCCGAACTTGGCCATTGTAGCGGCCGGCACCTTCAGGCCTGGGCCCGGGGAGCGGGCAGGCCGAGCTGGTGCGCGACCGCAACGCACTGACGGATATGCTGGTCGCAGACGAACTTCAGCGCCGAAAAGGTGAGCGCGGCCGACACGGCCTGGCCGGCAAACGGGACGAACTTCGCTGCCTGCTGGACGGTCAGGCGCACACCGACGCGGCGCAACAACACCAGCACCAGGTCACGCGTGACGATGCGGCCGACGAGCATCGCTCCGCCAGCGCTGAGCGCCCGCATCAGCATCAGCCGGCGCTCCGGCGCCAGGCGCTCGATCTGCGCCGGCGAGAGGCCGAACGCCGCGTTGATCTCGTGCAGCAGCCGGACCAGCACGCCGACGTCGGTGAGCCAGTCCAGCCCCGGCACCGGCAGCACGGCCACGCCGGCGGCGAACATCGCGCGCTGCGTCACCTTGCGCCGGCAGCGGCGCGCGACGGCCTCGATGTCGGCTGCACCAATCGGCGGTTCGGCCCGTTCAGCCACCGGCGGTCGCCGGCATCACGACGATGCCATCGGCGTCGGCCACCAGCCAGTCGCCCGGCCGCACCCAGACACCCTGGATCTGCACCGCGACGTCGCGCTGGCCTTCGTTGCGCTTGACGGTGGGCATCGGCACCGGCGCCAGCGCGCGGATGCCGAGATCGCATTCGGCGAGTTCGGCGACGTCGCGCACCGCGCCGTCGATGACGACCCCGGCCCAGCCGTTGCGCGCCGCGGCAGCACCGAGATTGCCCCCGAGCAGGGCCCGGCGCAGCGAGCCGCCGCCATCGACGACGAGAACGCGTCCCAGGCCCGGTGACTCGACCGCCGCCTTGACGAGTGCGTTGTCCTCGAAGCACTTGACCGTGCTCACCGCGCCGGCGAAGCGCAGGCGCGCGCCGAACGAGCGGAAGACCGGCGCCAGCACGCGCAGCGCGCCATCGCTGTCGCCCTTGTGCAGGTCGCAAAGGTCGCAGGTGGCGGGATCGTTCATGGGCTTCACCTCAGCGCTCGACGGAAGGCGGGGCCCGGAACACCGCCTCGACGCTGGAAGACTGGAGGCGCGACCCGGAGTCGAACCGGGCTAGACGGATTTGCAATCCGTTGCATAACCGCTTTGCTATCGCGCCGTCGCGGAACCGAATTCTCCGACGAAAAAGGGAAGCCGGAGCTTCCCTTTTCGAAGAACTGGAGCGGGAAACGAGGCTCGAACTCGCGACCTCAACCTTGGCAAGGTTGCGCTCTACCAACTGAGCTATTCCCGCGTGGAGCCTTGCATTATAGGGTGGCTTCGACCGCCCTTGCAAGCCTCAATGAGGCAAACCGTCGGCGGCCGCAGCCGGTGCCGGTACCTCGGCCGGCGCGCTCGCCGCCGTCTTGAGCGCCGGGTCCTCGTCGGGCAGGGGCTGAGGCGCTTTCTCGAGCGCGATCTCGAGCACCTGGTCGATCCAGCGCACCGGAACGATCTCGAGATTGTTCTTCGCGTTCTCCGGGATGTCCTGCAGATCCTTGACGTTCTCTTCCGGGATCAGCACGGTCTTCACGCCGCCTCGGTGCGCCGCGAGCAGCTTCTCCTTGAGACCGCCGATCGCAGTGACCTCGCCGCGCAGCGTGATCTCGCCCGTCATCGCCACGTCGGCGCGCACCGGGATGCCCGACAGTGCCGACACCAGCGCGGTCGTCATCGCTGCACCGGCGCTCGGCCCGTCCTTGGGCGTCGCGCCGTCGGGCACGTGGATGTGGATGTCGCGCTTCTCGAACAGCTCGTCCTTCAGGCCCAGTCGGCGCGCCCGCGAGCGCACCACCGATCGCGCCGCCTCGACCGACTCCTTCATCACGTCACCGAGCGAGCCGGTACGGATGATGTTGCCCTTGCCGGGCATCACGGCCGCCTCGATCGTGAGAAGGTCGCCACCGACCTCCGTCCACGCCAGACCGACCACCTGGCCGACCTGGTTCTTCTTCTCGGCACGTCCGAAGTCGAACTTGCGCACGCCGAGGAAGTCGTTCAGGTTCTCGTCGGTGACGACGACCTTGTCCGTATAGGTCTTGAGCTGGATGCCCTTCACCACCTTGCGGCAGATCTTGGAGATCTCGCGCTCGAGCGAGCGCACGCCGGCTTCGCGCGTGTAGTAGCGGATGATCCCGCGCAGCGCCGACTCGGTGACCTCCATCTCGCCATCCTTCACGCCGTTGTTCTTCTCCTGCTTGGGCAGGAGGTAGCGCTGCGCGATGTTGAGCTTCTCGTCCTCGGTGTAGCCGGCGAGACGGATGACTTCCATCCGGTCGAGCAGGGCCGGCGGGATGTTCATCGAGTTGCTGGTCGCGACGAACATCACGTCCGACAGGTCGAAGTCGACCTCGACGTAGTGGTCGCTGAAGGTGTGGTTCTGCTCCGGGTCGAGCACCTCGAGCAGCGCCGACGACGGGTCGCCGCGGAAGTCCATGCCGAGCTTGTCAATCTCGTCGAGCAGGAACAGCGGATTGCGCACGCCGACCTTGGACAGGCTCTGCAGCACCTTGCCCGGCATCGAACCGATGTAGGTGCGGCGGTGGCCGCGGATCTCGGCCTCGTCGCGCATGCCACCCAGCGCCATGCGGACGAACTTGCGCCCGGTCGCGCGCGCCACGCTCTGGCCGAGCGAGGTCTTGCCCACGCCCGGGGGGCCGACCAGGCACAGGATCGGCGCCTTGACCTTCTCGACGCGCTGCTGGACCGCGAGGTACTCGAGGATGCGGTCCTTGACCTTCTCGAGGCCGAAGTGGTCCTCGTTCAGCACCGCCTCGGCGTTCGCGAGGTCATGCTTGATCTTGGTCTTCTTCGCCCAGGGCAGCGCGACGAGGGTGTCGATGAAGTTGCGCACCACCGTGGCCTCGGCCGACATCGGCGACATCAGCTTGAGCTTCTTCAGCTCGCCCTCGGCCTTCTTGCGCGCTTCCTTGCTCATCTTCGCCGCGGCGATCTTCTTCTCGAGCTCCTCGAGATCCGCGCCTTCCTCGCCGTCGCCGAGCTCCTTCTGGATCGCCTTGACCTGCTCGTTCAGGTAGTACTCGCGCTGGCTCTTCTCCATCTGGCGCTTGACGCGGCCGCGGATGCGCTTCTCCACCTGCAGGATGTCGACCTCGTGCTCGAGCAGCTCGAGCAGCTTCTCGAGCCGCTTGCCGACCGAGAACAGGTCCAGCACCGACTGCTTGGCCTCGAGCTTGAGCGGCAGGTGCGCGGCGATCGTGTCAGCCAGGCGGCCCGGGTCGTCGATGCCGGCGATCGAAGTCAGGATCTCGGGCGGGATCTTCTTGTTCAGCTTGACGTACTGGTCGAACTGCTGCGTGACCGCACGGCGCAGCGCCTCGATCTCGGGCGTGCTGTCGGTCTCGGGCGGCACCGGCACGACCTCGCCGACGAAGTGCTCGTCACCTTCGGTGATGCTGCGCGTGTTCGCACGCTGGATGCCTTCGACCAGCACCTTCACCGTGCCGTCGGGGAGCTTGAGCATCTGCAGGATGCTCGAGACGCAGCCGACCTCGAACATGTCCTCGGGCCGCGGCTCGTCCTTGCCGGCCGCCTTCTGCGCGACCAGCATGATCTGGCGGCCCGCCTCCATCGCGGCTTCGAGCGCCTTGATCGACTTCGGCCGCCCGACGAAGAGCGGAATCACCATGTGCGGGAAGACGACCACGTCGCGCAGCGGCAGCAGCGGCAGCGTGATCGGATCGCTCGGGAGGATGGGATGTCCGGACATTGAAAACCTCTCTTTCTCGGGCTCACTTGGGGCCCAAGGACGCCATTGCAAGGTCTGCCGCGACGCGGCCGCGAGGCCGCGTGCCGGTGCCGGCGGCGGTCAGGCGCTGGCCTTCGTCTTGGCCGGCTCGCGGTAGACGAGCAGCGGCTTGGCGCCCTCTTCGATGATGTGCTCGTCGATCACGACCTTGGCCACGCCGTCGAGCGTCGGCAGGTCGAACATCGTGTCGATGAGCGCGTGTTCCATGAT
>MEGM01000266.1 GCA_001725505.1 Rubrivivax sp. SCN 70-15 | reverse complement strand
CCGTAGACTTATCCACAACCCGGCTCGCACGAGACGGGCTTCCACCCCTGGTCAATGTTCAGTCGGCACGGGTGGTCAAAATTCGGTCGGCGCGCACACACCCATGCCCCGCACTTCGCGCTGATCGAGGGCTGGCGCGCCGAGGCCCTGGGCGAGCACACGCTCAGCGTCGAGTCCTGCGACACCCGCGAGCAGGACATGCGGCATTGGCTGCAGGTGCGCATCGACGCCGAAGAAAGGAAGTTGGCGCGCCTGACCGAGAAGATCGTGCGCGCGATGACTGAATACAAGGAGGCCTTCAAGCTCGACACGCAAGAGGTCGACGCGAGTGTGGCGGCCATGCCCGAATACCGCGCGATGCTCGACACGCTCGAGGCCGACAACCTGCCGCGTTTCGTCGCCCGGTTCAAGGAACTTCTCAACGAGAACACCATCCGGGAGGTTGCGCACTTCCAGTCGCAGCTGCACCGCGAGCGCGAGACGATCAAGGAGCGTGTGGCGCGCATCAACGAGTCCCTGACGCAGATCGACTACAACCCCGGCCGCTTCATTGCCCTGGAGGCGCAGGCCGCACCGGACGCCGATGTGCGTGACTTCCAGACCGAACTGCGGGCCTGCACCGAGGGCACGCTGACCGGATCGGAGGATGCGCAGTACTCCGAGGCAAAGTTCGTCCAGGTCAAGCACATCATCGAGCGCTTTCGCGGCCGCGAGGGCTGGGCCGAGGCCGACCGCCGCTGGGCGGCCAAGGTCACCGACGTCCGGCAGTGGTTCGTCTTCGCCGCCAGCGAGCGCTGGCGCGAGGACGGAAGCGAGCACGAGCATTACGCCGATTCCGGCGGCAAGTCGGGCGGGCAGAAGGAGAAGCTGGCCTACACTATCCTGGCTGCCAGCTTGGCCTACCAATTCGGCCTGGAGTGGGGCGCGACGCGCTCACGCTCGTTTCGCTTCGTGGTCATCGACGAGGCCTTCGGACGCGGCTCGGACGAGTCGGCCGAGTACGGCCTGCGCCTGTTCAGGCAGTTGGGCCTTCAGCTGCTGATCGTCACGCCGCTGCAGAAGATCCACATCATCGAGCCCTTCGTCGCCAGCGTCGGCTTCGTGCACAACGAGGACGGCAGCGCGTCCAAGCTGCGCAACCTGACGATCGAAGACTACCGCGCCGAGCGAGACGCAGGACATTGACATCCTCGAAGTGTCTTCGGCGTCGCCACCCAGGGTGGCCGGGCAGCGACGCAAGCCGGCCCCTCCGGTCTGCTCCCCGCCTGCAATGGCGCGCGGGCCTGCTCGTCCACAGGCGCCGCCAGCGGCCCGGCGAAGCCGGTTCGGCGGCATCCGCTTGGCAGCAGCGCTTCATCCTGGCCACGGCGATCCGAGCCGTGAGAAGGCGAGTGTGATGAAGACAGCCTGGACCACGGTCGCCGACCTGCGCGCCCAGGTGCTCCGGCGCTGGGACAAGGGTGAACTGTTGGCTGAGCTGGTTACCCCCGGCGAACTGTTCCCCCTGCGCCTGAGCCTGCGCGGACCCACGTCCGCTGAACTCTCAGAGCGGTTCGAGGAGGCCCGCACCTGGGTCGCTGGTCTGCAGCACGGCGCCGGCTATCGCCTGGTGATGCGTGAGGTCCGGCACCGAGTCATCGGCCAGAACAGCCTGCCCGGCGAAGCCTGGGTGGAGACGCTCGACGATGCCTTGCGGATCATCGGCAAGGCGCGCGACGCAAGAGCCTTCCAGGCCATGGTGAGCGTCACGCTGCAGCGGCAACCGAGCCTGCTGACTTGGATGAGGCAGCAACCTCTGCGCGCGCTGTCCCTGGCCGGGGTCTGGCCGCAGCTGCTCGATGTCGTGGTCTGGCTGCAAGCCCATCCGCGCCCGGGCATCTACCTGCGCCAGGTCGACCTTTCGGGCATCGACAGCAAATTCATCGAGGCGCAGCGCGGCGTGCTGTCCGAGCTGCTGGACCTGGCGCTGCCGCAGGATGCGATCGACGGCGCGGCCAGCGGCGCAGCGCAGTTTGCACAACGCTACGGCTTTCGCGACAAGCCGCTGCGGGTGCGCGTGCGCTTCCTGGACCCTGGGCACGTGGCCTGGGTACCCGGTGCCGATGCCGACATCACCGTGTCGCAGGATGCCTTTGCCAGGTTGGCCCCAGACATGCAGCGCGTCTTCATCACCGAAAACGAGATCAACTTCCTGGCCTTCCCGCCCGCCGCAGGCAGCCTGCTGGTGTTCGGTGCCGGCTATGGCTTCGACGCGCTGGCGCAGGCGGCCCAGGCGGCCTGGCTGCGCCAGCGCGACGTGTATTACTGGGGCGACATCGACACCCACGGCTTCGCCATCCTCGACCAGTTGCGCGCCCATGTCCCGCAAGCGCAGTCTTTGCTCATGGACCATGACACCTTGCTCGCGCACCAGGCGCAGTGGACGCCGGAGCCGCAGCCGACGCAGCGCGACCTGCCGCGCCTGAACGAGGCCGAGCGGCGGCTCTACGACGACCTGCGCTGGCGCCGGCTGCGCCCCGAGCCGCTTCGGCTGGAGCAGGAGCGCATCGCCTATGGCAGTGTCGAGCGGGCCGTGGCCGCGGCGCTGCAGTAGCGCTGCCTTGGAATGCTCTGAGGCAACAATGCGGCACCCGCCGTCGTTTGTTGCCCATCCAGCCATGCGCACTGCCCAACAGCACAAGTCCAAGACCACGCCACGGCCCTCGCGGCCCAAGTCCGGAGTCGAGCCCCGCCTCTCGCGCACCCGTCGGCCCGAAGCCCTGTCCGTGGCCGAATGGCAGGCCGCCTTGCGCAGACAGTTCGGGCGCGAGCAGCCATTTTCGTTGCGCAATCTGGGCGCCGAGCCGGTGTTCGCCACCTTTCGGGTCGACAACCTCGACAGCGGCACGCATTACATCGTCACCATCCGCGGCTTGGCGCCGGGACATAACCAGTGCACCTGCTGGGACTACGCCACCAACCACCTGGGCACCTGCAAGCACATCGAGTTCACGCTGGCGCGGCTGCAGGCGCGCCGCGGCGGCAAGGCGGCGCTGGCGCGCGGCGATGCGGCGGTGCACAGCGAAATCCGGCTCGACTACATGGGCGCGCGTCAGCTGCGTCTGCATCCTGGCACGGCCTGCCCACCCAAGCTGCTCGCGCAGGCGCGCCGGAGCTTCGATCAGGCGGCCGGCTGGGCGCTGCCGTGGAGCCGCCTGGACGACGTAGGCTTGCTGGTCCGGGCGGCCCAGGCCGCCGGCCACGAATTGCGCGTGGGCGACGATGTCTGGGCCTTCATCGCCCAGGTGCGCGACGCCGAGCGCCGCCAGCACACGCTGGCCCGGGCCTACCCCAGGGGATCGCAAGACAAGGCGTTGCACGAGCTGCTCAAGACCCGTCTCTATCCGTATCAGGCCGAGGGTGCGCTGTTTGCCGCGCGTGCGGGGCGCGCCTTGCTGGGCGACGAGATGGATCTGGGCAAGACGGTGCAGGCGATTGCCGCGGCCGAGCTGATGGCGCGCCACTTCGGCGTGCAGCGTGTGCTGGTGGTGTGCCCCACCTCGCTGAAGCACCAATGGAAGGCCGAGTTCGCGAGATTTGCCGACCGGTGCGCAGGTCATTCACGGGCTTCGTGCACAGCGCCAGGGCCAGTACGCGCAGGACACCTTCTGCCGCATCGTCAGCTACGAGATGCTGGCGCGCGATGCCGACCTCATCGAGGCCTGGTCACCCGAGCTCGTCACCGCCGACGAGGCGCAGCGCATCAAGAACTGGAACACGGTGGCGGCGCGCGCACTCAAGCGCATCGCCAGTCCGTACGCGCTGGTGCTCACCGGCACGCCGCTCGAAAACCGGCTCGAAGAGCTGATCTCCATCGTGCAGTTCGTCGACCAGCACCGGCTGGGTCCCACCTGGCGGCTCCTGGACGAGCATCAGCGCCGCGATGACGCCGGCCGAGTCATCGGCTACCGCGCGCTCGACCAGATCCAGCAGACCCTGGCTCCGGTGATGCTGCGCCGACGCAAGGCCGAGGTGCTCACGCAACTGCCCGAGCGCGTGGACAGCCGCCTGTTCGTGCCGCTGACGCCGCAGCAACGCGTGCACCACGACGAGAACGGCGCCGTCGTCACGCGCATCGTGTCACGCTGGCGCAAGACCGGCTACCTGTCCGACGTCGACCAGCGCCGACTGCAATGCGCGCTGCAGAACATGCGCATGGTCTGCAACAGCACCTTCTTGCTGGACCATGAAACCGACCACGGCCACAAGGCCGACGAACTGCTGACACTGCTGGAAGAATGGCTGGAGGACCCGGCCGCCAAGGGGTGGTCTTCAGCCAATGGCTGGGCACGCACGAGATCATCCGCCGTCGCCTGGTCGACCGCCCCTGGGGCCATGTGCTGTTCCACGGCGGCGTACCGGGCGAGCAGCGCGGCGCGCTGGTCGAGCGTTTCCACAACGATGCCGACTGCCGCATCTTCCTGAGCACCTATGCCGGCGGGGTCGGCCTGAACCTGCAGCATGCCGCGGCGCTGGTCGTCAACATGGACCTGCCCTGGAACCCCGCAGTGCTCGAGCGGATGATCCAGCCTCTGTGTTTCGCAATGATTGGGCTGCATTTCCGGACATCAAAGCCACCTCGTCGGGGCGGCACGCAACCGCTGCGTCCGGCCCTGCCTTCTTGGTCCGAAGAGTCCAGTGTTCCAGCGCCAGCGAGCCGATGGCGCAGGCGGACGCGATCACCGACTCCGCGCTGCGGCAGGGATTGCTGAACAACCTCGCCTGGCACTGCGAGATCGTCGCGGCGCGGGCGGCTAGGAACTCAGCGTGACGATCTGCGCCAGCACGCCGCAGGCTCGGGCGAACAGGTCGTCGGCCAGCCGGCCCTTGGGGTGTGGGCGGGCGCGGCGGGCCCGCCAGTCGAAGGACTTGGGTTGGTGGCACAGCACGTAGCTGGTCCGGTTGCGCTGCACGCCACCAGCCGCGCCCACCGCCAGCGCGAAAGGGTTTGTGGCGTTGTAGGCGGCAGTCGTCATCGGCAGGTGTTGGCGGCGGTGTCGATCCGCCTCTATTCGGCGGCGAGGACGCGGTTTTGATGGCAGCAGCATGAGCACCAAGCGACGAGGGCCCCGCAAGGGGCCC
>MEGM01000265.1 GCA_001725505.1 Rubrivivax sp. SCN 70-15 | reverse complement strand
GTCCGGCAGCGCCAGCACCGCCTGGAGCGCTGGCTGAAGGGCCTGACGGTGCTGCTCGCGCTCGCGCTGCTGCTGCCGATGCACGGCCTGTGGCGCCAGCGCCGGCGCGTGCGCGCCGCGCTGCGCCAGTTCACCGACCACCTCGGCAGCGGCGCCTGGCAGGACGCGGTGCAGAGCCTGCGCGAGGACCGCCTGGGCGCACCGTCGGCCTTCTACGCGCTGGCGAGCGGCGTCGAAGGCATGTTCGGCGAGTCCGAGCGCCGCTGGCAGGCGCTCGCCGACCTGGCCGCCGACTGGTACTGGGAGACCGACGCCCAGCACCGGCTGAGCTGGCTCGCCGGCGCCGCGCCGGCGGTGAGCCAGTTCGGCTGGGACCCGGCCGCGCTGCTCGGCAAGCGGCGCGACGAGCTGCCGTTCACCGAACCGCCGGCGCAGGGCTGGCAGCGCTTCCACGAGAGCCTGTCGCGCCACGAGCCGTTCCGCGACGTCGAATTCCGCAGCCAAGGCGCGCAGGGCGACGCGGTCACCTGGGTCTCGATCAGCGGCCGGCCGCGCTTCGATGCGCAGGGCCGCTTCGTCGGCTACGAGGGCGTCGGCCGCGACGTCACCGAGCGCAAGAACGCGCACGAACGTCTCGCCGCGAGCGAGCAGCGCTGGTCGCTGATGGCCGGGCTGGCCTCGGACTGGTACTGGGAAACCGACGCCGAGCACCGGATGCTGCCGCTCACCCCGGCGCTGCAGCGGCGCTTCCCCGACTTCGCCGAGCGCATCGTCGGGCTGACGCGCTGGGACGCGCACCGCGAGGGCCTGAGTGCCGCGCAGTGGGCCGAGCACCGCGCCGACCTCGACGCGCACCGGCCCTTCCGATCGCTGCAGTACGAGGTCGACGCCGGCGACGGCCGCTTTCTCTGGATGTCGGTGAGCGGCATCCCGCGCTTCGACGGCCAGGGCCGCTTCCTCGGCTATCACGGCGTCGGCCGCGACGTCACCGTGCGCAAGCACGCCGAGCGGCTGCTGATGCGCCACAACGAGGCGCTGCAGCGCGCGGTCGCCGAGCGCACGCGCGAGCTCGAGCAGCTGAACCTGGACCTCGACGCCTTCGCGCGCCAGCTCGCGCACGAGCTGCGCACGCCGATCGGCCACGTGCAGGGCCTGGCCGACCTGATCGCGACGCGCGCGGCCGACCGCCTGACCGAGGACGAGCGCCAGCTGCTCGAGCTTCAGGTCGCCGCCGCGCGCAACATGCGCGAGGTCGTCGACGCGCTGCTGCTGCTCGCGCGCTCGACGGTGCAGGCGATGCCGATGGAGGCCGTCGACGTCAGCGCGCTGGCCACGCAGGCGATCGCCGAACTGGCGCCGGTCGAGCGCGTCGCGCCGGTCGACTGGCAGGTGCAGCCCGGACTGCAGGCGCACGCGGCGCCGGCGGCGCTGCGCCTGGTGCTCGCGAACCTGCTCGGCAACGCGGCCAAGTTCACGCGCCGGACCGCCGCGCCGCGCGTCAGCCTGACCGGCAGCCATGACGCCGACGGCCGGCTGCGCGTGTGCATCCAGGACAACGGCGCGGGCTTCGACCCGGCGCTCGCGGACCGGCTGTTCATCGCCTTCAACCGGCTGCACAGCGGCGACGAGTACCAGGGCACCGGGATCGGGCTGACGATCGTGCAGCGCATCGTCGAGCGCCATGGCGGCAGCGTCGCGGCGCATGGCGAGCGCGGGCGCGGCGCGCGCTTCGAGTTCACGCTGCAGCCGGTCGCGCGCGGCTGACCGCGCCGGATGCTATGGTCGGCCCGGGCCGGCCGCCGGCCGGCGACGAAGGGACGGCCGATGATCGACTCGCTGCTGCTGACCGCAACGCGCATTGCCACCTTCGACGGCCAGCGCCCGCTGACCCACGCGAGCGGCTTCTTCTTCGAGCGCGACCGGCGGCTGTTCCTGGTCACGAGCCGGCACGTGCTGGTCGACCGGCCGACTCGCCACTTCCCGGATCGCATCGTCATCGAGCTGCACACGCGCGCGGACGACCTCGGCCAGTCGACCGGCTTCTCGCTGCTGCTCTACCGCGACGGGCGCAGCGCGAGATCGACGTCGCGATCGTCGAGCTCGACCGCGCCGCGCTGCCGGCCGGCACCGTGCTGCGCGCCTTCACGCCGGCGCACCTGCAGCCCTCGGACGGCGAGGTCGAGGTCGGCAGCTCGATCCTGATCGTCGGCTTTCCGCTGGGCTTCCACGACACGCTGCACCACCTGCCGGTGGTGCGCCAGTCGGTCGTCGCGTCGGCGTTCGGGATGCGCTTCCAGGGCCTGGGCTACTTCCTGACCGATGCGCGCACGCACCGCGGCACGAGCGGCGCGCCGGTCGTGATGCGCGACCACGGCCCGGGCGCCGACCCGGCGCTGCCGTGGCGGCTGCTCGGCGTCCATTCGGCGCGCCTGGACATGGCCGGGCGCGACCTCGCGCAGGACGAATCTCTGGGCCTGAACTGCGCCTGGTACGCCGACATGCTGATGACGCTAAGCGAGGCGGGCGATGGCGACGAAGGCGGCGGCGTCGCCGCCGACCGCGCCGGCGTCAGAACCTGAATGCCAGCCGCAGCCCGCCCCAGTGGCGGCCGGCGACGCTGATCGGCGCCGCGGCTTCCTTCATCACGACGAAGTTGCCGCCGCCCATGTCGCGCCGGTAGGTCTGGAGCAGGAACGGGCGCTCGTTGCGCGCCGACGCGAGGCCGGTGCGGTCGTCGAAGATGCGGTGGTTGCGGCAGTTGGCGGTGTTCCACGCCACGTCGCCGGGCCGCTGCGGCTGGTTGTACTTGCGGTTGTGCGTGGCGACGTAGCCATTGCGGTCGACCGCGATGCAGTAGACGACCTTGTCCGACAGCTCGAGCTGCTTCTCCTGGACCTGCGGGAACAGCCGCTCGGCGAGCGCGACGAAGCGCGTCAGGTGCTGCGCCGGGTTGCTGCCGTCGATCGGCCGGTACTGCTCGTCGAACAGGTCCGCGCCGTGATGGCGCCGGTGCGCAGCGCGTCCTCGAGCAGCCGGCTCACCTGGCTCGCGGCCTGCTGCGCGGCGCGGATGTAGGGCGTGTCCTCGGTCTCGAAGCCGCTGTCGGCGACGGTCTCGATCAGCTGCTCGGCGATCTTCAGGAAGGTGTCGGTGCGGCCGAGCGCGCCGTCGAGCGCGTGCTGGGTCCGGCGCATCTCGCGTTCGATCGCGCTCATCTGCGATTCGAGCCCGGTGCAGACCTCGCGGCTGCCGTCGCTGGCGGCCTGGATGCGCTGCACGCCCTGGCCGACGGCGTCGAGCGCGCGGTGCACGCCGCCCTGCCCTTCGGCGCCGGCGTCGCGGCGGATCTCGCGCGCGAGCGCGGCGATGCGCTCGTCGAGCCGGCCGACGGTCGACAGGATCGCCTTGGACGAGCTCTCGACCTGCGCGGCGAGGTCCTTCACCGCGTCGGCGACGACGCCGAAGCCGCGCCCGGCCTCGCCGGCGCGCTTGGCCTCGACCGAGGCGTTGAACGCGACGAGCCGGGTCTGGAGCGCGATCTTCGTGATCTCGCCCGCGGCGTCGGACACCTGGCGCAGCGTGTCGACGATGCCCCCGACCTCGCTGCCGATGGCCTGGACGGCCTCGTCGACCTCGGCCACGGACGTCAGCCCGCGCGCCGTCTCGTCGGCGATCGCGGCCTGCGCGCGCACCACCTCCTGCAGCTTGCGCGCGAGCGCCTGGACCGCCGTGGCCTGCGCGCTGGCCATCGCATGGGTGTCGGCGATGACGCCGCGCACCTCGGCCGATTCGCGCCCCAGCGTCGAGGCCTGGCGGCTCAGCGCGACGACGATCTGGCGCCCGTCGAGCGCCGGCGGCGCGGGCGCGTCGATCGCGGGCTCGGCGGCCGGTCTCTTGAATGCGGTGAACATGGTCGGGTCTCCTCCTCTTCGGGATCTCACCACTCGCGCAGCCGCGTGCGCAGCCGGGCGATGGACTGGCTGTGCAGCTGGCAGACGCGGCTCTCGGTGACCTTCAGCACCGCCGCGATCTCCTTCAGGTTCATGTCGTGCTCGTAGTACATGCTCATCACGTACTGCTCGCGCTCGGGCAGGTTCTTGATCGCGTCGACGAGCGCCTCGCGCATGCGCTGGTCCTGCAGCCGGCCGAGCGGGTTCGCCTCGGCGTCGGCGACGTGGCGGTCGAGGTAGTCGTCGTCGCCCTCGTCGCCGCTCATGTCCTCGAGGTAGATCAGCTGCGTGCCCCGCACCTTGCCCAGCAGCTCCTGGTATTCGGTCAGCGACAGGCCCATCTCGCGCGCGATCTCGCTCTCGCTCGGCGCGCGGCCGAACTTCTGCTCGAGCTTGTGCACCGCGGTCTCGATGCTGCGCTGGTGGCGGCGGTCGCCGCGGCTCATCCAGTCGTTGCCGCGCAGCTCGTCGAGCATCGCGCCGCGGATGCGCTGCGTCGCGAAGGTTTCGAACTGCACGCCCTGGCCGGCGTCGAAGCGCGAGAGCGCGTCGGACAGGCCGATCATGCCGACCTGGATCAGGTCGTCGAGCTCGACGTTCGCCGGCAGCTTGGCGATCATCTGGTGCGCGAGCCGGCGCACCAGCGGGCTGTACTGCTTGAGCAGCGCGCCGGCGTCGAGTTGTCCTTTGGCGGTGTACATGGCTTGGGCTCTCTTGAAGCGTCCGGTGTTCGATCAGTTCGCGTGCAGCGCAGCGGCGTTCGCGCGCGGCGCCGGCAGCGGCGCGTCGTCGGCCAGCGCCAGCTGCGCGGCGAGCAGCCGGTCCAGCGCGCCGTCGGCGGTGTCGCCGACCGACGCGCCGGGGTCGACCACGGCCCAGTCGTGCAGCACCGCGCCGAGGAAGCCGTCGGCGCAGCTGGCCAGGCTGGCCGCGATGCCGGGCACGCGGCGCGAGCCCGGCGCCGCGGCGAGCAGCAGGTCGAAGGTCATCAGCCCGCAGCGCTGCGCGAGCAGCTTGCACGCGGCGTAGGCGTGCTTGATGCTTTCCGGGTGGTCGGCACCCATCAGCAGCGGGCGCGCCGCGCGGCGCATGAACATCCGCGCGAGGTCGCCAGCGTCGGCGTGCAGCAGCACCACGTCGGCCTGCGGCGCGGCCTGCGCGAGCGCGTCGACGAAGCCGCTCGCCGAGCCGCGCGTGTCGACG
>MEGM01000264.1 GCA_001725505.1 Rubrivivax sp. SCN 70-15 | reverse complement strand
TAGGCGATGAGATCGGCGCGATCCTTGGCATCAGGGACACCGTCGTAGGTCATCGTGGTACCTGGCATGGCCTTCATGGGCTGTGCCAGGAATCGGTCGAGCGTCTTTTCATCCCAGGTGATGCGCGAATCCCTCATGGCTGGGGAATAGGCAAAGCCGGGCAGGCTGCCAGCGCGCCGCCCTAGCAGACCACAATGGCGCGGTCCCACCCGATCGTAGCTAAGCGCGTGACAGGCCAGACACCGTGCGTAGACTTTTTCGCCGCGCAGTTGATCGGGTGCGGACTGCACTGCGCCAGTGACAACAAGGGCCAGTGCACCGGCAAGCCATGGCTGGCGCCGACTCATGACATGAAGGCCGATGGCACGGGCACTTCGCCCAATGCGTTGCGCAGGATGGCCCAATGCATCGCTTCATCACCCAGAATGCTTGCGGCGGCCTTGGCCAGATCACGATTGCCGAATAAAGGGACGGCGCCCAGATACGCACTTACGGCGCCTTGTTCCAGTTTGGCTGCGAAGCGCAGCACGTCGGCCTGCGACTTCAGTTGGTCCACGGGGAAGTTATAGCGGGACTTGGTGAGCACAGGCTTGCCACCAAGCTTTTCGACGGTCTTGGCCAGCACGTCGGCGTGCTCCTTGTGGTGCCCTTGAAAGGTCATGGCAAGATCCAGCACGGGCTTTTGCAGCAGCTTGCTCTCGGCGCCCAACTGGTAGGCTGCAATGGCCTCGAGTTCGGCGCCGAGCGCGGTGTTGAGGATCTGGATGTCCTGCGATGCGCCGCTACCGGCCTGCGCGGCGAGCTCGGTCCGACGGCGCTTGAGCATGCGCTCGCGGACGTAGTCCTGGAACGACAGCGTGCTCATCTGCAGCTGCTCGACATCGTGCTCGACGCTGGCGTCGGCGCGCGGCGCGGCCTTCGCGTCCAGCCGCGGTTCGGTGCGCGGCTCGCCGCGCGGCGTCGCCGCCCGCGCCTCGCGCGCCGCCGGACGCGGCGCCTCGGCCGCCGGCACTCCGACGCGTTCGAGCTGGAGCACGCTCTCGGGCGCCATCGCGAGCACCTCGACGCCCTCGGCACAGGGGCGGGTGGACATCACCACCGCGTCGTCACCGAAAGCCTGCCGGACCAGGGCCAGCGCGTCGCGCGAGGTGCGCGCAGTGAAGCGTTTGACGTTCAAAGGGTGCCTCCGATGATCGAGCCGATCCGGATCGAATGGGTCTCAGGAATCTCGCTGTGGCCGAGCACCTTCAGGCGCGGCGCAGCACGTTTGAGCAGCCGCGCCATCGGTGCGCGGATCATGTCGGGGACGAGCAGGCAGGCCGGCAGGCCCAGCCCTTCCTGGCGGCGCGCGTTGTCGGCCGCGCTCTTCGTCAGCGTGTCGGCGACGCCGGGGTCGAGCGCGGCGCCGTGCGGCGAGGTCAGCGCCTGCGTCACGAGGCGCTCGAGCTCGGGCTCGAGCGCGATGACGTCGAGTTCGCGCGTCGGGCCGTAGATCTGCTGCACGATCGCCGGCGCGAGGTGGGCGCGGATGCGCTTGACCAGTTCGCCGGCGTCGGTGACGGTGGCCGCGTGCTCGGCCAGGCATTCGACGATCGAGCGCATGTCGCGGATGTGCACGCCCTCTTCGAGCAGCAGTTGCAGCACCTTCTGCAGCGTCGCGATACCGATCATCTTGGGAACCACGTCTTCGATCAGTTTGGGAGCCAGTTTGGTGACATGCTCGACGAGCTGCTGCGTCTCGACGCGGCCCAGCAGTCGCGCCGCATTCACCTGCATCAAGTGTGAAAGATGGGTCGCGACGACGGTCGCGCAATCAACGACCGTAAACCCGGCCATCTGTGCGGTCTCGCGGTGGCGTTCCTCGATCCACACCGCGGGCAGTCCGAAGGCGGGATCCGTGGTCCGCACGCCGGGCAGCTGCTGCTGCACCGCGCCGGCGCTGCCGCCCGGGTTGATGGCGAGGAACTGACCCGGCATCGCCTCGCCCTCGCCGACCACCGCGCCGCGCAGCGTGACGCGGTAGATGCTGGGCTTGAGCTCGAGGTTGTCGCGGATGTGCACCGGCGGCGGCAGGAAGCCGACGTCCTGCGCGAACTTCTTGCGCACGCCCTTGATGCGCGCGAGCAGATCGCCCTGGCGCGCCTTGTCGACGAGCGCGATGAGCCGGTAGCCGACCTCCAGGCCGAGCGTGTCCACCGGCGCCAGGTCGTCCCAGCTCGCCTCGGCGTTGGCCGCCGCGGGGTCGGGGGTCGCGCCCGTCGTCTCGGGCTCGGCCGCGGCGCGCAGCTTGCGCTGGCGCAGCGCCCACGCGAACGAGCCCAGGCTGCCGCCGATGAGCAGGAACACGAGGTGCGGCATGCCCGGAACGAGCCCGAGCGCGCCGATGATGCCGGCCGCGATGAACAGCGCCTGCGGCGAATCGAAGACCTGGCCGCGGATCTGGGTGCCGATGTCCTCGTCCTTGCCGACGCGCGAGATCACCATCGCCGCGGCAACCGAGATCAGCAGCCCCGGGATCTGCGCGACCAGCGCATCGCCGACCGCGAGCAGCACGTAGGAGTCGGCGGCCTGCGACGCCGACAGCCCGTGCATCGTGATGCCGATCACGAAGCCGCCGACGACGTTGATGAACAGGATCAGCATGCCGGCCATCGCGTCGCCGCGCACGTACTTGCTCGCGCCGTCCATCGAGCCGAAGAAGTCGGCCTCCATGCCGACCTCGATGCGCCGGCGGCGTGCTTCCTTTTCGTCGATCAGCCCGGCGTTCAGCTCGGCGTCGATCGCCATCTGCTTGCCCGGCATCGCGTCCAGCGTGAAGCGCGCGCCGACCTCGGCGATGCGCTCGGCGCCCTTCGTCACGACGATGAAGTTGATGACGACCAGGATCGCGAACACGATCAGGCCGACCGCGAAGTTGCCACCGATCAGGAAGTGGCCGAACGACTCGATCACGTGGCCCGCAGCCCCCGGCCCGGTGTGGCCATGGAGCAGCACGACGCGCGTCGACGCGACGTTCAGCGACAGGCGCAGCAGCGTCGTCACGAGCAGCACGCTGGGCAGCGCCGCGAAGTCCAGCGGCTTGACCATCTGCGCCGAGACCATCATCACGATCAGCGCGAGCGCGATGTTGAACGTGAACAGCAGGTCGAGCACGAAGGGCGGCAGCGGCAGCACCATCATCGCCAGCATCAGCACGACGAAGAANNNNCATCAGCACGACGAAGAACGGCAGCGTCAGCACCTTCGCCGCGCCGGCGTGGCGCCCGAACAGCGCGTTGAGCTGCTGCATCAGCGCGTTCATTCAGCGCCTCCGGCCTCGGCCGGGTCGAGGCCCGGCGGGACGAAGACCTCGGGCGCCGGTGTCGCCAGCGGCCGGCCCGCGGCGACCGCGGCGCGCAGCTGGTAGACCCAGGCCAGCACCTGCGCGACGGCGCCGAACAGCGCCGCCGGGATCTCGCGGTCGACCTCGGCGTGGGCGTAGAGCGCGCGCGCCAGCGGTGGCGCCTGCAGCACCGGCACCTGCGCGCCCTTGGCCGCGTCGCGGATCCGGAACGCCATCAGGTCGGCGCCCTTCGCGACCACGCGCGGCGCGCCCATCGTCGCCTCGTCGTACTTGAGCGCGACCGCGAAGTGGGTCGGGTTCATCACCACCAGGTCGGCCTGGGGCACGGCGGCGATCATGCGGCGGTTCGCCAGCTCGCGCATCTTGGCCTTGATCTTGCCCTTGACCTGGGTGTTGCCCTCGGCGTCCTTGCTCTCCTTCTTCACTTCCTCGACGCTCATGCGCAGCCGGCGCAGCAGCAGCTGGCGCTGCAGCGGCACGTCGACGAGCGCGAACGCGGCCAGCGCGAGCAGCAGCAGTCCGAGCCCGCCCTCGAGCAGCGTGCCGGTCGTCGCCAGCGCGGCCGGCAGCGGCTCGCGCAGCAGCGTCGCGAAGCGCGGCAGCTCGCTGCGCAGGTAGAGCACGCCGATCGTGCCGAGCACGAGCGCGAGCAGACAGGATTTCAGCGTGCCGATCAGCGCCTGCGCCGAGAACAGATGGCCGATGCCGGTGAGCGGGTTGAACTTCGCGAACTTCGGCTCGAGCGCCTTGAGCGTGAAGTTCCAGCCTCCGGCGAGGACGCTCGCCGCGGCCGAGATCAGCGCGATCGCGGCACCGAAGGGCAGCACGGCGAGCAGCATCCCGAGCGCGGCAGCGCCGAGGCGCTCGGACATCGCGCCCGGCCGGGCCAGCGTGGCGGCGTCGAAGCGCAGGCCTTGCTCGATCAGCCGGGCGAGCCAGGCGGTGAGCTGCGGCGCGAACGCGATCAGCAGCGCGCCGCCGGCCCCCATCGCGGCGAGATGGCCCAGGTCCCGCGAGCGCGCCACCTGGCCCTCGGTGCGGGCCTTCTGCAGTTTTCGCGCTGATGCGGGTAGGTGGCGGTCCTGGGCGTCGTCGGCCATGTCGGTTGCGGCTCGTCGATGAGCCCCGCCATGGTGCCGCCGCGCCGGGCCGACTTGAGCCGGAAAAGCGGGGCATTCCCGGCCGTCCACGAACGCTTGCACCAGGACTTGCGTCGATCCCCGCACGGGCGACGGCGGCATCGCCCGGCGTCGTCAGCGCGTATGCTGACGCCTGGGCCGGGGAATTCGAAGCTTGCGTGACCTCGTCCACAACACGACGGAGACATATCCCCTTGAAGACTCTCGACATCACGCGCCGCCTCTGGCTCTGGACGCTGGCCGCAGCCTCCCTGCTGCTCGCGGCCTGCGCCACCGCACCGGGCGGCGCTGGCGGCCATCCGCCCATCGTCTTCATGCATGGCAACGGCGACTCGGCGGCGCTGTGGATGACGACGATCTGGCGTTTCGAGTCGAACGGCTGGCCTTCCGACCGCCTGTTCGCGGTCGACGCGCCCTACCCACTGGCGCGCGATGACGATGCGAAGCCCCAGCCCGGGCGCTCGTCGGCGGCCGAGAACCGGCAGGCGCTGGCCGCCGAGGTGGACCGCGCGCTGGCCGCCACCGGCGCGCGTCAGGTCGTGCTGATGGCCAATTCGCGCGGCGGCAATGCCGTGCGCGACTACATCGCCCATGGCGGCGCGGCCAAGGTGTCGCATGCCATTCTGGGTGGCACGCCCAATCATGGCGTGTGGGCCGATCCGGCGCGCCTGCCCGGCAACGAGTTCAACGGTGCCGGCCCGTTCCTGATGGGCCTGAACGCGCCCAAGGGTGCCGCCGGCGACGAGGTCACTCCGGGTGTGAAGTGGATGACGATCCGCTCCGACCACAACGACAAGTTCGCCCAGCCCGATGGCGTGTGGATAGGTTCCAAGGGCGTGCCCACCCACGTCGACGCCGACGGGCCGGCGCTCAGGGGCGCCGAGAACGTCGTCATCCCCGGCATCGACCATCGCGAGACGGCATTCAGCCCGCAGGCCTTCGCCGCAGCCTACCGCTTCATCACCGGCCGCGCTCCGGTCACGCTGGCGATCACGCCCGAGACACGGGTCGTGCTCGACGGTCTGGTCAGCGGCTACGGGGTCGACAACCGCGATGGCACCGGGGCCAGCAACCTGCCGCTGGTCGGTGCGACGATTGCGGTCTATGCGACCGATCCGGCCACCGGTGCACGCCGCGGTGCCGCGCTGCTGCACAAGACGATCGCCGCCGACGGCCGCTGGGGTCCGTTCCAGGCCGACCCGAACGCCAGCTACGAATTCGTGCTCGCGGCCCCAGGCTATGCGACGACCCACATCTATCGTTCACCGTTCCCGCGCTCGTCGGACGTGATCGACATGCGTGTCGAGCGCTTCGCGCCGGCCGACCAGGCGGCCAAGGCGGTGGTCGTGCTGTCGCGCCCACGCGGCTACTTCGGCCTCCCGCGCGACCACATCAGTCTGGCCGGCCAGAGCCCGCCGCCCGGCATCCCGCCGGGCACGCCGGGTGTCTCGACGGCCAAGGTCGCGCTCGACAGCGTCGATCGTCCGGTGGTCGGTGAATTCAACGGCGAACGCATCGTCGGGCGAACCTGGCCGGCCGCGGATCACGAGCTCACGATCATCGAGCTGACCTACTGATACCGCCCTGCGAGCGGACGGCCAGGAACGACTGGCCGCTCGCGGGGCCGTTGCTTGCGTTCGTGGCCTGCGTCCGCGAGCGCGGCTGCGGCAGGTCGCTGGCGGCACCCGCATTCTCCGCGCCACGCTCGCGGGGCAGCGCCTGGGCAGGCTTGTCCCGGTGGCTTCAACACCGCCGTCTTCGTGTTCACGCCCTGGCGGCCGCGAATGGGTCCTGCGCCCGCGGGTACCCCCACCGCCCTGCGAGTCCGTCGGTGGCGTGCCTCGAGGGGGCAACCCTCGGT
>MEGM01000263.1:3331-5452 GCA_001725505.1 Rubrivivax sp. SCN 70-15 | reverse complement strand
GGCTCGATGCAAGCCGGCGCGGTCTACGCGACCAGCCGCTAAAGGCGGTGTAGGCGGCGCCTGGCTGGCGCCGTCACGGTGCCAGCCAGCGCGGGCCCTGGGCATCGAAGCGGGCCCGGCGGTGGCCGTCGGCATGCGGTCTGGACTTCAGGCAGCTGGGAAGGCAACTGGATGGCCTTCGACACCGCCAACGACCTGAACCTGCCCGGCGCGCGCATGGGGACGCCGCACTTCATGATGTGCCCGGTGGCGCAAGACCGCCGGGGCCGCTTCGACTCCTACGCGCCGGACGACTTGCGCTACCAGATCACCGCGCGGGAACTCAAGGCCTGACGGCCTTCCGCGGTCGCCGTCCCGCCTGCGCGGGAATGGCGAGTCCTGAACTCGCAGGCGCCGCAGTTCGGGCGCGGCGCGCTCGACGAGAAGACCGAGGAGTCGATCGCCCCGGGCGCCGAGCGTGGCGCTGCGCTGCGACCCCTGCGTCGGCTTGCACACCCAGGCGGTGGCGAAGCTGGGGCCACACGGCACGAAGTCGACGTGACGCCCGGGGTGGTCGTCTGCAGGGGTGGCGGGCCGTCACTCACGGCCGCCGCCGGCGCCATCGAGGCATTCGACGAGTTGGGCGGCACGGCCAGGAGCTGACCGATACCCGCTGGCCGCAGCCTGGGGATCAAGCGCCTCGTCGACCGAGGCTGAAGCGCATGCGCGACTCGGCACGGGGCGTCGAGCGCCACGAGAAGTACCTGACGGTGGACGCAATCGCGCAGCCCGGCTGCCGGTCATGACCCGGCGCGCGGCAAGCCCCGGCCCTTCGCTGCGCGCCGCCGAGCAGGCGGCTAAGGCAGCACGCCGCCGCGCTGGCGGTCGACGTCGTAGGCGGTGACGGCCGGGGCCTGCTGGCCCCAGGCGTTGCGGATGTAGTTCGCGACCGCGGCGATGTCCTCGTTGCCGAGCGTGGTCGCGAACGGCGGCATGCCGTAGGGCTCGGGGTCGCCGGCGGTGGCGGGCGCGAAGCCGCCGCCCAGGATCATGCGCAGCACGTTGTCCGCGACCGGCATCACGACCGCGCGGTTGCCGGCCAGCGCCGGCACCGCGCCCGCGGACCCCTGCCCCTGGTCGCCATGGCAGGCGGCGCAGTGGTCGCGGTAGACGGCGCGCCCGCGCTCGAGCAGTGCGGCCGGCGGCGGGGCGACGCGCGGCGGCTGGCTCGTGCGCTGCGGCAGGTCCTTCAGGTAGGTCGCGATCGCGAGCAGGTCATCGTCGCTCAGGAACTGCAGGCTGCGTGCGACGACCATCGCCATCGGCCCGCTGACGCTGGCCCGTGCGTTGCGGCCGGTCTGCAGCAGCGTGACGATGTCGGCCAGCGGCCAGTCGGCCAACCCGGCCTGGCGCGGGTCGTCCAGGGCGGGCGCGTACCAGCCCTGCATGGCGATCACGCCGCCGCTCAGGTCCCACGCGCCGCCATTCGCCTGCCAGGCATTGCGCCGGCCATGGCAGGCGCTGCAATGGCCCAGGCCACCGACGAGGTAGGCGCCGCGATTCAAGGCCGCCGGGCGCGATGCGTCGCGCGGCATCTGTGCGGGCTCGAAGAACAGCGCACGCCAGACCGCCAGCGCCGCCTGCGTGCCGTAGGGGAAGCGCAGCGCCGAAGGCCGGTTCGGCTGCGCGACGGCGGGCAGGCTGCGCAGGTAGGCGAACAGATCGTCGGCGTCGTCGCGCGTGAGCAGGCTGAAGTTCGGATACGGGCAGACCGGTGCGAGCAGCCGCCCGTCGGCCGAGCGGCCGTCGTGCAGCGCGCGCCGGAACGCGGCGCCGGACCACCGGCCCAGACCGGTGGTCGCGTCCGGGGTCAGGTTCGGCGTGTACACGCTGCCGAAGGGCGTGGCGATCGCGCGCCCGCCGGCATAGGCCGGGCCGCCGCGCGCGGTGTGGCAGCCGGCGCAATGCCCGGCGCGCGCGAGGTAGGCACCGCGCGCGACCTGGTCTGCGCTCGCCGGTGCGGGCGGCATGGCCTGCAGCAGCGGCTCGCGCCGGAGCTGGATGGCGAACCCGGCGCCGACGGCCAGCGCCGCCAGCGCGACGACCGCAGCGAACCAGCGCCACTTCATTGCGGCATGCTCC
>MEGM01000263.1:0-3212 GCA_001725505.1 Rubrivivax sp. SCN 70-15 | reverse complement strand
GCCGGCGTCGGCACCGGCTGCGCCGCAAGCCATTGGGCCACGGCGGCGACCTCGTCCGGCGCGAGCGCCTTCGCCACCACCGCCATGCAGTCGGGCGCGAGCGCGTGGCGCCGCCCGGTGCGCCAGGCGCCGAGCTGGGCGACGAGGTAGTCGCGCGGCAGGCCGAGCAGGCCCGGGATCGCGGGCGCGACGCCGGTCAGCGCCGCGCCGTGGCAGGCCGTGCAGGCCGGCAGGTCGCGCCGCGCATCGCCATCGAACACCAGCGCGCGGCCGCGCGCCAGCACCGCCGGCGGCGCGGTCGGCGGCTGCGGCGGCGGATAGGGCAGGTCCAGCGCCGCGAAATGCGCTGCGATGCGGCGCAGGTAGTCCTCGCTCAGGGGGTCGATCAGCGCCGTCATCAAGTCGTAGTGGCGGCGCCCGTCACGAAAGCCGGTGAGCTGGTTGAAGAGGTAGCCGGCCGGCTTGCCGGCGATGCGGGGGTAGAAGCCGTCGGCGCTGGCGCGGCCTTCGCGCCCGTGGCAGACGGTGCAGGCGAGCAGCCGCTGCGCGAGCGTGTCGGGGACGGGCGGTGCGGCAGGGGCGGCGCTCGTCGCGGCGAGCCCGAACCAGGCCGCCAGCGCGAGGCGCCTGGCGCTGCGCCAGGCCGGCCGGGAAGCGGTGCGTTGCATGCGAAGTCGTCGTGGCGGTCGGGCCTTGCCGGGCGCAAGATGGCGCAGGAGGTGCCGACCATGCCCAGGCGATCGTACCCACTGTCCAAGGTCTACGGTCTGCTCGAGCCCGGGCCGGTGCTGCTGCTGACGACGGCGCACAAGGGCCGCGCGAACGTGATGACGATGTCGTGGCACACGATGCTCGAGTTCGAGCCGCCGCTGGTGGGCTGCGTCGTGAGCGCGAACGATTTCAGCCACACCGCGCTGCGGTTGACGCGCGAATGCGTGCTCGCGATCCCGACCGTCGAGCTCGGGCCGAAGGTGGTGGGCTGCGGCAACCGTTCGGGCCGCAGCGTCGACAAGTTCGCGGCTTTCGGCCTGACGCCGCTGCCGGCCGCGAGGGTCGGCGCGCCGCTGATCGCCGAGTGCTGGGCGAACCTCGAATGCCGCGTCGTCGACACGCGGCTGATGAAGCGCTACGACTTCTTCGTGCTCGAGGTGCTGCAGGCCTGGATCGACCCGACCCGCCAGGACCCGCGCACGCTGCACCACCGCGGGCGCGGTGCCTTCATGGTCGCCGGCGAGACGATCCGGCTGCCGTCGAAGATGCGGTAGCGGCGTCCGGCGCGGCGGGCCGAAGCTGCATCGCGATCGGCGCATGGCCGTGGTTCAGCGGGCCGGCGCCCTGGCCGGTCCGCACGTCGGCGCCGGCGGCGATGGCCTGGCGCAGGAAGTCGCGCGCCTGCGCCACCGCGTCCGGCAGCGTGCGGCCGAGCGCGAGCCCTGCGGCGATCGCCGATGACAGCGTGCAGCCGGTGCCGTGCAGGTTGCGGCTCGCCAGGCGCGGCGCGCTGAACGCCAGGCGCGTGCCGTCGGCGCCGGCCAGGACGTCGGTGACGACCTCGCCCTGCAGGTGCCCGCCCTTGAGCAGCACCGCCGGCGCCCCGAGCGCGAGCAGGTCGACGGCGGCGGATTCCATCTCGTCGGCGCCCGCGATCGCGCGGCCGAGCAGTAGCGCCGCTTCGTCGAGGTTGGGCGTGACCAGCGTCGCGAGCGGGAACAGCTCGCGCAGCATCGCCGTGACGGTGTCGGGGGCGACGAGGCGGTCGCCGCTGCTGGCGAGCAGCACCGGGTCGAGCACAATCGGCGCGCCAGGGTTCGAGGACCGCAGCGCCTCGGCGACGGCCTGTACGGTCGCCGCCGAAGGCAGCATGCCGATCTTGACCGCGTCGACGCCGATGTCGCCGACCACGGCGGCGATCTGCGCCGCGACGATCCCGGGCGGCACGGCGTGGATCGCCGTCACGCCCAGGGTGTTCTGCGCCGTGACCGCGGTGATCGCGCTCATGCCGTAGCCGCCGAGCGCGGCGAAGGTCTTCAGGTCGGCCTGGATGCCGGCGCCGCCGCCGCTGTCGGAGCCGGCGATCGAGAGCAGGCGCAGGTAGCGCCGGGACGGTGAAGCGGTCATGGTCTTGATTCTGCGATGCCGGCCGTCGGATTAAGATGGGCAGGCTTGTCGGGGCGCCGCGGACGAAAGTCGAGGCTGAGACCACCATGGGGTGGAACCCGCTGAACCTGATCGGGGTCATGCCCGCGTAGGAATCAAGTGCAACGGTCGATCGACCGGCGCTCCCGGCGCCGGCGTGGAACCCAGGCAGGCATCCCTCCCCGATGCTCCTGGAGACCCTCATGGCCAAGACCCCGCTGACCGTCGATGCCGACGACCTGTCGCGCCGCATCACCCGCACGCCGTTCCCGGGCTCGCGCAAGATCTATCTCGAAGGCCCGCGCCCGGACCTGAAGGTTCCGTTCCGCGAGGTCGGCCTGAGCGACACCGTCTCGCAGGGGCCCGGCGGCACGACCCGGCGCGAGGCCAACCCGCCGCTGCGGCTGTACGACGCCAGTGGCCCCTACACCGACCCCGCGGCGGCGATCGACATCACGCGCGGGCTGCCCGCGCTGCGCGCGGCCTGGATCGCCGACCGTGGCGACAGCGAGCCGCTGCCTGCGATCAGCAGCGCCTATGGCCGCGAGCGCCTGAACGACCCGGCACTGGCCACGCTGCGCATGGCGCGCACGCCACTGCCGCGCCGCGCCCGGCCCGGCGCCAACGTCTCGCAGATGCATTACGCGCGCCGCGGCATCGTCACGCCCGAGATGGCCTACATCGCGACGCGCGAGAACCTCGTCAAGGCGCAGCTGCGCGAGCGCCTGGCGAGCGAGCGCCCGCCCAGGCCGGGCCAGGCCTTCGGCGCTTCGCTGGTGGCCGACATCACGCCCGAGTTCGTTCGCGACGAGGTCGCGCGCGGCCGCGCGGTGATCCCCTGCAACCTGAACCACCCGGAGAGCGAGCCGATGGTCATCGGCCGCAACTTCCTGTGCAAGGTCAACGCCAACATCGGCAACTCGGCCGTCACCTCGGGCATCGAGGAGGAGGTCGACAAGCTCGTCTGGGCGATCCGCTGGGGCGCCGACACGGTGATGGACCTGTCGACTGGCGAGAACATCCACGAGACGCGCGAATGGATCCTGCGCAACTCGCCGGTGCCGATCGGCACCGTG
>MEGM01000262.1 GCA_001725505.1 Rubrivivax sp. SCN 70-15 | reverse complement strand
TTGGATGAAACGGGAACCTGCCGGGCCCGGCTGCATGTCGGGCTTGGCTGAAAGGCTTAGCCGCACGCGGCTTGACCGCCATCGGGGGCTCTCCTAACCATCGGCGGACGAGGGTCTTCGACGATGGACGTGCGACTGCTGTGGTTGGCGCTGGGGGCATTTGCCGGCAGCGTCGAGAGTTCGCTCATCGTCGGCGTGCTGCCGGCCATTGCGGCCGAGACCGGCGTCAGCCTGGCGCAGGCCGGCTATCTGATCTTCGGCTATTCCATCGCCTACGGCATCGGCACACCGTTGCTCTCGACCCTGTTCGGGCATCTCGACCGACGTACGGTGGTCGCCGGGGCCGAAGCTGACCTGGAAGTCGCCGAGGTCGTCGTGCTGCAGCGTCTCGAGCCCGGTGATCAGGCTGTCGGGCGTCGGCTTGCCCCCGGCGCGACGCAGCCCTTCGCTTAACACCTTGGCCGCGACATAGCCCTCGATGCTCGTGTAGTCGGGGCGCGCGCCTGCCTGGTGCACGGCGTCGCGGTATTCGCGTGCGATCGCGGTCGCGCTGCCGTAGGGGTAGGGCATCACCTGGCTGACGACGACGCCGAGCGCGTCGCGGCCGAGTTCGTCGGACAGCGCCTGCGTGCCGACGAACGAGACGTTGTAGAAGGTGCCGCCGTAGCCGGCGCCGCGTGCGGCGCGAATGAACGCGGCACAGCTCTTGTAGGCGCTGATCTGCACCACGGCCTGCGGCATCTTCGGCACGATCGCCTTCACCGCCGCCGCGACGTCGACCGTGTTGCGCTCGACCAGCCCGACCGCCGTCGGCTCGAGCTTGTGCGCCTTCAGCGCGCGCACGACGCCGTCGTAGCCGGCCTGGCCGTAGCTGTCGTTCTGGCGGAAGACCGCGATGCGCGTCAGCCCCAGCTCGACGAGCTGGCGCACGATCAGCGCAGTCTCGTCGAAGTACGAGGCACGGACGTGGAAGATGCCGCGGCGGAACGGCTGGCGCAGTGCCTCGGCGCCGGTGAAGGGGCCGAAGAACGGCACGTTCGCGCTGTCGATCAGCGGCAGCGCGGCGAGCGATGTCGGCGTGCCGACGTAGCCGAACAGGCCGAACACGCCGTCCTTGTTGAGGAAGGCCTCGGTGTTCGCGCGGCAGCGGTCGGGCTCGTAGCCGTCGTCGAGTGCGCGCAGCTCGATCGTGTGGCCGTTGATGCCGCCGCGCGAATTGACGCGGTCGAAGAAGATCCGCGCGCCCAGGTTCATCTGCAGCCCGATCTGGGCCGCCGGCCCGCTGAGCGCGCAGGACTGGCCGAGCAGCAGGCGCCGGGATTGCGCCCAGGCCGGCAGGGCGATCGCGGCGGCGGTGCCGGCGGCGAGTTGCACGAGAGCACGGCGTCGGATCATGGGCTCGGCGGTCGGCTGCGGAAGCGGCCATCGTAGCGGCCTGGCCCGCCGGCGCCGCGCGGGCAATGTGCAATAGTTCGCCGATGTCGAATGCCAGCACCCTCGGCGCGACGCCCGTGCGGGCGAGCGCATCGGGCGCCACGCACACCGTGCGCGCAGACCCATCGGGCGCCACGCACACCGTGCGCGGCGCGTGCCCGCACGACTGTCCCGACACCTGCGCGCTGCTCGTCACGGTCGAGGCCGGCCGCGCGACGCGCGTCCAGGGCGACCCGGAGCACCCGACGACGCACGGCGCGCTGTGCACCAAGGTCAGCCGCTACACCGAGCGGACCTATCACCCGGAACGCGTGCTGACGCCGCTCAGGCGCGTCGGGCCCAAGGGGCAGGGCCGGTTCGAGCCCGTGGGCTGGGACGAGGCGCTGGACGCCATCGCGGCGCGGCTCGCGGCCATCGCGGCACGCGACCCGCAGGCCATCCTGCCCTACAGCTACGCCGGCACGATGGGCCTGGTGCAGGGCGAGAGCATCGCCGCGCGCTTCTTCCACCGGCTCGGCGCCTCGCTGCTCGACCGCACGATCTGCTCGTCGGCCGGCGGCGACGCGCTCGTCGCGACCTACGGCGCCAAGGTCGGGATGCACGTCGAGTTCTTCGCCGAGAGCCGGCTGATCCTGATCTGGGGCAGCAACTCGATCGCGTCGAACCTGCATTTCTGGACCTTCGCGCAGCAGGCCAAGCGCGCCGGCGCGAAGCTGGTCTGCATCGACCCGCGCCGCACCGAGACGGCCGACAAATGCCACCAGCATGTCTCGCTGCTGCCCGGCACCGACGGCGCGCTCGCGCTCGGCCTGATGCACGAGCTGATCGAGCACGACTGGCTCGACCACGACTACCTCGCGCGCCATGTCGAGGGCTGGGCGGGGCTGCGCAAGCGAGCGCTGCAATGGGCACCCGAACGCGTCGCCCGGGTCTGCGGCATCACCGCCGCCGAGGTGCGCGCCCTGGCGCGCGACTACGGCACGGCGCGGCCGCCCTGCCTGGTCGGCGCCTGGCGCGAGCGCGGCGGGGGGTTGCTGTTCTCGGCCTCGGGCTGGTTCCGCGGCGCGCGCAACGACGCCTGGCTGCAGCGGCCGGACCTGCTCGAGGCCGTCTACGGGCCCGCGGCCGGCGGGCGGCGCCCGCGCACGATCAACATGAGCACGATAGGCGACGACCTGAACCGCGAAGGCTCGCCGGGCTTCGGGCCGAAGATCGAGGCCGTCGTCGTCTACAACAGCAACCCGGTGGCGGTGGCGCCGCAGAGCCGCAGGGTCGCCGCCGGCTTCGCGCGCGAGGACCTGTTCACGGTAGTGCTCGAGCATTTCCTGACCGACACCGCCGACCACGCCGACATCGTGCTGCCGGCGACGACCCAGCTCGAGCACTGGGACGTGCACACCGCCTACGGCCACACCTATGCGCTGCTGAACCGGCCGGCGATCGAGCCGGTCGGCCAGAGCCGGCCGAACACCGCGATCTTCCGCGCGCTCGCCGCGCGCATGGGCTACACCGAGGCCTGCTTCGCCGACGACGACGAGACGCTCGCGCGCGGCGCGTTGCGCGGCGACGTGGTGGATTTCGAGCGCCTGCTGCAGCAGGGCTGGGTCAAGCTGCCGATCGCCGACGCACCCTTCGCCGACGGCGGCTTCCCCACCGCGAGCGGCAAGGCGGTGGCCGACGCACCCGGGCTGGGCCTGCCCGACCATGTGCCCAATTACGAGAGCCGGCAGTCGGCGCCGGCGCTGGCGGCGCGCTACCCGCTCGCGATGATCTCGCCGCCGGCGCGCAACTTCCTCAACTCGAGCTTCGTCAACGTGGCCAGCCTGCGCGCGATCGAAGTCGAGCCGCGCGTCGAGATCCACCCCGTCGACGCGGCGCCGCGCGGCATCAATGACGGCGCAACGGTGCGCGTCTACAACGACCGCGGCAGCTACCTGTGCAAGGCGGCGCTGAACGAGCGCGCGCGGCCGGGCGTCGTCAACGGCCTGGGCGTCTGGTGGCGCAAGTTCGGCCTGAACGGCACCAACGTCAACGAGCTGACGCACCAGCGCCTCACCGACCTGGGCCGCGCGCCGACGTTCTACGACTGCCTGGTCGAGGTGGCGCCGGCTTGAAACGGCTGACGATCTGGCTCGCCGCCTTGCTCGCGGCGCTGGCGGCCGGCGGCTGCAGCACGCTGGGCTACTACGCGCAGGCGGTCGGTGGCCACCTGGACATCGTGCACCGGGCGCGCCCGGTCTCGGCCTGGCTCGCCGACCCGGCCACGCCGCCGGCGCTGCGCGCGCGGCTCGAACTCGCCGAACGCATCCGCAACTTTGCCGTCAGCGAGCTGAAGGAGCCCGACAACGCCAGCTACCGGTCCTATGCCGACCTGCAGCGCCGCGCCGCGGTGTGGAACGTGGTCGCCGCACCCGAGCTGTCGCTGACGCTGAAGACCTGGTGCTTCCCGGTCATGGGCTGCGTCGGCTACCGCGGCTACTACCGGCAGGACGGCGCCGATGCGCTGGCCGCGACGCTGAAGGCCGAGGGCTGGGAGACCAGCGTCTACGGCGTGCCGGCCTACTCCACGCTGGGCTGGACCAACTGGCTCGGTGGCGACCCGCTGCTCGACACCTTCATCGCCTGGCCCGAGGGCGAGCTCGCGCGGCTGATCTTCCACGAGCTCGCGCACCAGGAGGCCTATGCCGACGACGACACGACTTTCAACGAGTCGTTCGCGGTGGCGGTTTCGCGCATCGGCAGCCGGCGCTGGCTGCGCGAGCATGGCAGCGCGCAGGCCCGCGCCGAGGACGCCGCAGTGTCGCTGCGCCAGCATGACTTCCGCGCGCTCACGGCGCGCACGCGCGCGCAGCTGCAGGCGGTCTACGACAGCCGCCTGCCGGACGCCGACAAGCGCGCGCGCAAGGCCGAGATCATGGCCGCGATGCGCGCCGACTACGCGGCGCTGAAGGCCGGCCGCTGGGGCGGCTTCGCCGGCTACGACGCCTGGTTCGCGCACGCGAACAACGCGTCGCTGGGCGTGCAGGCGGCCTACAACCAGCTCGTGCCCGAGTTCGAACGCCTCTTCGAGCACGAGGGCGAGGACTTCAGCCGCTTCTATGCCGAGGTGCGCCGCCTGGCTGCCTTGCCCAAGGCCGAACGGCGCGCGACACTGGCCGCCATTCGCTGAGGAGGAAGCTGCATGCCGGAGATCAGGATCCACCGCGAGCACACCCTCGGGCTGGCGAAGGCGCGCAGGATCGCCCGCGCCTGGGCCGAGGAAGTCGAATCCAGGTTCGACATGGAATGCTCGATGGTCGAAGGCGAGACCAGCGACACGCTGGAATTCAGGCGCAGCGGCGTCAACGGCAGCCTGATCGTCGCGCCCGACCATTTCGAGCTGAACGCCAGGCTCGGCTTCCTGCTCGGCGCGTTCAGCAAGACGATCGAGAGCGAGATCGAGAAGAACCTCGACGCGCTGCTCGCGAAGAGCGCGCCGGCGAAGAAGGCGAAGAAGAAGCCGTAACGGCCTACTTCAGCGACTCGATCAGGTCGACGTACTGCTGCATCGCCGCCTCGGCCGCCGTGCCCTTGACCGCTGCCCAGGCGTCGTACTTCGCGCGGCCGACCATGTCGGCGAAGCCGGGGCGCTTGCCCTCGACGTCGCCGGCGGTGGCCTGCTTGTACAGCGCGTAGATCTTCAGCAGCGTCATGTTGTCCGGCTTCTCGGGCAGCAGCTTGCTGTCGGCGACGGCTTTGTCGAAAGCGGCTTTGAGGTCGGCCATGCGGTGCTCCGTGGGTGAAAGTCTGAGCTTGACGCCCGGGATCTTACCCAGCATCGTGATCCGCGCAGGATCCGTTGCCGTCGAGGAGATGTCCCCATGAACCAGGCCAGCGAGCGCATGTCGCGCGTCGACACCGCGTGGCTGCGCATGGACAACGACGTCAACCTGATGATGATCGTCGGCGTCTGGCTGCTCGAGCCGGCGATCACGCTCGCGGCGCTGCGCGAGCGCGTCGCCGACAAGCTGCTGCACTACGCACGCTTCCGCCAGAAGGCCGTGGTCGACGCCCTGGGCGCGAGCTGGGTCGACGACGAAGACTTCGACATCGAGCGCCATGTGGTGGGCTGCCGGCTCGAGCGCAGGAAGGGCCGGACCGAGCGCGAGGCGCTGCAGGCGCTGTGCGGCGAGCTCGCGGCGCAGCGCTTCGACCCGGCGCACCCGTTGTGGCAGTTCATGCTCGTCGAGAAATACGACGGCGGCGCGGCGATGATCGCGCGCGTGCACCACTGCATCGGCGACGGCATCGCGCTGATCTCGGTGATGCTGTCGATCACCGACGG
>MEGM01000261.1:2034-6258 GCA_001725505.1 Rubrivivax sp. SCN 70-15 | reverse complement strand
GAAGACGGCGGTGTTGAAGCCACCGGGACAAGCCTGCCCAGGCGCTGCCCCGCGAGCGTGGCCCGGAGAACGCGGGTGCCGACAGCGACCTGCCGCAGCGGCGCTCGCGGACGCGGACCACGAACGGCCGCAATGGGTCCAGAGCGGTCCTGCATTCCTGGTCGATCGATCGCGAGTCGGCATGAAGCAGCGTCAGACGCCGAGTTCCTTGAAGACCTCGCGCGCCTGACGGAAGGCGTCGATCGCCGCGGGCACGCCGCAGTAGATGGCGGTCTGCAGGAAGACCTCGCGGATCTCGTCCTTGCTCAGCCCGTTGTTGAGCGCACCGCGCACGTGCAGCTTCAGCTCGTGCGGCCGGTTCAGCGCGGTGAGCATCGCCAGGTTCAGCAGGCTGCGCGTTCGCCGGTCCAGTCCGGGCCGGTTCCAGACATCGCCCCAGCAGTACTCGGTGACGAGTTCCTGCATCGGCAGGCTGAAGTCGTCGGCGTTCCTCAGCGAAGCGTCGACATGCTCGCTGCCGAGCACTTCGCGGCGGGTCTTCAGGCCGAGTTCGAACAGGTCTGGGTTCATCGGGATGCCCGGTGGGTTGCGGAAGGCCGAATGCTAGGGCCCGCGCCGGCGATGCGTGGCGTGGCCGAGCACGAAGTCCGCGATTGACGCGGCGTCCGCGAGCGCGACGCCCCCGAGCTCGCCGTTGAAGCGAGCCGCGCCGGCCCGGCAGCGGCCGGCGCCGGCAGCGGCCCGTCGCTCGCGATCGCGACGATGCCCGGCCAGTGCGGCCACAGCGTCGGCTGCCGCTGCGTCGCGCGCCAGACCTCGAGCTTGGGAAAGTCGCCGTTCTTGAAGCCTTCGACCAACACCAGGTCGCAGGGTTGCAGCCGGTCGAGCAGCGCGTCCAGCGGCGGCTCGGGCGCGCCGCGCAACTCGTGCATCAGCGCCCAGCGCTCGTGGCCGAGCAGCAGCACCTCCACGCAACCGGCCTCGCGCAGCCGGTACGAATCCTTGCCCGGCCGGTCGATGTCGATCGCCTTGTGGCTGTGCTTGACGAGCGAGACGACCAGGCCGCGCGACGCGAGTTCGGGAACCAGGCGCTCGAGCAGCGTCGTCTTGCCCATGCCGGAACGCCCGGCGATGCCGAAGACCCTCATGCCGGCGATGAAGGGGTCGATCGGTCGCGCCCGCGACGCAAGAGCTGGTGGCCCGGCGGCGGCGCGCTGCGTGGACCTTCCCGGTTCGTCATCGGCGCCTCGTCGACGCAGACTCTGGTGAAGCGTCCTGCAGCGCCGAGATCAGCGGGCAGCGCAGCGCCCCGCGCCCCGTGCCGCAGCGGTCCACCAGCGTTGTCAGCGCGGCCTCGATGCGGTGCAGATCCGCCAGGCGCGCACGGACGTCGGCCAGCTTGCCGGCGCCGATCTCGCGGGCCTCGGCGCAGCGGGTGCCGTCCTCCAGCCGCAGCAGCTGGGCGACCTCGTCGAGCGTGAAGCCGATGCGCTGGGCCGCCTTGATGAAGCGGACCCGCGCCGCCTCGGCCGGGCCGTAGCGGCGGATGCTTCCGACCGCGCGCGCGGGCTCGCTCAGCAGGCCGCGGCGCTGGTAGAAGCGGATCGACTCGACGCTGACGGCCGCCGCCTGCGCGAGCGCGCCGATGCTCATGGCCGAGTCGTCGGTGGGGAATGGCGGCATCTCGCTTGACTCCGTACCAAGGTACGGTCGCAAAGTTGGATTATGTCCTGTCCCGACCCCGACGCCGCGCCCGACCCCGGTCGCCAGACGGCCGGCGGCCGCCTGGCCTTGCTGGCCGGAGGTGTCGCGGCGCTGCTTGCGTCGAGCTGCTGCCTCGGCCCCCTGGTGCTGCTGTTGCTCGGATTCTCCGGCGCCTGGATCGGCAACCTGTCGCGGCTCGAACCCTTGCGTCCCTGGTTCATCGCCGTCGCGCTCGTCGCGCTGGGGTGGGCCGGGCGCCGCATCTGGCGCCCTGTGGCGGATTGCGCGCCCGGCCGGGTCTGCGCGTTGCCCGGCGTCAGGCGAGGCTATCGCTGGGCCTTCGCGATCGTGGCGCTGCTGGTGCTCGTGGCGCTGGCTTTTCCCTTCCTGGCACCGTTGTTCTACTGAAGAAAGGCGAGACGAAATGAACAAGTCGCTGGCATGGATGCTGGTCGCACTCTTGGCGGCGCCCGCCGTCGCGGCCACCGGGACCGTGACGCTGTCGGTGCCGGGCATGGATTGCTCGGTCTGCCCGATCACCGTCGAGAAGGCGCTGCTGCGCGTCGACGGCGTCGCCGGGGCCGAGGTGAACTTCGCCAAGCGCCTGGCGACGGTCAGCTTCGACGACGCGAAGGTCAAGGTCGAGCAGCTCGAGCAGGCGACACGCGACGCGGGTTACCCGTCGTCGGTGGTCGCCGGCAAGAAGTGATGAGCACCGCAGTCCTCGATTCGACGCTGACCTGTCCGCATTGCGGCCATTCGGCCGCCGAGCGCATGCCCACCAACGCCTGCCAGTGGTTCTATGAATGCGGCCACTGCCACGCGCTGTTGACGCCCAAGGCCGGCGACTGCTGCGTGTTCTGCTCCTTCGGCACGGTGCCCTGCCCGCCGATACAGGAGCAGCGCGCCGCAAGGGGCGGGACCGCCTGCTGCGGTCGGTGAACGGTGCCCGGAGCGGACCCGGTCCGGCCATCCGCTAAAGCAGGTCCTCGGGCGCCAGCCGGCCGAGCAGCCGCACGAACCAGCGCCGCCAGGCGCTGGCCAGCGGCTCGTCGGTGTAGCGAATCGGCCGGCCGTCGACGACGGCATCCCAGTGCAGCGCGGCCTTCGCGTCGCCCGGCTCGTCGAGCCCGACCCGGTAGGCCTGGTCGAGCGTGGTCGCGTCGTCGAACAGCGTCGTCATCTGCCGGCCCAGCGTGCGGCTGTCGATCCGCAGCGC
The DNA here is from genome assembly GCA_001725505.1 of Rubrivivax sp. SCN 70-15. GTDB lineage: Bacteria > Pseudomonadota > Gammaproteobacteria > Burkholderiales > Burkholderiaceae_C > Rubrivivax. The sequence goes on along the minus strand of MEGM01000261.1, from coordinate 3,335 downwards.
GAGCTCGCTGTTGAGGTGCCGGGAGCGCGGGTCGAGATTCATCGAGCCGATGAACACGAGCTCGCCGTCGACGACGACGGCCTTGCTGTGCAGGCTGGCGCCCGAGAACAGGCCGATGCGCGTGCGCGGGCTCGCGACGCCGGGGCGCAGCTCGTGCAGCTCGACGCCGCAGGCCAGCATCTGCGGCCGGTAGCGCGCGTAGCCCGCGTGCACCAGCGGCACGTCGGTGGAGGCGAGAGAATTGGTCAGGATCCGCACCCGCACGCCGCGTCTTGCCAGGCCGCAGAGCAGCGCCACGCCACGCTCGCCCGGCACCAGGTAGGGCGAGACCAGGAGCAGCTCGTGCCGCGCGGTCTCGGCGGCCTGACGCATCGCGGTGAAGATCGAACTCGCGGTCTCGGCACCTTCGTCGCGCGCCTCGACCGGCGGGTCGTAGAGGACCTGCGCCGGCGCGACCACCAACGGGACCTCGCCGCTGCGCACCTGCGCACCGAAGGCCGTCTGGCGCAGCGCGCGGATGTAGTCGCTGTCCCGGAAGCGCTCGGCGCTGCGGTCCAGGCCGGCCCAGGCCTGCTCCAGATCGGCCGGCGCCGGCGGGGGGCCGACGATCGCCGCGATCGGCACCGCCCAGGGGCTGTTCCAGTACAGGTCGAAACTGCGCGACATCTCGGCCACCGCCGGCCCGGCCGCCAGGACGTCGAGATCGGCGAAGGCGCGATCGGGCGCGACATCGAAGTAGGCGTCGCCCAGGTTGCGCCCGCCGGTCACGGCCACCGCGCCGTCGGCGATCCACAGCTTGGCGTGCAGGCGCCGGTTCAGCCGGTCGCTGTCGCCCAGCCAGTCGAGCAGCTGGGGCAGTCCGAACACCCCGCGCTGCGAGGCCGGGTTGTACAGCCGCACCGCGACGTTGGGGTGCCCGGCGAGAACGGCCAGCTCGGAGTCGCGGCTGCCGACGTTCAGGTCGTCGACGAGCAGGCGCACGCGCACGCCGCGCCGCGCCGCGTCGAGCACCGTGTCGAGCAGCAGCGTCGTCGTCGAGTCGTGGGCGACGATGTAGTACTGCAGGTCCAGCGTGCGCTGCGCCGCGGCGGCGAGGGCGCGGCGCGCGGCGAAGGCTTCAGGCCCCGAGACGAGCAGACGAAAGCCCGACTCGCCGGGTGCCGAGGCGAGCCGTGGCCAGTAGCGCTGCCCCAGCGGCGTGAGCAGCGGCTGGTCGAAGGCCTGCGACGGCACGCGCGGCACGTCGAAACGCAGCGTCGCGCAGCCGGCGATGATCAGCACCCAGGCGATCGCCGCCGCGC
>MEGM01000261.1:0-2018 GCA_001725505.1 Rubrivivax sp. SCN 70-15 | reverse complement strand
ATCGCCGCCGCGCGCGCCGCCCGGTGCCGCAGCCGGTGGGCGATCGCGGGCGTCGAGCGATCGATCATGGCGCGCCGTCAGGGCATCAGCACGTACTGGCCCGGCGCGTCGCCGATCGGCGCGTAGGCCCGGGCCTTGCCGCCCATGGCCGGTGGCGCGACGCGCGCGCCCGAGTGCCGGCGCAGCCAGGCCTCCCAGGCCGGCCACCACGAGCCTTCGTGGCGCGGCGCCTGCGCGGCCCAGGTGTCCGGGTCGACGAAGGGCGAATTCACCGCGTGCGTCGCGATCTGGTAGCCCCGCCCGGGGACGTCGATGCCGGGCGGATTGACGACACCGACGTTGTGCCCGCCGCTGGTGAGGGCGAACGTGACCTCGGTGTCGGTGAGCAGCACCGCCTTGTAGACCGAGCGCCAGGGCGAGACATGGTCGCGCTGCGTGCCGAGCACGAACATCGGGACGTGGATGTCGGTCAGCGCGACCGGACGCCCGCCGACCTCGTACTGGCCTTCGGCGAGGTCGTTGTCGAGGTAGAGCCGGCGCAGGTATTCGCTGTGCATCCGGTAGGGCAGGCGGGTCGCGTCGAGGTTCCAGGCCATCAGGTCGGTGATCGGCGCGCGTTGCCCCATCAGGTAGGCGCGGACCATCTTCGACCAGACCAGGTCCTTCGAGTTCAGCATCGTGAACGCGCCCGCCATCTGCTTGCCGTCGAGGTAGCCGCGCGTCCACATCATGTCCTCGAGGAACGCGATCTGGCTCTCGTCGATGAACAGCGAGAGCTCGCCCGGTTCGGTGAAGTCCAGCTCCGACGCGAGCAGCGTCAGGGTCGCGAGCCGCGGGTCGCCGTCGCGCGCCAGCGCCGCCGCGGCGATGCCGAGCAGCGTCCCGCCCAGGCAGTAGCCGACCGCATGGACCCGGCGCCGCGGCAGCACCGACGACACCGCGTCCAGCGCCGCGAGCACGCCGTCGCGCAGGTAGTCGTCCATGCCCAGGTCGCGGTCCTCGGCGCCGGGGTTCTTCCACGACAGCATGAACACGGTGTGGCCCTGGTCGACCAGGTACCTGACGAGCGAGTTCGCGGGCGAGAGGTCGAGGATGTAGTACTTCATGATCCACGACGGCACGATCAGCACCGGCTCGGGGTCGACGCTCGCCGTCGTCGGCGCGTACTGGATCAGCTCGACGAGCCGGTTGCGCAGGATGACCTTGCCCGGCGTCAGCGCCAGGTTCGTGCCGACCCGGAAGTCGCCGGCGCCCGCGGGCGGACGGCCGGAGGCCTGCGCGAGCGCGTCCTCCCACAGGTTCGTGGCGCCCTGGACCAGGTTCATGCCGGCGGTGCGCAGCGTCTCGCCCAGCACCTCGGGGTTGGTCGGCAGGAAGTTGGACGGCGAGACCATGTCCAGCCACTGGCGGGCGAAGAACGTCACCATCTCCTCGTGGTGCCGCGTCACGCCGTGGACGCCGGTGGTCGCGTTCCACCACCATTGCTGGAGGAGCAGGAACGACTGGTAGAGCGTCTGGTAGGGCGGCAGCTGCCAGGCCGGATGGCTGAAGCGCTCGTCCTGCGGCAGCGGCTCGATGCACGGTGTCGACTCGCCGCGCGCGACCCTGGCTTCGTGCAGCAGCAGCCGCGTCAACTTGCGCTGCGCCTTCTCGCGCAGCTCCTGCTGCTTGCCGGGCGAACTGGCGAGATGGACGAACCAGTCCGCGTAGGCCTGGGCCAGCGCCGCCGGCGACAGGCCCAGCGTCAGCCGCCCCAGCGCGCTGCGCGTCAGCGCGTCCAGAGGATTCGGGTTGGCGCTGCTGTCGGGTTCGCTGGGCGGGCAATTCGGGGTCATGGTCTGCGCCGGTAGTGGTCACGCGTCGATCGGCCCACGGCCCGAAGCGTGCACGGCGGGCGGTGGCAGCGGTTCAGTCTGGCGCCCGGCGTTGCAATGGCGCTTGACCGCTGTCAAGCGCCTGTCTTCCCGGGGCGTCCGGTCGAGGCGGTCGCCGCATGCGCAGGATCACGCCGACGCGGT
>MEGM01000260.1 GCA_001725505.1 Rubrivivax sp. SCN 70-15 | reverse complement strand
GTGCTCGCCGGGCCGCCGACGATCACCCCCGACCCGCTGGTGCGTCCGGTGCGGCCCGAGGAGATCGACGCCTACCTGCACCGTCGCCGCAGCCTGCGCGGCCTGGTGCTGATCGTCGACATCCGCCATCCGCTGAAGGAGTTCGACCGCCTGATGCTGCAGTTCTGCGCCGACACCGGCCTGCCCTGCCACGTGCTGCTGACCAAGGCCGACAAGCTCTCGCGCGGTGCCGGCACGCAGGCGCTGGCCGCCCTGCGCAAGCAATTTGCCGCCGAGGGGCTGCACGCCAGCGCGCAGGTGTTTTCCTCCTCCGCCGGCACCGGCGTGGACGAAGCGCGCGAGGCGGTGGCGAACCTGCTGCGACAGCCGCGCGCGGCGACCTGACCTGCGGCGCGCCGGCGCTCCCGCAGGGGCCGCCGTCAGCGCAGCCATCGCTCGGCGAATTCGTCCGGTGGCAGCGGGCGACCGATCAGGTAGCCCTGGATGTAGTCGCAGCCCATGGCGACGAGCAGCGCGAGCTGGGTTTCTTCCTCGACGCCTTCCGCCACCACGCTGTAAGCCAGCGTCTTGGCCAGCGCGATGATGTGCCTGACGATTTCCTGCTGGCGCGGATCGCCGGAAAGCCCGCGGATGAAGGCCTGGTCGAGTTTGAGCACGTTGGCCGGGATGCGGGTCAGGTAGACCAGCGAGGAGTAACCGGTGCCGAAATCGTCGAGCGCGACGCCGATGCCCGCGGCGCGCAACGCCACGAGGGATTCCCGCACCTTGTGCGAGTCGTTGACGGCGGTCGCCTCCAGTATCTCGATCTCCAGCCGGTCGACGTCGAGCCGGTAGCGCCCCAGGGCGGCCTGCACCCGCTCCACGACGGACGTCCGTTCGAATTGCACTGGCGACATGTTGATCGAGACCGGGATCGGCGCTCGACCGCCGTCCTGCCATTGCCGCATCTGCGCGCAGGCCCGATCGAGCACCCACTCGCCCAGCCATGCGCCCAGTCCCATTTCATCGAGCAGGTGCACGAACGCGACCTCGATGCGCGACGGCAGCTTCGCGGCGCCGGCGCCCAGGCGTGCTTCGAGCACGTCGTCGGCCAGCCACAGGTGCAGCAGCGCGACGACGGCCACCAGGGCCAGCGCGGCGAGCCGGCGTCGCCGCATGCTCAGCGACTCAGCTGCCCGCGGCGCCGAGGAAACAGCACAAGGCCGCGACCGCGCTGAGCCGGAAGCGCAGCGTGAGCCAGCCCGACAGCCCATGGCGCGGGTAGACGCGCCTGTCGACCAGGTAGCAGGCGACGAGCATCGCGCCGAGGATCACGAGCCCGGCATCGGCCGGCATCAGCACCGCGATCCAGGCCACCAGCGACGGCAGCACGCCCCAGACGAACAGCGCCGGCTCCGGCGCGCTCTCGCGGAATGCGATGCCCCAGTGGATGCCGCCGAGGAAAGAGACGATCAGCGCCGCATAGGCCGACAGGCCAAGCGCGACGTAGGGGTGGACGTCGGGGCGCACCAGCCAGACCAACGCGGCGCCGGCGACGAAAGGCACGAGACCGGCATAGCCCAGCCGCAGTGCGACGGCAGGAGCGGATGGCGAAGCGCTCATCGCGTCGCTCGGGCCTCACCGCGCACGGCGGCGGCTCAGGACTTCTTCGCGGACGCGGCGAGCAGCTTCTCGACCGCCGCCGCCGGGATCGCGCCCGGCTTGCGCGTACCGTTCTCGAAGAAGATCGTCGGCGTGCCGGTGATGCGGTACTTCTGGCCGAACGCGACGTTGCGCTCGAGCGCGCCGTCGTCGCACTTGCCGGCGGCCTTGGGCGGCGCGACGCCGTCGAGCATCCAGTCGCGCCAGGTCTTGGCCGGGTCCTTGGCGCACCAGATGTCGCGCGCCTTGACGTTCGAGTCGGGGCCGAGGATGGGCATCAGGAAGGTGTACACGGTGACGTCCTTGACGGTCGCCATGTCGCGCTCGAAGCGCTTGCAGTACGGGCAGTTCGGGTCGACGAAGACCGCCATCCTGCGCGCGCCGCTGCCCTGCTTGACGGCGATCGCGTCCTTGATCTGCAGCGCCGAGAAGTCCACCGCCGAGAGCTGGTCCAGGCGCGCGTCCGCCTTGGCGTCGGTGTAGATGATCTCGCTGCCGGCGAAGCGCACCTCGTAGAGGCCGGGGATCGGCGTCGGCCGGACCTCGTCGATCTTCGGGAAGTTCGGGATGTGCTCGGCCAGGCTCTTGCGGATCACCGCTTCCTGGGCGAACACCGAGCTGCAGGCGAGCAGCCCGGCGGCAAGAACGGTGAGCGTCGTTTTCATCGTGGGGGGTCCGGTGGGGTTCGGGTTCAGCCGTCGATCGCGCGCGCGGTGAGCAGGCGCTTGACGGGCGGGAGGTGGTTGACGAGCGTCAGGCCACGGTTGCGGATCTCGCGCAGCAGCGGCTGCGGGCTGGCGAAGAGGTGGAGCAAGGCGTCGGTGAAGCCGCCCATCGCGCGCGTGGCCAGGTCGCGTTCGCGCGCGTAGCGGCGCAGCAGCCGTTCGTCGCCCAGGTCGCGCCAGGCCTCGCGCGCGCCGAGCACGCGCGCCAGCGTCTCGACATCGGCCAGGCCGAGGTTCAGCCCCTGGCCGGCGAGCGGATGCATCAGGTGCGCGGCGTCGCCGACGAGCACCCAGCCCGGCCCGCAGACGCGCTCGGCGCGTGCCAGCGCGAGCGGCCAGGCGGCGCGCTCGCCGGCGAGCGTGAGCGTGCCCGCGGCGGCGCCGGTGGCGTCGGCGAGCGCGGCCTCGAAGGCGGCCGGCGCGAGCGCCATCATCGCGTCGGCGCGCGCCTCGGGCAGCGACCAGACCAGGCCGAAGCCATGGCCGGCGCGCGGCCGGTCGAAAGGCAGCAGCGCGAGCACGTCGGGACTGCGGAACCATTGGCGCGCGAGGTGGCCGTGCGCCTGGTCGGCGATCAGCCGCGCGGCGACCGCGCGCTGGCCGTAGCGCTGCAGCGGCATGCGCACGCCGAGCTTTTCGCGCGTCGCCGAAGCCTTGCCTTCGGCGAGCACGACGAGCGGCGCCTCGACCTCGCGCTCGACCTCGCTCAGGTGCGGCGCGAAGCGGGCCGCCGCGCGCAGCCCGGCCTCGAGCTCGGCGGCGTCGACGATCCAGGCCAGCGCGTCGGCGCCCTGTGCCCAGGCCGAGAAGTCGAGCGCGGCGCCGGGCGCGTCGCCCTCGATGCGCATGTCGTGCACCGGCGTGCTCGCATCGTCGGGCAGCGCGTCCCAGCGACGCGGTGGCCCTGCCGCGCCAGCGCCAGCGCTGCCGACAGCCCCACGGCGCCGGCGCCGCGCACGAGGATGTCGAAGCTGGGCATGGGAGCGGATTGTAGGGAGCGGGGGGCGGCACAATCGCGCGGGTCGCCGTTGACCCTTCACCCGCCCGCCATGAGCGAACTCGCCTGCAGCCTCTCGGCCCTCTTCGTGCACCCGATCAAGTCCTGCGCCGGCGTCGCGGTGCCCGACGCGCTGGTCATCGAGACCGGGCTCGAGTTCGACCGCGCCTGGATGGTCGTCGACAGCGCCGGCGAGATGCTCGAGATGGTGCTGCGCGCGCCGGGGATGCTGGCGCTGCACGTCGCGCTCGACCATGTCGAGGCCCCTGCGCGCGCGCGCGTCTGGGACGACGAGGTCCGCGCCTACGACATGGGCGCGCTCGCCGCGCAGTGGTTCAGCGACTTCCTCGGCCGCCCGGCGCGGCTGGTGCGCTTCGACCCCGAGCACAAACGCCTGTCCGACCGCCGCTGGACCGGAGAGGTCGAGGCCGAGAACGCCTTCACCGACGGCTTTCCGCTGCTGGTGGCGAGCACCGCCTCGCTGGCCGATCTGAACGCCCGGCTGGCGGCGCGCGGCCAGGCGCCGGTGGGCATGGCGCGCTTCCGTCCGAACCTGGTGCTCGACGGGCTGCACGCCTTCGACGAGGACCATCTCGACGAGATCGCGATCGCCACCGACGACGGGCCGGTGCGGATCAAGCTCGTCAAGCCCTGCGTGCGCTGCACGATCCCGGGCGTCGACCCGGCGACCGGGGAGCAAGGCGTCGAGCCCGGCGACACGCTGGCCGGCTTTCGCGCCGACCCGCGCATGAACGGCGGCGTCACCTTCGCGATGAACGCGGTGCTGCTCGAAGGCATCGACCGGCTGCTGACTGTCGGGCAGAGGGCGAGTGCGACGCTGAAGTTCTAAAGCGGCCGGCGCTCGGGCAGCGGGATGAATTCGGTCTCGCCCGGCACCGGCGCGAAGCGCTGCGCGGCCCAGTCGTCGGCGGCCTGGACGAGGCGCTCCTTGCGGCTCGAGACGAAGTTCCACCACAGGTGGCGGTGGCCGAGCGGCTCGCCGCCGATCAGCACCACGCGCGCGTCGCCGCTGGCGGAGATCATCGACTCATCGCCGGCGTCGAGGACGACCATCGTCTGCGCTGGCACCGGCGCGCCGTCGAGTTCGAAGCCGGCGTCGACGCCGTAGACCGCGCGCTCGGCAGCGAGCGGCAGCGGGAAGGCGTCGCCGGCGGCCAGCGCGATGTCCAGGTACAGCGTCGGCGAGCGCGTCGCGACCGGCGAGTCCATGCCGAAGGCGCTGCCGATCAGTACGCGCACCCGGGCGCCGCCGATCTCGGCCGCGGGGATCGCGCTCGCGGGCGTGTGCGCGAACGAGGGCTCGATCTCCTCGTCCGCCTCGGGCAGCGCCGCCCACAGCTGCAGGCCGTGGCTGCGCCGGACGACGCCGCGCAGGTCGTCGGGCGTGCGCTCGGAATGGACGATGCCGCGCCCGGCCGTCATCCAGTTGATCGCGCCGGGCTCGATGCGCTGGACCGCGCCGGTGGAGTCGCGGTGCAGCATCGCGCCCTCGAAGAGGTAGGTCACGGTCGCCAGGCCGATGTGAGGGTGCGCGCGCACGTCGTGGTTGTCGGCAGGCTGCGCGGTGATCGGCCCGAAATGGTCGAAGAACAGGAACGGCCCGACCGCCTGCCGCGCGGCGGCCGGCAGCAGCCGGCGCACGTGGAAGCCGCCACCCAGGTCCTTGGCGTGCGGGTGCAGGGTCAGGTGCTTCGGGTTCATGGGGCGCAGTGTAGGAAAATCCCCGGTTCCGCGCGCCTAGCGTGCACCGTTCTCCCGAAAGCCCCTGTATGAGCCTCAAGTGCGGCATCGTGGGCCTGCCCAACGTCGGCAAGTCCACCCTCTTCAACGCCCTCACCAAGGCCGGCATCGCGGCCGAGAACTACCCGTTCTGCACGATCGAGCCCAACGTCGGCATCGTCGAGCTGCCCGATCCGCGCCTCGATGCGCTGGCGGCGATCGTCCAGCCCGAGCGCGTGGTGCCGGCGATCGTCGAGTTCGTCGACATCGCCGGGCTCGTGGCCGGCGCGAGCAAGGGCGAGGGCCTGGGCAACCAGTTCCTGAGCCACATCCGCGAGACCGATGCGATCGTCAACGTGGTGCGCTGCTTCGAGGACGACAACGTGATCCACGTCGCCGGCAAGGTCGACCCGATCAGCGACATCGAGGTGATCCAGACCGAGCTCTGCCTGGCCGACCTGGGCACGGTCGAGAAGAGCCTGCACCGCTACGTGAAGGCCGCACGCTCGGGCAACGACAAGGAAGCCGCGGCGCTGGTCAAGGTGCTGGAGAAATGCCAGGCCGCGCTCGACCAGGCGCAGCCGGTGCGCGGCATCGATTTCAGCAAGGAAGAGCGGGCGATCCTGAAGCCGCTGTGCCTGATCACGGCCAAGCCGGCGATGTTCGTCGGCAACGTCTCGGAGACCGGCTTCGAGAACAACCCCTACCTCGACCGGCTGCGCGAGTACGCCGCAAGGCAGAACGCGCCGGTGGTCGCGATCTGCGCCAAGACCGAGGCCGAGCTCGCCGACATGGGCGACGAGGACCGCGCCCTCTTCCTGCACGAGATGGGGCAGGACGAACCGGGGCTGAACCGGCTCATCCGTGCCGCGTTCAGGCTGCTCGGGCTGCAGACCTACTTCACCGCCGGCGTGAAGGAAGTGCGCGCCTGGACGATCCACGTCGGCGACACCGCGCCGCAGGCCGCCGGCGTGATCCACACCGACTTCGAACGCGGCTTCATCCGCGCCCAGACCATCGCCTACGAGGACTTCGTCGCCTACAAGGGCGAACAGGGCGCGAAGGACGCCGGCAAGATGCGCGCCGAAGGCAAGGAGTACGTCGTGCGCGATGGCGACGTCATGAACTTCCTGTTCAACGTGTAAGCGCAGCATCGCGCCGCGGTGCGAGCGCTAGAGTCGGGCCATGAAGCCGAGCGCCGAGCGCGCCCCTGCCGCCGAGTCCGGCCCGCCCGAGGCCGCCTGGCGCGTGATCGTCGTCACCGCGCTCGGCTACGCGGTGGTCGGCTGGCTCGCGCTGACGCTGGCGGTGCCGCCGGGCTTCGCGTCGCCGCTGTACCCGTCGGCCGGCATCGCGCTCGCGGCGGTGCTGGTCTACGGCCGCCCCGCCTGGGCCGGCGTCGCGCTCGGCGCCTTTCTCGTCAACTTCGTGCTCAACGCCTCGCGTGGCCAGGTCGACGTGGCCTCCACGCTCTGGCTGCCCGGGGCGATCGGGGTCGGCGCCGCGCTTCAGGCCGGGCTGGGCGCCTGGCTCGTCAGGCGCTTCGTGCCGCAGCCGCTGGTGCTGGCCGGGCCGCGCGACATCCTGCGCACCGGGCTCTTTGGCGCGCTGCTCGCCTGCCTCGTGAACCCGAGCGTGGCCAGTGCCGCACTGCTTGCGGCCGGCGCGATAGCGCGCGGCCAGGTCGCCGCGACCTGGGGCACCTGGTGGATCGGCGACGCGCTGGGCGTGCTCATCGGCGGGCCGCTGACGCTGACGCTGATCGGCCGGCCGCGCGCCGCCTGGGTGCCGCGCCGGCGCACGGTGGCGCTGCCGCTGCTGGTGGCGACGCTGCTGCTCGCCGTGGCGACGCTGGTCGTCAGCCGCTGGGACGAGGAGCGCCTCGCCGCCGGCTTCACGCGCGACGCCGAGCAGCTCGCGACCCAGGCCGAAGCGCGGCTGAACGTGCCGCAGCTCGCTCTGCAGGCGTTGAACAGCGCCTACCTCGCCGCCGGCGGCCTGAACCGCGAGACGCTGCACGCGGCGACGCGCTGGTGGCTCGCCCAGCCCTTCGAGCTGCAGGCGCTGGGTTTCAGCGCGCGCGTCGCGCGCAG
>MEGM01000259.1 GCA_001725505.1 Rubrivivax sp. SCN 70-15 | reverse complement strand
ATCTAGGCGCAAAGCGCAGCCGGGGTTGGGCCAGCACCACAGGCGCTGGCGTTCGCCAGGCACGGACAGTCCGTGTGGACTGCCCGTGTCCGGGCTCACCCCCGGCGAGGCTTTGCAACGACGAGTGGGCCCGTTCCGGGGCCTCACGCGGGTGCGATTCATGCCTTCACAGGCTCTGAGCCCCAGCCCGGACACCGCAATGGCCGACGCGCTGGACCTCGACGCCTACCTCGAGCGCCTGCGCTGGAGCGGCCCGCTGCGCAACGACCTCGAGACGCTGGCCGGCCTGCAGCGCGCGCACATGCGCGCGATCCCGTTCGAGAACCTCGACGTGCTGCTCGGTCGCAAGCCGCGGCTGGACCTGCCCGCGCTGCAGCGCAAGCTGGTGGGCGAGCGCCGCGGCGGCTACTGCTTCGAGCACGTGACGCTGTTCGCCGCGGTGCTCGAGCGGCTCGGCTTCCAGCCGCGCCGGCACGCGGCACGGGTGGTGCTGTTCGTGCCGGCGACGTCCGCGCCACGCACGCACGCCTTCCTGAGCGTGACGCTGGATCAGGGCCGCTTCGTCGTCGACCCCGGCTTCGGCGCGCTGTCGCCGTCGATGCCGGTGCCGCTGCTCGACCCCGGCACGACCGCTCCGGAGGATGTGAGCCACTGGATGGCGCGCGACGGCGGGCGCTGGGTGCTGCGCGTGCGCGCCGACGGCAAGCCCGCCGTCGACGCCTGGGTCTCGGCGCTGGACGACGAACACCCGGTCGACTACGAGCTCGCCAACCATTACACCGCGACCCACCCCGATTCGCCCTTCGTCAACCGGCTCATGCTGCGCGCGCTCACCGACGGCGGGCGCGTCACGCTGATGAACCGCGACGCCACCGTCTGGGGTGCCGACGGCCCGCGCGCGACACGGCTCGCCGACCGGCAGGCGCTGCGCGCGCTGCTCGCCGAGCATTTCGGCTTCGACCTGCCCGAGGTCGAGACGCTGCGCATCCCGGCGATCCCGGAGTGGACCTGACGCGCCGCGTCGGACGCGGGCCCTAGTCGCGCACCTTCGCGCGCGCCTCGGCGGCGGTCTCGTAGATGTGCGGCGCCACCCCGCGCGCGGCCAGCGCCGGGCCGAGCTTGGCGCGCAGGAAACCGCTCGTCGTGTAGCGCGTGACGTTGAGGTAGAAGCGGTCCATCAGCGCGCGCACCATTTGCGCCCAGGCGTCCTCGACCTCGGCGTCGAGCTGGAAATGGTCGTAGTTGACGACCGCGAACACGCGCTCGCCGAGCGGCGCCAGATGGCGCTCGACCTCCTGGCGCACCGCGTCGACGTCGTCGGCGCTGCGGATCGCGAGGTGTTCGAAGTTGATGAACATCGTGCGCTGCGCGGCGTCGAACGCGAAGCGGTCGGCCAGCGGTACCAGCAGCAGCCGCGCGCGCAGTCCCATCGTCGCGGAACCGAAGATCGCCGCGTCCATGAGCGCAGGCGCGCGCTCGATGACGGGGCGGAACTGCATCAGTGCGAGCACGTCGCGCTCCGGGTCCAACCCGGGTGCGACCTCGAGCAGCTCGAGCCCGCTCTCGTGCAGGCCGAACACCGCCCGCTCGGTGACGTAGAGCACCGGCTGGCCGCGTGCGAAGGCCTCGCGGCCGGAGAAGCTGCGCTGCTCGACTTCGGCGACGAACTTGGACGCGCCGTTGGCCATGAAGCTGCCGACGAAGACCAGCGTCTTCGCGTTCTGGCTGATGTTGATGAAGCCGCCCGCGCCGGCCAGCCGCGGGCCGAAGCGGCTGACGTTGACGTTGCCCTGCGCATCGGCCTGGGCCAGGCCGAGGATGGCGATGTCCAGACCGCCGCCGTCGTAGAAGTCGAACTGGTAGGGCTGGTCGATGACCGCCTGCGTGTTGACCGCGGCGCCGAAGTTCAGCCCGCCGGCCGGGATGCCTCCGATCACGCCCGGCTCCGCGGTGAGCGTGATCAGGTCGATCACGCGCTCCTCGGCGGCGACCGCAGCCACGCCTTCGGGCATGCCGATGCCGAGGTTGACGACCGCGTTCGGGCGCAGCTCCAGCGCGGCGCGGCGCGCGATGACCTTGCGCACGCCCGGCGCCATCGGCTCGACGCTGGCCGCCGGCAGCCGGATCTCGCCGGCAAACGCTGCGCTGTACGGTTCGGCGAAGGTCTGCTGGTGGTATTCGGGCCGCTCGGCGACGACCACGCAGTCGACCAGGATGCCCGGGATCTTGACTTCGCGCGGCGACAGCGAATGGGCCTCGGCGACGCGCTCGACCTGGGCCACGACGATGCCGCCCGAGTTGCGCACCGCCATCGCGATGGCCAGCGATTCGAGCGTCAGCGCCTCGCGCTCCAGCGTCAGGTTGCCGTCGGTGTCGGCGGTGGTCGCGCGGATCAGCGCGACATCGATCGGGAAGGCCTTGTAGAAGAGGAAATCCTCGCCGTCGATCGTCATCAGGCGCACCCGCTCCTCGGTCGTGCGCGCGTTGATGCGGCCGCCGCCGAAGCGCGGGTCGACGAAGGTGCCCAGGCCGACGCGCGTCAGGTGGCCGGGCCGGCCGGCGGCGATGTCGCGGAACAGGTACGAGATCACGCCCTGCGGCAGGTTCCAGGCCTCGATCCGGTTCTCGACTGCGAGCTTGCCCAGCGCCGGCACCAGCCCCCAATGACCGCCGATCACGCGCGCGACCAGTCCCTCGTGGCCGAAGTGGTTCAGCCCGCGCGTCTTGCCGTCGCCCTGGCCGGCGGCGTAGACCAGCGTCAGCCCGCGAGGCGTGCCGGTGGCCAGGAAACGCTGCTCCAGCGCCACCGCCAGATTCTCCGCGAAGCCTATGCCGACGAAGCCGCTGCTGGCCACGGTGTCGCCGTCGCGCACCAGCGCCATCGCGTCGGCGGCGCTCACGATCTTGCCCTTGCCGCCGGCGCGCAGGCCGGCCATGCGTTCGAGGCGGTCGCGAGGATGGGTCGGCGTGGGGTTCATGCCGGGGCCGGCCCGGCTCGGGTGCGCGCCGGGGCAGGCCGTGCCGGCGTAGAGTTCGAGCGCGCACCCGACCTCCCCGGTATCGCTGGAGCCCCGCGATGAACCTGCGCCAGATGTCGGTCCTCAAGCGCTGGCATGTCGCGCACCGCGACGCCGCGCCGCTCGAATGCCACGCCTGGGACGCGGTGCTGACGCTGTGGCTGCTGGGCTGGATGGGCCCGGCGCCGGCGCTGCTGCTGGACTGGGTCTGGCTCGAGCTGCTGTGCGTGCCGATGTTCTTCGCGCCGGCGCTGTACGTGCGCGCGCCTGGCTGCACGCGCGCGGCGCGCTGCGCTGCGACTGGCTCGCGCTGCTGCGCTGACGTGCGCCGCTCAGCGCTCGAGCGCGCCGCCGGCGAGCCAGCGCGCGCCGCGCCGGTACAGGTCCTCGACCGCCGCGCCCTTGAGCATCGGCATGTCGAGCTTGACCCGGTAGCCGATGCGCTGCTGGACGTAGGCGAGGTGTCGGTAGCCCTCGGGCAGCGCCGCCAGCGCGGCAGCGTCGAGCCGCAGCGTCGCCGCCGGGTCGACCGGGTCGATGCGGTCCTTCTCGTAGATCGGCTGGCGGTGCAGCAGCTTCCAAGCGCCGTCAACGCGCTGGACGAAGTCGTAGAAGCGGCCGGTGCAGACCACGTCGCAGAGCACGCCGTCGACCGGGCCGCGCTGCGAAATCGTCATCTTCGTCTGCGCGATCGCGCGTTCGCCCCGGACGTCGATCGCCGAGCCGCCGAGGAAATGCAGGATGCTCACGCCCTTGGCCCAGCCTTCCTGCGTGACGCGGATGAAGTCGCGGAACGGACCCTGGAACCAAGTCGCCATCATCACGCCGTCGGGGTGCCAGACGGTCGCGAAGCGCTCCCAGTCGCCGGCGTCGCGCCAGAGCGCCCAGCGCTCGACGAGCTGGCGGATCTGCAGCTCGGCCTTCAGGTCCTCGTCCAGGGTCATGGCCGTGTCGCCTCGAAGGTGTTGCACTGCTTCACGCTGCCGCTGTCCAGCCCGCGCCGGAACCAGGCCACGCGCTGTGCGCTCGTGCCGTGGGTGAAGGTCTCGGGGCGCACGCTGGCGCCCGCATCGCGCTGCAGCGTGTCGTCGCCGATCTGCGCGGCGGCGTTGAGCGCGCTCTCGATGTCACCCTGCTCGAGCCAGCCCTTGCCCTGCTGCGAATGGTTCGCCCAGACGCCGGCCAGGCAGTCGGCCTGCAACTCGACCCGCACCGAGACCGCATTGGCCTGCGTCGCGGTCTCGTGGACGCGCAGCGCATCGACCTTATTCGTGATGCCGAGCAGGTTCTGAACATGGTGGCCGACCTCGTGCGCGATCACGTAGGCCTGCGCGAACTGGCCCGGTGCGCCCAGGCGCCGTGCCAGGGTGTCGAAGAAGTCGAGGTCGAGGTAGACCTTGCGGTCGCCCGGGCAGTAGAACGGGCCCATCGCGCTCTGGCCGGTGCCGCAGGCGGTGGGCGTGCTGCCGCGAAAGAGCACCAGCTTGGGGTCCTCGTAGCGCGACCCCGCGGCCTGGAAGACCTGGCCCCAGACCTGCTCGGTGTCGCGCAGCACGACCGAGACGAAGGCCGCCTCGCGGTCGCCGGCGGGCGGCCGCTGCGCCGGCGCTGGCGTCCGGGTCTGCGTCTGGACGGCGGACCCGCCGCCGTCGAGCAGCCCGAGCACCGTGAGCGGGTTGATGCCGAAGAGCCATCCCGCGAGCAAGGCGATCACGACGCTGCCGATGCCGATGTGGCGCGCGCCGAAGCTGGAACCGCCGCCGCCCTCGCCGCGCCGGTCCTCGACGTTGTCGCTCTGCTCCTGGCCTTCCCACTTCACGCTGCGGGCCCTCGTCGCGCCGGTGTCAGGTCTTGGGCAGCGTCACGCCGCGCTGCCCCTGGTACTTGCCGCCGCGGTCCTTGTAGCTGGTCTCGCAGACCTCGTCGCTCTCGAAGAACAGCACCTGCGCGCAGCCCTCGCCGGCGTAGATCTTGGCGGGCAGCGGCGTCGTGTTGCTGAACTCCAGCGTCACGAAACCCTCCCATTCGGGCTCGAACGGCGTCACGTTGACGATGATGCCGCAGCGAGCGTAGGTGCTCTTGCCCAGGCAGATCGTGAGCACGTTGCGCGGGATGCGGAAGTACTCGACCGTGCGCGCGAGCGCGAAGCTGTTCGGCGGGATGATGCAGACGTCGGCCTCGATGTCGACGAAGCTCTTCTCGTCGAAGTTCTTCGGGTCGACGACCGTGCTGTGGATGTTCGTGAAAACCTTGAACTCGCGCGCGCAGCGGATGTCGTAGCCATAACTGCTGGTGCCGTAGCTGACGATGCGGTGGCCGTCCGGGGCCTCGCGCACCTGGCCGGGCTCGAAGGGCTCGATCATCCCGTGCGTCTGCGCCATGCGGCGGATCCAGCGGTCGCTCTTGATGCTCATGCGCGCATTCTAGGAGCGCAGCCCGCCGCCATCGGCTAGCATGAAGCCCGAGGAGACGCGCACCATGGCCAGCCCCTTCCGCCCCGCGATCGCGCTGCTCGCGCAGTACGCCCAGTACCACCGCGATCGGCGCAACATCGTGACCCACTTCGTCGGCATCCCGATGATCGTCTTCGCGGTCGGCGTGCTGCTCGCGCGCCCCGGCTTCACGCTCGGCGGGCTCGGGCTGACGCCGGCCTGGCTCGCCTTCGCCCTCGTCGCCGCCTGGTACCTGACGCGCGGCCAGTTCGGCCTCGGCGTCGCCGTCAGCGCCGGGGTCGGCCTGCTGATGGCGCTGGCGCACCGCGCGGCCGCCGGCAGCGGTACCGGCGAATGGCTGGCCTGGGGCCTGGGCTTCTTCGTCGCCGGCTGGCTGATCCAGTTCGTCGGCCATTACTACGAAGGGCGCAAGCCTGCCTTCGCCGACGACCTGGTCGGCCTGCTCGTCGGGCCGATGTTCGTCGTCCTCGAGCTGCTCGCGATGCTCGGCCTGTTCAAGGCGCTGGTCGGCGAGATCGAGCGCCGCGCCGGGCCGACGGTGATCCGCGACCTGGCGCACCCGGCGACCCGATGACGGCGCCGCCACCGGCCGCGCCCATCGTCGTGATGGGCGCGGGCTCGATCGGCTGCTTCGTCGGCGGCCGGCTGCAGGCCGCCGGCGCCGAGGTCCATTTCGTCGGCCGGGCGCGCGTGCTGGACGCGCTGCGCGCGCACGGCCTGCGCGTCACCGACCTGGACGGCGACGACCTCCGCCTCGCACCCTCGGCCTTGCACCTGCGCACCGAGCCACCGGCCGGCGCCGGCCTGGTGCTGCTGTGCGTCAAGAGTGCGGCGACCGCGGACGCGGCGCGCCAGTTGCCCGGCGGCAGCCTGGTGCTGTCGCTGCAGAACGGGATCTCGAACCCGGCCACCGCCATGGCCGCCGCGCCGGGGCTGACGGTGCTGCCCGGCATGGTGCCGTTCAACGTCGCCGAGCTCGCGCCGGGGCATGTCCACCGCGGCACGCCGGGGCAGATCGCGGCGCAGGATCACCCGGCGCTTCACCCCTGGCTGCCCGCCTTCGCCGCGGCCGGGCTGCCGCTGGCGCTGCACGCCGACCTGCGCGCGGTGCAGTGGGGCAAGCTGCTGCTCAACCTGAACAACCCCGTGAACGCGCTGTCCGGGCTGCCGCTGCGCGCACAGCTGCTCGACCGCGACCTCCGGCGCGTGCTCGCCGCGCTGCAGGACGAGGCGCTGGCCGCGCTGCGCGCCGCCGGCATCGTGCCGGCGCAGATGACGCCGCTGCCGCCGCGCTGGCTGCCGACCGTGCTGCGGCTGCCCAACGCGCTGTTCACGCGCGTCGCCGCGCGCATGCTGCGCATCGACGCAAAGGCGCGTTCGAGCATGGCCGACGACCTGGCGCTCGGCCGGCGCACCGAGGTCGATGCGCTGTGCGGCGAGGTCGTCCGGCTCGCGCGCGCGAACGGCGCCGACGCGCCGCTGAACGAGCGCATCGCGCACCTCG
>MEGM01000258.1 GCA_001725505.1 Rubrivivax sp. SCN 70-15 | reverse complement strand
GGCCGAGCCGCTGCACGACCCGCGCGAGATCCACGGCATAGTCAGCGCCGACCCGCGCATTCCGACCAACAACCGCGAGATCGTGCTGCGCCTGGTCGACGGCAGCGACCTGCACGAGTTCAAGCCCGACTACGGCGACACGCTGATCACCGGCTTTGCCCGCATCAAGGGCTTCGACGTCGGCATCCTGTGCAACCAGGGCGTGCTGTTCTCCGAAAGCGCGATGAAGGCCACGCAGTTCATCGACCTGTGCTGCAAGCGCGACATCCCGCTGCTGTTCATGGCCGACATCAACGGCTTCATGGTCGGCCGCGAGGCCGAGGAGGCTGGCATCGCCAAGCACGGCGCCAAGATGATTACCGCGATGACCTGCGCCAGCGTGCCCAAGTACACGCTCATCATCGGCGGCTCCTACGGCGCCGGCTACCTGGCGATGTGCGGGCGCGCGTTCAAGCCGCACGCGATGATGATGTGGCCGAACGGCCGCGCCGCCATCATGGGCCCCGAGCAGGCGGCCACGACGCTGGCGATGGTCAAGGACGACCAGCACAAGCGCGACGGCACGAGCTGGACCGACGCCGAACGCGAGGCCTACAAGGCGCCGGTGCGCAAGACCTTCGAGGACTTCGCCAACGCCTACAACTTCGCGCGCAACACCTGGTGCGACCTCGTCATCGAGCCGATCGAGACGCGCGACGTGATGGCGCTGCTGCTCGATCTCGCCGGCCGCCTGCCGGCGGTGCCCACGCGCTTCGGCGTGTTCCGCATGTAGGCCAGGGAGCGCTGCATGTTCAAGAAGATCTTGATTGCCAACCGCGGCGAGATCGCCTGCCGCATCGCGCGCACCTGCCGCCGCCTCGGCGTCGCCGCCGCGGGCGTGCATTCCACCGCCGACCGCGACGCGCTGCACGTGCGCGCGATCGGCGAATCGGTCGAGATCGGCGGCGCCGCCGCGTCCGACAGCTACCTGCGCATCGACGCGGTGATCGCCGCGGCCAAGTCCGTCGGCGCGCAGGCCATTCACCCCGGCTTCGGCTTCCTGGCCGAGAACGCCGCCTTCGCGCGCGCGGTCGAGGCCGCAGGGCTGGTGTTCATCGGCCCTACGCCCGAGGTGATCGAGCGCCTGGGCGACAAGGCCGCGGCCAAGCGCGAGGCCGATGCCGCCGGCGCACCGACCCGGCCGAGATCGCCGCCACGGTGCGCCGCATCGGGCTGCCGGTGATGCTCAAGGCCGCGGCCGGCGGCGGCGGCAAGGGGATGCGCGGCATCCAGACGATGGACGGGCTCGAGCAGGAGATCGAGTCGGCGATGCGCGAGGCGAAGAACTCGTTCGGCGACGCCGGGTTGATCGTCGAGAAGCTCATCCGTCACGGCCGCCACATCGAGATCCAGATCGCCGGCGACGGCCGCGGCCACGTGATCCACCTGTTCGAGCGCGAATGCACGCTGCAGCGGCGCCACCAGAAGGTGATCGAGGAAGCCCCGGCCGCGAACCTCGCGCCGGCGCTGCGCGAGCGTATGGCGGCCGACGCGGTGCGCCTCGGCCACCGGCTGAAGTACCGCGGCGTCGGCACGGTGGAGTTCATCGTCGGCGCGGACGACTACCACTTCCTCGAGGTCAACCCGCGTCTGCAGGTGGAACACCCGGTGACCGAGGCGATCACGGGCCTGGACATCGTCGAGATCATGCTGCGCATCGCCTCCGGCGATGGCCTGCCGCTGCGCCAGGAGGACGTGCGCATCGCGGGCCACGCGGTCGAGGCGCGCGTCTGCGCCGAAGACCCGGCCGACGGCTTCCTGCCCTCGACCGGCCGGCTGTCGCTGGTGCGCTTCCCGCGCGACGGCGTGCGCGTGGAGACGGGCATCGAATCGGGCTCGGAGGTCACGCCGTACTACGACTCGATGCTCGCCAAGCTGATCACGCATGCGCCGACGCGCGACGAGGCGCTCGACCGGCTCGGCCGCGCGCTCGACGACAGCGCGGTGTTCGGCGTCACCGGCAACATCGGCTTCCTGCGCCACCTGATCGGCCTGCCCGAGACGCGCGCGGCGACCTTCCACACGCGGCTGATCGACGAGCAGATCGGCGGCTGGTCGCTCGGCCAGGCGGCGCACGACGAGCGCTCGCTCGCCGCCGCCGCGCTGCACTGGCTGCGCAGCCGGCGCGGCGGCGAGGCGCGCAGCTCGTGGTCGGCCTGGAGCCTCAGCGGCTGGCAGCTCGCGGGTGGCGGCGACGCGCTCGCGCCGGTGCCGAGCCTGCATGTCGAGAGCGCCGATGGCGCGAGCGCCGAGATCCGCTTCGGCCCGGTCGCCGCCGACGGGAGCGTGCTCGTCGGGGTGAACGAGGCGCGGCTCGCGGTCCGGCTCGCGCCGGCCGGCGAGGACGGCCGTTGGCTGTCCATCGTCGACGGCCGCCGCGAGACGGTCACGCTGCATCAGGACGGCGACATGCTCTACGTCCAGGACCGCTGCGGCGCGCACGCGCTCAAGGCGATCCCGTACCTGTCCTACATCAGCGCCTCGGCGCAGGCCAGCGGCGACGCGAAGGCGCCGATGATGGGGCTGATCCTCAAGGTCAATGTCGCGCCCGGCGACCGCGTCGACAAGGGCGCGGTGGTCGCCATTCTCGAGTCGATGAAGATGGAGATGCGCATCACCGCCGAGTGCGCGGGTACCGTGGCGGCGGTGAACTGCACGCCGGGGCAGACGGTCGAGCGCAACGCGGTGGTGGCGACGATCACGCCGGAATGAGATGCCGTCCTGGGCATCCCGGCATGCGGCCCGCGATTCAGGTCCTCGGTGCCGCAAGCAGTTTGCGCAGGTCCGTGCCAGGATCGGCGAGCGCGGCGCGGTCAGGGAGCGCTACGTCACCCAGCAGTCGCTTGAGCGACGAAAACTCACGCACGTTGTTCATGCAGGTCACACCGACCACGCGGCCCCGGTGCAGTTGGATCAGTGAGAACTTGCTGCCGGGCGAAGCATCGCCGCGCACGATCTCGTCGTCGCCCATCGAAACGCCGGCCACCTGGATGCGCAGATCGTATTGGTCCGACCAATACCAGGGAATGTCGGCGTAGGGCGTTACCGTCGGGTCCAGCAAGGTGCGAGCGACGGCCAGCCCCTGGTTCTGGGCGTTCGACCAGGTCTCGATGCGCTCGAAGCGCTCGCTGATCGGGTTGCGCTGGCGCGTCACGTCGCCGATGGCGTAGACACCGGGACAGGTGGTGCGGCCAAAGCGGTCGACGAAGATGCCGTCGTCGCAGGCGATGTCGGCCGCGCGCGCCAGTGCATCGTTGGCGACGACGCCGATGCCCACGACGACCAGGTCGGCATCGACGTGGGTACCGTCGTCGAGGAGGATCGCGTGACCATCGAACCCGGTCACCTGACGACCCAGCCGCAGGTCGACACCGCGCTCCCGGTGCGACTGCGCGACGACGGCAGCCAGCGTCGCCGAAGCACACCGGTTCATCACCCGATCGAGCGCTTCGATGACGGTGGCCTGGGCGCCCAGTCCCTGCGCCGTGGCCGCGAGCTCGAGCCCGATGACGCCGCCGCCGATCACCACCAGGCGGGCCCCTGCTGTCAGACCGGCGCGGATGCGCTGCGCGTCGTCCAAGGTGCGCAGCGTGATGACCGGCATCGGCGCGCCTTGCAGCGCCGGCAGCCGGCGCGGCGTGGCGCCGGTGGCGAACACCAGGGTGCGGTAGCCGAGGCTGCGGCCATCGGCCAGCAGCACCTCGCGCCGCTGCGTGTCGACCTTTGACGCCGGCGTGCCGCGCAGCCACTGCACGTCGTGGGCTCGGCTCAGATCGAGGCGGATCTTGTCGGCAGCACCCTCGCGCTGAAACTCCTTGGAAAGGGGCGGGCGGTCGTAGGGCGGCTCGGCTTCGTCGCTGACGCAGACGATCTCGCCGCCGAAGCCGCCCGAACGCAGGCCACCGGCGAACGACACGGCCGCGAGGCCCCCGCCCAGCACGACCACCGGGCCTTGCATTGCAACTTCGGTCATTTGAGCAGTCCTGCCTTGCGGATCACGGTGAGCGCGCGGTGCACGTGCGCCGTCAAGACCGCACCGGCGAGATCGGCATTGCGTGCCATCACGGCGTCGAAGATCGCCCGATGCTCGTCGTGCACTTCGACCGGCGGCGGCCCCTTGGTCGCCGAAACACGGCGATAGCGCTCGGACTGCTGGTACAGCAGCCTGCGAAACCTGAGCATCCAGCGCGACTTGCAGGCCGACACCAGGCTTTCGTGGAAATGGCGGTTGCAGGCCTCCCAGTCGTCGAATGAGACTTGGGGATCGACACGCAGGCGCTGCTCGGCCAGGGAGAGCTTGTGAAACGCACTGACGACGCTCGCTTCCCAATCGTCCTTGCCGAGCGCGATGCTCTCGCGCACGGCCTCGCATTCGAGCAGAACGCGCATGCGGGTCAGGTCTTCAAGGTCGGCCAGCGACATCGGCGCAACACGGAATCCGCGCTGGCCTTGTGCCACGACCAGGGAATCGGACACCAGCAAGGCGAGGGCCTCGCGCAGCGTTCCCGCGCTGACCTGGTAGGTCGCCTTCAGGTGCTCGACGCGCAGCTTCTGCCCGGCTTGATGGCTGCCGTCGATGATGTCGCGACGCAGTTGGCGGTATGCCGTCTCGATGAGAGTGCGCGGCTCCTCGGCTGCTTCACGAGCTTCCAGTACATCAGCGTCGAGTGGCATGGTGGCGGGTCGAAGTGGCGGAAATCTGAAGTGCACGAACTTGCTTGCGATGCTAGCGTACAAAAATCTCGACAAAGCGTCGGGTTTGTCCCATGCATATGTTCATCTGTATCGAGAAAAAATCTCGATATTGATTCGAGTCCTCTTGAGCGGTTCCTCAACCGCCCGCGAACGATGAGGACTCGGCGCGCAGCCTTCATCTTCTGGATCGGACCGCAATGACAACGAACGCATCGCCCGAGATCGGCAAGAGCATTCTTGCGGCGGGGGTGCGCACCAACTACCACGATGTCGGCCAAGG
>MEGM01000257.1:6323-6674 GCA_001725505.1 Rubrivivax sp. SCN 70-15 | reverse complement strand
AGCCGCGCCTGGTGCTGCTCGCGCAGTCGCGCCGCGGCTACGCCAACCTGGCGCAGTGGATCACCGTCGCGCGCCGGCGCGCGCCCAAGGGCGAATACCTCGCGCAGCGCGCCGACCTCGAAGGGCGCGTCCCCACCGCGCCCATGCTCGCCGGGCTGCCCGGCTGCTTCGCGCTGCTCGTGCCCGACGCGGCGCAGCCCTTCGAGACCGTCTTCGCGCACGCGATGTGGCTCAAGACCTGGTTCGGCCCCGAGCGCGCCGCGATCGCCGTCGAGCTGCTGCACCGCCCGCACGACGCGCTGCTCGTCGACACGCTCTCGCGCGTTGCCGCGGTCACCGGGCTGCGCCTGG
>MEGM01000257.1:0-6284 GCA_001725505.1 Rubrivivax sp. SCN 70-15 | reverse complement strand
CAAGCCGCTGCTCGACGTGCTCGCCGCCACCCGGCTCGGCCGCCCGGTGGCCGACTGCGGCCTCGCGCTCGAGCCCAACGCCGAGGCGCACCTGCGCTCGCGCGTGCGCCTGGCCGCGCTGTACCGCCCCGAATGGCTCGAGGCCACGCTGCAGATCGCGGGCACTTGCGCGTTCTCGCTCGCCGAGCTGCGCTACGAATACCCGCGCGAGATCGTCCCCGACGGCCACAGCCCCGCGAGCTGGCTGCGCGAGCTCACCGAGCAGGGCGCGCGCGAGCGCTTCCCGGCCGGGCTGCCCGATACCGTGCGCGCGATGATCGAGCACGAGTTGGCACTCATCGCGCAGCTGCGCTACGAGCCTTACTTCCTCACCGTCGCCGACCTCGTGCACTGGGCGCGCAGCCAGGGCATCCTGTGCCAGGGCCGCGGCAGCGCAGCGAATTCGGCGGTCTGCTACTTCCTGGGCGTGACCGCGGTCGACCCGGCGAAGACCACGCTGCTGTTCGAGCGCTTCATCAGCGCCGAGCGCAACGAGCCGCCCGACATCGACATCGACTTCGAGCACCAGCGCCGCGAAGAGGTCATCCAGTACGTCTACCGCAAGTACGGCCGGCACCGCGCCGCGCTCACCGGCGTCGTCATCAGCTACCGGCCGCGCTCGGCGCTGCGCGACGTGGGCCGCGCGCTCGGCATCGACCTCGACCGCATCGCCGCCGTGGCCAAGAGCCAAAATTGGTGGGATGGCGACCCCCAGGCTCCTTCGTCGCCACCCCCCGAGGGGGCTGCGCCCGCCTTGGGGCGGCCCGGCGGCGGGCGCGGCCGTCGCATCGCCCCCGAGCGCCTGCGCGAGAACGGCTTCGACCCCGACGCACCGCTGTGCCGGCTGTGGGTCGAGCTGACGGCCACGCTGATCGGCTTCCCGCGCCACCTGAGCCAGCACCCGGGCGGCTTCGTCATCGCGCGCGACACGCTGGCCGAGCTGGTGCCGGTGGAGAACGCGGCGATGGCAGGCCGCAGCGTGATCCAGTGGGACAAGGACGACCTCGACACGCTCGGGCTGATCAAGGTCGACCTGCTCGCTCTGGGCATGCTCAGCGCGATCCGGCGCGCGCTCGACCTGGTGGGCGCCAAGCGCGGCGCGCCGCTGGCGCTGCACCAGATCCCGGCCGAGGACGCAGCCAGCTACGAGATGCTCTGCCGCGGCGACAGCGTCGGCACCTTCCAGGTCGAGAGCCGGGCGCAGATGAGCATGCTGCCGCGGCTGCAGCCGCGCTGCTTCTACGACCTCGTGATCGAGGTCGCGATCGTGCGCCCGGGGCCGATCCAGGGCGGCATGGTCCACCCCTACCTGAAGCGCCGCTCGGGCGAGGAGCCGGTGGTCTACCCGAGCGCGGAGGTGAAGCAGGCGCTCGAGCGCACGCTGGGCGTACCGATCTTCCAGGAACAGGTGATGCAGCTCGCGATCCTGGCCGCCGACTTCACGCCCGGCGAGGCGGATCAATTGCGCCGCGCGATGGCGGCCTGGAAGAGGAAGGGCGGGCTCGGGCCGTTCCACGAGCGGCTCGTCGGGCGCATGGTCGAGAAGGGCTACGCGCGCGAGTACGCCGAGGCCATCTTCCGCCAGATCGAGGGCTTCGGCGAATACGGCTTCCCCGAGAGCCACGCCGCCAGCTTCGCGCTGCTGGTCTACGCCAGCGCCTGGCTCAAGTGCCACCACCCCGACGCCTTCCTCGCCGCGCTGCTGAACAGCCAGCCGATGGGCTTCTACGCCCCGGCGCAGCTGGTGCGCGACGCGCGCGAGCATGGCGTCGAGGTGCGGCCGGTGGACGTGCTGCGCAGCGACTGGGAGAGCCACCTGGAACAGGGCGCTTCGGTGCAGGCTGACATCGCGCAGCGATGTCAAGGTGCCGCAGGCACCGGCCCGAACCACGGCCTCCCGGCAGGCGAGGGCGGCCCGCTGCGCCCGGTGCGCCTGGGCTTGAGCCGCATCGCGGGCTTCGGCGCGGACGCGGCGCGGCGCCTCGTCGCGGCGCGCGCCGAAGCGCCGTTCACCGGCGCCGAAGACCTGGCGCGCCGCGCCCGGCTCGATGCGCGCGAGCTCGCGCTGCTGGCGCAGGCCGACGCGCTCGCAGGCCTGGCCGGCCACCGCCGCCAGGCAGCCTGGGCGGTGGCCGGCGTCGACACGCGCGCGACGCCGCTGCTGCGCGCCACGCGCACGCACGAGGCCGCGGCCGAGCTCGCGCCGCCCGACGCCGCGGCCACCGTGCTCGCCGATTACCGCAGCCAGAGCCTGAGCCTGACCCGGCATCCGGTGGCGCTGCCCCGCCGGGCCGGCTCGCGCGCGCGAGCGGCATCGTCACGCACCGCCAGCGCCCCGAGACGGCCAGGGGCGTGGTCTTTGTGACGCTGGAAGACGAGACCGGCGCCGTCAACGTGATCGTCTGGCCGGCGCTGGCCGAGGCGCAGCGCCGGCCGCTGCTGGCGAGCACGCTGCTCACCGTCTACGGCATCTGGCAGTGCGAAGGGAAGGACGGCCACGAGGTGCGGCACCTGGTGGCCAAGCGGCTGATCGACCATTCGGCGCTGCTGCAGGGGCTGGCGCCGGCGAGCCGGAATTTCCGCTGAAGCCCGGCCCCCGGCCCGGTGCTGCAATCGCCGCGACAATCGCCCTCCATGCAATTGCCGATCGAATGGCTGCCCGCCGAGGGCACGCCCGAACAGCTGATCCTGCTGCTGCACGGGGTCGGCGCCGACGGGGTCTCGATGGCGCCGCTGGCTCAGGCCTTGCGCGCCGAGTTCCCGCAGGCCGCGCTGATCGCGCCCGACGCGCCGCACCCGTTCGACGCCGGCGGCCCGGGCCGGCAGTGGTTCTCGGTCGCCGGCATCACCGAGGCGAACCGCGCCGCGCGTGTTGCCGCGGCGCTGCCGCCGCTCGTGGCCTGGGTGCGCTGCACGCAGGACCGGCTGCGCGTGGGCCCGGCGGCGACCGCGATCGCCGGCTTCTCGCAGGGCGCGATCCTCGCGCTCGAGACGGCGCTGCGCAACGACGGCCTGGCCGGCCGCGTGCTCGCCTTCGGCGGCCGCTTCGCCGCGCCGCCCGAGGCCGCGCCGCGCCACACCACCGTGCACCTGTTCCACGGCGGCGCCGACCCGGTGATCCCGGCCGCCCACGCGCGCGCCGCGCTCGAAGCGCTGGCCGCGCTGCAGGGCGACGCCACGCTCGACATCGCCGAAGGCACCGGCCACGCGATCCACCCGGCGCTGGTGCAGCGCGCGCTGTTCCGGCTGCGCAACCACGTCCCCGCACGCACCTGGGCCGCTGCGCTCGGCGCGGTGCCGCACCCGGCGCAAGACCACGACGACTGACGATGCTCTACCTGCTGTCCCCCGCGAAGACGCTCGACTACGAGACGCCGATCGCGCCCGCGATCGCGAAGAAGGCGACCGATCCGCTGTTCACGGCGCAGGCCGCCGGGCTGATCGAGGTGCTGAGGAAGAAGACGCCGGCCCAGGTGGCCGCGCTGATGGACTTGTCGCCCGCGCTGGCCGCGCTCAACGTCGCGCGCTATGCCGCCTGGCAGGGCGAGGCGACGCCGCTGGACAGCCGGCCCGCGCTGCTGGCCTTCGACGGCGACGTCTACGCCGGGCTGGCCGCGCGCACGCTGAGCGCGGCCGACCTGGCCTGGGCGCAGCAGCACCTGGTCATCCTCTCGGGGCTGTACGGCGCGCTGCGCCCGCTCGACCGGTTGCAACCCTACCGGCTCGAGATGGGCACCGCGCTGAAGACGACGCAGGGCCGCGACCTGTATGCGTTCTGGGGCGATCGCATCGCCGCGCACCTGAACGAGCGCCAGGCCGGCGAGCGCGCGCCGGTGATCGTGAACCTCGCGTCGATCGAGTACTCGCGCGCCGCGCTGCGTCCGGCGCTGCGCGCGCGCGTGATCGACTGCGTGTTCGAGGACTGGAAGGGCGAGCGCTACAAGATCATCAGCTTCTTCGCCAAGCGCGCGCGCGGGCTGATGGCGCGCTGGGCGGTGCAGCAGCGCATCGACCGGCCGGCGCGGCTGGCCGAGTTCGCGGCCGAGGGCTACGCCTGCGACGCCGCGGCGTCGGCACCCGAGCGGCTGGTGTTCCGCCGCCGCGAGCCCTTTGCCAGAATGGCGGCATGACGAAGACCGCCTCCACCCAGACTGCGCCCCAGACCGTCACCGACGAGCTGCGCCGCTGGATCATCACCCAGGCCGAGGCCGGCTGCCGCCCCGAGGACGTGGTCGCGGCGATGGTCAAGAGCGGCTGGGACGAAGGCGTCGCGCTCGCGGCGATGGAGACCACCTTGCGCGCGCGCCTCGACGAGGTCGCCGCGAGCCGCGAGCCGGTGCCGCCGGCGGTGCCGGTGCCCGAACCGAATCTCGACGGCGCGCCGCCGTTCCTGAGCGTCGGCGGGCACCGCGTCGAGGTGCTGGCGACGATGCACAACCCGCGCGTCGTCGTCTTCGGCGGCCTGCTCAGCGGCGCCGAATGCGACGGCCTGATCGAGCTCGCGCGGCCGCGGCTCGCGCGCTCGGAGACGGTCGACAACGCCACCGGCGGCAGCGAGGTCAACGCCGCGCGCACCAGCGACGGCATGTTCTTCGAGCGCGGCGAGGCGCCGCTGATCCTGCGCATCGAGCAGCGCATCGCCGAGCTCGTGCTCTGGCCGCTGGACCATGGCGAGGGGCTGCAGATCCTGCGCTACCGGCCGGGCGCCGAGTACCGGCCGCACAACGACTACTTCGACCCCAAGCACCCCGGCACCGCCGCCGTGCTGCAGCGCGGCGGCCAGCGCGTCGGCACGCTGGTGATGTACCTGAACACGCCCGAGGCCGGCGGCGCGACGACCTTCCCCGACGTCGGGCTCGAGGTCGCGCCGGTCAAGGGCAACGCGGTCTTCTTCAGCTACGAGCGTCCGCACGCCGTCACGCGCACGCTGCACGGCGGCGCGCCGGTGCTCGCGGGCGAGAAGTGGGTCGCGACCAAGTGGCTGCGCGAAGGCGTGTTCACCTGAGCAGCAGCACGGCCCAGGCGACGCCGGTCGACGCCGCGAGCGACGCACCGACGCGCAGCCCGTAGCCCAGGCCCCCGGCGACGAGGGCGGTCGCGGTGCGCGTGAGCGCGTTCGTCGCGACGGCCACGCCGACCCCGAGCAGCACCGCGCCGGTGTCGGCGCGGCCGGCGGCGTGCAGCGCCCCGAGCGCGGCGATGCTCGAATGCGCGTCGGCGAGCGCGCCGATCGCCGCGCCGGCGAGCAGGCCGGCCTCGCCGAAGCGCTGCTGCGCCCAGCCGACCGCGAGCGACACCGCGCTGAGCAGCAGCGTGACGACCACCGCCTCGCGCAGGCGCAGCGGCCCGCGCAGCGACGGCGCAGCCGCCGCGGCCGACGCCCGCCAGGCGCGCCACGCACCGCTGGCCAGCGCGACCGCCATCGCGGGCAGCGCCACCGGCAGCAGCGCCGCGGCGGCGGCCGGTGCGAGCAGGGCCAGCATCAGCAGCGCCTGGATCCAGGTCGCCGCGGTCGAGAGCATCGCGCCGGCTTCGCAGGCGGCGTGCTGGGCCGGCTCGGCGCGTGCGCGCGCGCCCATCGCCGCGATCGCGGCGGTGCTGGAGACGAAGCCCGAGAACAGCCCCGACAGCGCCAGGCCGGCACGCGGCCCGAACAGCCGCAGCGCGACATGGCCCGCGCCCTGCAGCGTCAGGATCAGCACCATCAGCAGCGCCAGCGTGCGCGGGCGCTGGCCGGCGAGCCAGGGCAGCGGCTGGTCGGGCATCAGCGGCAGCAGCACGAGCACCAGCGCCGCGAGCAGCAGCGCGTCGTGCAGTTCGGCCTCGCTCAGCGCCCGCGTCGCGAAGCGGTGCAGGCGTTCGCGCGCGGCGAGCAGCACCGTCACGATGACCGCCGCGCCGGCACCCAGCGCCGGCTGCTGCACCGAGAGCACGCCGACGAGGTAGGTCACGAACAGCGCCAGCTCGGTGGTCAGGCCGGGGTCGCGCGTGCCGGCGGCGGCGCGGCTGCGCCAGTAGGCCACGCCGACGAGGACCAGCACGAGCGCGCCGCCGGTGGCCACCAGCAGCGGCTGGCCGACGGCCTGCGCCAGCGCGCCGGCGAGCGCGGCGAGCGCGAAGCTGCGGATGCCGGCCGCGGCGCGGTCGGCGCCACGGCCCTTGCGCCGCTCGCGCTCGAGCCCGATCAGCAGGCCGCTGCCCAGGGCCACGGCCAGCCCGGCAACCAGCGGCAGCGCGGCGTCTTC
>MEGM01000256.1:7787-9507 GCA_001725505.1 Rubrivivax sp. SCN 70-15 | reverse complement strand
TCGCCCGGGCGGCGCGCGCCACACCGCCGACGACCACCTCGGCCACCTCGACGCGATCGCGAACCTCGAGGACGAGGTCCGCGCGCTGCGTGACCTGGGCGACGAGCGCGCCGAGCAGCGCGCGCTGCAGGCCGCGCGCCTGTACCGCCACCTGGCCGAATTAATCGGCGAGAACCTGGTCCACATGCAGGTCGAGGAGGCGGACAACAACGCTGCGCTGTGGGCGCTGTACAGCGACGCCGAGCTGGTCGCGATCCACGACCGGCTGCTCGCCAGCGTCGCCCCGGCCGAGATGGCGCTCGTCGTGCGCTGGATGGCCTCGTCGCTGAGCCTGCCCGAGCTGACCGGGCTGTTCGGCGAGATGCAGGCCAAGGCACCGCCCCCGGCCTTCGAGGCGCTGCTCGACATCGCCCGCGCCCAGCTCGACGAACGCCGCTGGGCCCGGCTCGCACGCGCGCTCGGCCGGCCGCCGGTGCCCGGCCTGATGTCGGCCTGAACATCGAACAGGAGATCGACCGTGAAACGCTGGATCCGCCGCAGTCTGTGGGCCGCGACGACGCTGGTCGCCGTCGCCGGCGCCGCCGTCGTCGCCGGCGACGAGCTCGCCGACCTGAAGATGAACCGCCGCGTCGAGCTGGCGTCGGCGCCGTTCGCGCTGCGCTCCGGCGCCGATGCGCTCGAGCGCGGACGCCACCTCTACGCGTCGCGCGGCTGCACCGACTGCCACGGCCGCGATGGCGCCGGCCGCGTCTTCGTCGACGACGGCCGCGGGCTGAAGCTCGCCGGGCCGAACATCAGCCCGGGGCCGGGCAGCGTGGTCGCGAACTACCGCGCCGTCGACTGGGAGCACACGCTGCGCCACGGCGTCAAGCCCGACGGACGGCCGTTGATGATCATGCCGAGCGAGGACTACAACCGCCTCACCGACGCCGACACCGCCGCGATCGTCGCCTACGTGCGCAGCCTCGCGCCGGCGGCGGGCGGCCGCGCGGTGCTCGAGCTGCCGCTGCCGGTGCGCGTGCTCTCCGGCTTGGGCATGATCGAGGACGCCGCGGCCAGGATCGACCACCGGCTGCCGCCGGCCGAGCCGGTACCCGAGGGCGTGACCCCCGGGCATGGCCGCTACGTCGCGGCCATGTGCCAGGGCTGCCACGGGCCGCAGCTCGCCGGCGGCCGCGTTCCCGGTGCGCCGCCCGACTGGCCGGACGCCGCCCGCCTTGCCCCCGGCCCGGGCAGCGCGCTCGCCCGCTACCCCGACGCCGACGCGCTGCTCGCGATGTTCCGCAGCGGCCACCGCCCCGATGGCAGCCCGGTGCGCGTGATGCCCTTCGAATCGCTGGGCGCGATGAGCGAGGTCGACGTGCGCGCGCTCTACCTCTACCTGAAGACGCTGCCCGCGCCGGCCCGAGGATGAAGCCGATGGACCTCCAACTGCCCCGCGCTTCGCTCGCCAACCCGGTGCACAAGGCCTTGCGCCGCTTCATGTTCGAGACCCTGGTCCGCGCCGGCTCGCTGGACCTGACGCAGCGCAGCGAGATCGAACGCACGCTGAACCTGGTCCAGCGCCTGCTCGAGCTGCTCGGCACGCCGGCCCCGGCGCTCGAACGCACGATGCGCGCGCTGCTCTGGGCCGGCGCGAGCGAACGCGCGCCGCTCGCCGCCGCGCTCTACCGCGAGCTCGCGGCGCTGGTCACCGCGCAGCTGCTGCGGCTGCAGGCGA
>MEGM01000256.1:3785-7761 GCA_001725505.1 Rubrivivax sp. SCN 70-15 | reverse complement strand
GCTCGACGCCGACGAGCTTCAGGACCTGCTGCGCTGGATGTCCGGGGCGGTGTCGCCGCGGGAGCTCGCCGGGCTGCTCGACGATCTGCGCGCGAACGTCGCGCCGACGCTCTACCGCCAGGGGCTGGACGCGCTCACGCCGCCGCGGGGCCCGGACCGTCGGCGCCCGGCAGCGGCCGATCCGGCGTCGCGACATGCAGCACGCGCTGCGGAAACGGGATCTCGACCGCCAGCGAGTTCAGCGTGCGCCACAGCATCAGGTTGACCGCCGAGCGAACGTTGCCGGTGCCGGCGTGCGGATCGGCGATCCAGAAGTACACCGTCAGCTCGAGGCCGTCGCTGGCGAAGCTGGAGAGATGCACCGACGGCCCCGGATCGCGCAGCACGCGCGGCACCTCGGCGACGGCCTGCGCGAGCCGGGGCAGCAGGGCGTCGAGGTCGGTGCCGTAGGCGACCTGCACCGTCGTGCTGAGCACCACGTTCGGATCCGCCAGCGAGAGGTTCTCGACGCGCTGCGTGATGAACATCTCGTTGGGCACGATCGACTCGCGCCCGCTCAGCGCGCGGATGATCGTGTAGCGCGTGCTGATATCGGTGATGCGGCCCTCGAAGCCGTCGACCTTGACCATGTCGCCGATGCGCACGCTGCGCTCGGCCAGAATCACGAAGCCGCTGACGTAGTTCGACGCCAGCTTCTGCAGCCCGAAGCCGATGCCCACGCCCAGCGCGCCGCCGAGAACGCCGAGCGCGGTGAGGTCGATGCCGGCCGCCGAGAGCGCGAACATCAGGCCCATGAAGAGCAGCAGCGCGCGCAGCGAGTTCGCCGCCATCTTGCGGATCGACAGGTTGTCGCTCGCACCCTCGAGCAGCTTCTTCTCGAGCGCCGACGAGATCCACAACGCCAGGATCAGCACGACGACGGCGGTCAGCGCGCCCTGCAGCATGTGGCGCAGGGAGACCTCGGTGTTGCCGATCTTCCAGCGGATGTCGCCGAGCTGGTCGATGAGCAGCGGCAGCACGCCGGTGATCCACAGCACGACACCGATCCATGCGAGCCAGGAGACGCTGCGCTCGACGACGCGCATGAAGTGCGAGGTCGGGAACGCCGAGCCGAGCACGCGCACGGTCAGGCGCAGGATCACGAGCGAGACCAGGATCGGCAGCACGATCCGGAACACCGCCAGCGGCACGACGCCGATCAGCGCCCAGCGCCCGGCGAGCGCGAACAACAGCGCCAGCACCGGGAACAGCACGCCGTCGACGACGCCGCTGCCGAACCAGATCGAGCCCGGCCGCGGCAGCGCGCCGCGCAGCAGCCGCACCAGCAGCCAGGCCGCGGCCAGGCAGCCGGCGAGCACCGCGAGCTCGATCAGCGCGGTCGGCTTGAGCAGGTCCTCGACGAGGCGGGCGAGCTCGTCGGCGGACAGCGGACGGACCGTCACGGGCTCGCAGTCAGTCAGTCAGTACGCGCAGGTGCGCGGCGACGCTGCGCGCGAGCGCGCCGAGGTGGTACCCCCCCTCGAGGCAGCTCACGATGCGCCCGCCGGCGTGAGTCTCGGCGACGCGCTTGATCTCGCGCGTGAGCCACTCGTAGTCGGCCTCGACGAGGCCGAGCTGGCCGAGGTCGTCCTCGCGGTGCGCGTCGAAGCCGGCCGAGACGAAGACCATCTGCGGCCGGAAATCGTCCAGCCGCGGCAGCCACATCGCGCTCACCGTCTCGCGCATCTCGGCGCCGCGCGTGTACGGCGCCAGCGGCACGTTGATCATGTTCGTCCCCTTCGGCACCGCGCCGCTGTAGGGATACAGCGGGTGCTGGAAGAAGCTGCACATCAGCACGCGCTCGTCGCCGGCGATGATGTCCTCGGTGCCGTTGCCGTGGTGGACGTCGAAGTCGATGATCGCGACGCGCTCAAGACCGTGCACGTCGAGCGCATGGCGCGCGGCGATCGCGACGTTGTTGAAGAAGCAGAAACCCATGGTCTCGTCGCGCGTCGCGTGGTGGCCGGGCGGGCGCACCGCGCAGAAGGCGTTGGCCGCGCGACCGGCGATGACCTCGTCGGTCGCCGCGACGGCGGCACCGGCGGCGCGCAGCACGGCATGCCAGGTGCCGGGGCTGGCGATCGTGTCCGGGTCGAGCGCACGCGGCTGGCCGCTGTGCTGCACCTGCTGCAGCAGGTCCTTCAGCTGCAGCACGTAGCCGGCGCTGTGCGCGCGCTCGATCTGCTCGAGCGCGGCCTCGGGGGCGTCGTGGTGGGTGAGCGCGATGTCCAGGCCGGTGGCGCGCAGGTGGTCGGTGATCGCGTCCAGCCGCTGCGGGCATTCCGGGTGGCCCGGTCCCATATCGTGCAAACGGCACTCGGCGTGGCTGTAGAAGGCGGTGCTCATCGGGCGCTGAACTCTTTTCGGGTAAGGTCCCGCGCATGGACGACAGCCTCGCGCGCCAGCTCTCCGGGCTGGTCGATCAGATTAGCACGATCATCGTCGGCAAGCGCCCGCAGATCGAGGACTGCGTGGCCTGCCTGCTCGCCGCCGGCCACCTGCTGATCGAGGACGTTCCCGGCGTCGGCAAGACGACGCTCGCGCACGCGCTCGCGGTCTCGCTCGGGCTCAAGTTCTCGCGCGTGCAGTTCACCGCCGACCTGATGCCCAGCGACCTGGTCGGCGTCAGCGTCTTCGAGCGCAGCCGCGAGGCCTTCGTCTTCCACCCCGGCCCGGTGTTCGCGCAGGTGCTGCTCGCCGACGAGATCAACCGCGCCGGCCCGAAGACGCAGAGCGCGCTGCTCGAGGCGATGGAGGAGCACCAGGTCTCCGTCGACAGCGAGACGCGGCCGCTGCCCACGCCGTTCTTCGTCATCGCGACGCAGAACCCGAGCGACCAGCTCGGCACCTACCCGCTGCCCGAGAGCCAGCTCGACCGCTTCCTGCTGCGCATCACGCTCGGCTACCCGGACCGCGCCGCCGAACGCGCACTGCTCGCCGGCGAGGACCGGCGCGAACTCACCGCGCGGCTGCAGCCGCTGATGTCGCCGGCCTCGCTGCTCGCCGCGCAGCGCGCGGTGCAGGCGGTGAGCGCGTCGCCGGCGCTGCTCGACTACCTGCAGGCGCTGATCGCCGCGACGCGCTCGGGGCGCTGGTTCGTCCAGGGCCTGTCGCCGCGCGCCGGCATCGCGCTGCTGCGCGTGGCGCGGGCGCGCGCGCTGATGGCGCGGCGCGACTACGTCGCCCCCGACGACGTCCAGGCGATCATTGCGCAGGCGATCGCGCACCGGCTCCAGAGCGTCGCCGGTGCCGGCCGCGGCAGCGTCGAGCAGGTGCGCGCGATGGTCGAGGCCACGCCGATCCCGTGAGCCCCCGACGCGCGTGATCCGCAACGCGTTCCGCCGCTGGCTCGCCCAGCGCCTGCCGGCCAGCGACGTCCAGCCGCTGACCCAGCGCAACATCTACATCGTGCCGACGCTGGCCGGTCTCGTCTTCGCGCTCACGCTGCTCGTGATGCTGATCGCGTCGATCAACTACCAGCTCAACCTGGGCTACCTGCTGACCTTCCTGCTCGCCGGCAGCGCGCTGGTCTCGATGCACCTGACGCACGCCGGCCTGCGCGGGCTGACGCTGCACCTGCGCGCGCCAACGCCGGTGTTCGCCGGCGAGCAGGCGCTGGTCGAGGTCGTGCTCGACAACCCGGGCCCCGAACGCCATGGGCTGGCGCTGTCGTTCCGCGCCGACGGCCGCAGCGACGGCGCAGCGGCGGCGCGGCACGGTCCGGCCGACGGCGGCCCCGCCTGGTGCGACGTGCCCGCGCTCGGCCAGGCCACGGTCCGGCTCGGCGTCGTGCCGGCCGCGCGCGGCTGGCACGCGCTGCCGCCCGTCACGGTCGAGACCGTGTTTCCGTTCGGGCTGTTCCGCGCCTGGACCGTCTGGCGGCCGGCGTCGCGCCTGCTCGCCTGGCCGCGGCCCGAGCAGCCGGCGCCGCCGCTGC
>MEGM01000256.1:0-3660 GCA_001725505.1 Rubrivivax sp. SCN 70-15 | reverse complement strand
TGGAAGAAGGTCGCCGCCACCGGGCAGCTCGTCAGCCGCGAGACCCAGCCGGCGGCCAGCCGCGAGCTGTGGCTGGACTGGAGCCGCACCGCCGCGGTCGACACCGAGCAGCGGCTGTCGCGCCTGGCCGCCTGGGTCCAGGCGGCCGAGCGCAGCGGCCTCGCCTGGGGCCTGCGCCTGCCGGGTCTGGAACTGCCGCCCGGCCAGGGCGACGCGCAGCGGCGCGCCGCGCTCGACCGGCTGGCGACCTATCCGTGAGCCCACGCGCGACGCACCGATGGGCCTGCCGATGAGCGCCACCGCACGGCGCTGGCAACGCCTGCCGCGCGACGCGCGCGACACCCTGTTCCAGCTCGGCGTCGTCGGCTGGACGCTGCTGCCGCATGTCGCCCACCTGCCGGCCTGGTGCAGCGTGTTCGCCGCGCTCGTGCTCGGCTGGCGCGCGCGGCTCGCGTTCGTCGCCGCCCCGCTGCCCGGCCGCTGGACGCGTGTCGCGCTGCTGCTGCTCGCGGCCGGGCTGACGCTGTGGAGCGAGCGCACCCTGCTCGGCAAGGAGGCCGGCGTGACGATGCTCGTCGTGCTGCTCGCGCTGAAGACGCTCGAGCTGCGCGCGCGGCGCGATGCGCTCGTCGTCTTCTTTCTCGGCTTCTTCGTCGTGCTGACGAACTTCCTCTACTCGCAGTCGCTCGCGGTCGCCGCGTCGATGCTGCTCTCGGTCTGGGGGCTGCTCGCCGCGCTCGTGCTCGCGCACATGCCGGTCGGCCGGCCGTCGCTGGCGCGTGCCGGCGCGCTCGCGGCGCGTGCCGCGCTGCTCGGCACGCCGCTGATGGTGGCGCTGTTCCTGCTCTTCCCGCGCCTGCCGCCGCTGTGGGGCCTGCCGCAGGACGCCGCCGGCCGCACCGGGCTGTCGGGCACGCTGCGCCTGGGCGGCGTGGCCGAGCTCGCGAACGACGATTCGATCGCGCTGCGGCTGCGCTTCGACGGCCCGGTGCCGCCGCCGCAGGCGATGTACCTGCGCGGCCCGGTGCTCGAGCGCTTCGACGGCCGGGACTGGGCGCGCCGCGCCGCGCCGCGCTTCGGCATCGCCGAGCCGGCGCAGCCGGACCTGCGCCTGCGGGGTGACCCGGTGCGCTACGAGATGACGATCGAGCCCAGCCGCCTCGCGATGCTGCCGCTGCTGGAGGCCACACCCGACATCCCGGGCGCCGCGCCGCAGCTGCCCGGCTGGGCGCCGACGCTCGGTGCCGCGCTCGAATGGCGGCTCGACCGCCCGCTCACCGACCGGCTGCGCTTCGCGGCCATGGCCTGGCCGGCGTTCGAGCTCGGGTCGCGCCGGCCGAGCCCGGCGCTGCAGGCCGACCTGCAGCTGCCCGCCGGCTTCGACCCGCGCACGCGCCGCTGGGCGGCCGAGCTGCGCGCGCGGCCCGAGCTGGCGCAGGCCGACGCGCGCACGCTCGCCGCGGCGCTGCTGCAGCACATCCGCACCGGCGGCTACACCTACACGCTCGAGCCCGGGCCCTACGGGCGCGACGCGATCGACGAGTTCTGGTTCGATCGCAAGCTCGGCTTCTGCGAGCATTTCGCAGCCTCGTTCGTGTTCATCATGCGGGCGCTCGGCGTGCCCGCGCGCATCGTCACCGGCTACCAGGGCACCGACCCGGCGCCGGTGGACGGCTGGTGGATCGTGCGCCAGAGCAACGCCCACGCCTGGGCCGAATACTGGCAGCCCGGCGTTGGCTGGCTTCGCGCCGACCCGACCGCCGCCGTCGCGCCCGACCGCATCGAGCGCGGACGCAGCCTCGCGCCACGGCCGGGGCTGGTGGCCGGCGCGATCGACACCATGAGCCCGGCGCTCGCGCTGCGCCTGCGCCAGGGCTGGGAAGCGCTGAACAACCGCTGGAACCAGTGGGTGCTGAACTACTCGCGCCAGGACCAGTTCGACCTGCTGCGCGCGCTCGGCGTCGCTTCGCCAAGCTGGCAGGACCTGGCGCGCGCGCTGATCGCGCTGCTGTGCGTGGCGGCACTGGCCGGCGCCGGCTGGGCGCTCTGGGACCGCTGGCACCAGGACCCGTGGCAGCGGCTGCAGCGGCGCGTGCAGCAGCGGCTCGCGGCGCTGGGCGTCGCGGTCGCCGCGCACGACCCGCCGCGCACGCGCGCCGACCGCGTCCGCGCAACGCTGGGGGCACGCGGCGAGGCACTGGCCGGCGCGCTCGACGCGCTCGACCGGCAGCGCTACGCCGGCAGCACGGCCTCGGCCCCGGACCGGCGCTGGTGGGCCCGCTTCCGTGCTGCCGCACGCGCCGCCGCACGCGCAACATCGGGCGGCGAATAATCGGGCACATGAGATCACGACGATTGCAGGCCCTGGCCGTCGCGCTCGCCGCCGCGGCCTGGCTCGCGCCGGCGCCCGGGCTGGCGCGGCCGAAGGCGCCGACCGGGCTCGGTGCGCCGAGCTACGCGACCCGCGCCGAAGTACGCCGCTTTGCCGACGAAGTGGCGGCACGCCACGGCCTCGACCGCCGCTGGGTGCGGCGCGCGCTCGCGCAGGCGCACCGCATCACGGCCGTGCAGCGGCTGATGATGCCGGCGCCGCCCGGCGTCGCGAAGGACTGGGCCGCCTACCGCGAGCGCTTCGTCGAGCCGCAGCGCATCGGCGCCGGGCTCGTGTTCTGGCACGACAACCAGCAATGGCTGGAGCGCGCGCAGGCCGAGTACGGCGTGCCGCCGGAGATCGTCGTCGGCGTCATCGGCGTCGAGACCTTCTTCGGCCGGCTGACCGGGAACTTCCGCGTCATCGACGCGCTCGCGACGCTGGCCTTCGACTTCCCCGCCGGGCGCAGCGACCGCAGCGACTACTTCCGCACCGAGCTCGAGAACTTCCTCGTCTGGTGCGCGCGCGAGCGGCGTGACCCGCTGTCGGTGAAAGGCTCGTTCGCGGGCGCGATCGGGCTGCCGCAGTTCATGCCCGGCAGCATCGAACGCCACGCGGTCGACTTCGACGGCGACGGCCGGATCGACCTCGCCGGCAGCAGCGCCGACGCAATCGGCAGCGTCGCGCATTACCTGGCCGAATACGGCTGGCAGCGCGGGCTGCCGCCGATCTTGGCAGTGACGCCGCCGGCCGACCCGGCGCAGCGCGAGACGCTGCTCGCGCCCGACATCGAGCCGAGCTTCAGCGCGGCACAGTTCGCCGCGCACGGCGCCCAGCTGGACGACGCTGACCCCGCCGACGCGGCGCAGGACGGGCCGTACGCGCTGGTGGAGCTGGAAAACGGTGACCTGCCGCCGAGCTACGTGGCCGGCACGCGCAACTTCTATGCGCTGACGCGCTACAACCGCTCGAGCTACTACGCGATGGCGGTCATCGCGCTGGGCGACGCGATCCGCGACGCGCGCTGAGCGGCGCCTACGCCGCCCGCGCGGTTCACATCCCGGGCTCGATCGGGTGGTCGATTTCGCCGCCGTTGCCGACCTGGTCATTGGACGCCGCTTCGCAGTCGCCGCGTTCGAGAAGATCAGAAAGGCAATGCGAACAGAGGGAGCAGTTGACTCAGCGGGAAGTCCCTGTAGCGGTTAGGCTTCAGTCGGCGCCGGCTTCGGGCCCGGAGTTGATGACCTCCACGCTTTGCAGCGGGTACTCATCGAGCGGCAGAATGCGGT
>MEGM01000255.1:819-13081 GCA_001725505.1 Rubrivivax sp. SCN 70-15 | reverse complement strand
CGTTGAAGTTAGCCGCCTGAAAAATACGTGTGCAAACTTCTGAAACGGACTACTTAGCGAGTTCAAGCAGTTCGGCGATCGGGTGTCCAGAGATTCGAGCTTCTCGACTGTGGTTGCTGCCGACGCACGTGAAGCCACGGAGATCGCGTCACGCCTCAATGCATCTGCGACGCGGACCACCCGTGCTGAAGCTGCGCTGGCGCAACGAACCAGCTACTCCGAACGGCTGGCTACTGCGCTCGAGAGGGGAGAGGTCATCTCCATAGACGTGGCCCAGGATCCACACAACCTCGCCATGTTCACCCGCTACGCTGAGCAGTACGGGGGCACCAGTGCGGCGGCGCAAGCGCTCTTTGAGGCCGAACTCGCACGGCGTGCCCTCGGGCCAAATCGAACGTTCACGGATGGGACTGGCGTGCCGGTGACGTTCGGGTCGCTCCCTCCCGAGCATCTTCGCCAGTCGGCAATCGTGGACTCGACGGTCGACGTAGCCAGCATGCGCAGAGACTCTGATGCCGCTGTCAGGAGAACTCGCGGGAATCCATCGCCACCAACTGCACCCGCCGAGTCGCCGGAACTGCGCCGAGATCAAATGCGAACTGAGGCGACGGCGCTTCGGCAACGCGCTGGAACACAGGCAGATCAGCTCGGTCGAAACATCGAAGCCGACCGAGCCGAAGACGGCACCCTCGTGCCGCGTAGGTCCTTGCAGAAGCAATCCGCCAAGCAGGTTGGCAAAGATGCCGCGACCACGGCCGAGAGCGCAGTTGATGCAGTCAAGGACCTCCTGAAGCGGAAGTAGTCAGGACAGCCGATCGGGATCGAACATGTGCTTGTCCGGATCGCCATCGGAAGGCTTCATGAACGGCGGATGACCGCGGTCGCGCCAATAGTTGGCCGACAACGATCGTGGGGATGTCGATCCTGGCGTGTCGATTGGCTCGTCGGTCAACTGACGGCGCTCAGCCCCCTCGCGTCGACGAGCCAGCAAGGCCGCCACGGGCAGCGCGAAGAGAACTCCGACGAACGCCATCGTCACCTTCGTAGAGGTGTCATCGCCCGCCGCGGCGATCACGCCGACCACCGCGCCGAGAGCGACAACTGCAGCAAACAGGACCAGTCGCATGAGCGCCACCAAAGCTCTTAGCCATCGAAGTGTCGGACATTCCCTGGAGTGGCGCGGATACAAACGGTTCGTCGCTGCCATTGAGTACGGGCATCTTGGGCCATGGCTTCGTCCGCGAAGCCCCCTCCCTACACGATGCGCTATGGACCCTATGCGGCTTGCGCTGGGCGCTCTGCTGGGTGCCTCTGCCTGAGTTCGTCCAAGTAGTCCGCCCAAGCCTTCATCATGTCGCGCCGCTGCTCGATGAACTCCGCCCTGTCGTAGGCAGCGCCCAGCGGGCCGGACTTCCCATGTGCCAGCTGGGCCTCGATCACGTCCGGCGCCACGTTGAGTCGCTCCACCATCACGGTACGGGCCATCGCCCGGAATCCATGGGGAGTCATCGTCTCGTTGTCGAACCCTAGCCGGCGCAGGGCAACGCGGACTGTGTTTTCGCTCATCGGCCGCTTGGCACTGATCAGGGACGGAAGCACGTATCGCCCTCGGCCGGTCAGCGGCATCAGGTCCTTCAGAGCGTCTACAGCCTGGGTGGCGAGTGGAACCAGATGCGGCCTTCCGTTGATCTTCTCCCGCCTTGTCCGCTTCATCTTGGCGGAGGGTATCGCCCACATCCTTGCCTCGAGATCCAGTTCGGCCCACTCCATCTGCCGGATGTTCCCTGGCCGCTGGAAGAGCAGCGCCGACAGAAGCAGTGCCGCCCGGGTGACGGGGTGACCGTGGTAGCCGTCGATCGCGCGCATCAAGTCGCCGACCTGATCCGGTTCGACGATCGCCGAGACGTGCCTCGTCAGCACCGGCTTCAGTGCGCCGCGCAGATCCGAAGCGGGGCTGCGCTCACAACGTCCGGTCGCAACGCCGTATCGAAACACCTGCCCGCAGGCTTCCAGCAGGGAGTGGGGCAGTTCGCGCGTGCCACGTGCCTCGACGCGCCGCAGCGTCTGCAGCAGCATCGGTGCGCCGATCTGGGAAAGCGGAAGCTTGCCCAGCCAGGGGAAGATGTCCTTCTCGAGGCGCTCCATCCAGCGCTTGGCGTAGTGATCGCTCCAGCCGACCTTCTTGGTCGCGTGGAACTCGCGCGCGGTCACCTCGAAGCTGGCGTTGGCGTCGAACCGGGAACTGAGGCGCTCCACCTGCCGCGTGAGCACCGGATCTGCGCCCGTCTGATGTTGCTTGCGCGCATCATCACGTGCGACCCTGGCCTCCTTCAGACCCAGATCTGGATAGCTCCCGAGGGCAAGGCGCTTCTCCTTCCCGTCGAAGCGGTACTTCCAGAACCAGCGCTTGGACCCAGAGGGCGAGACCTCCAGGTACAGACCGCCGGAATCGGCCAGGCGCACGCGAGGCCTACCCGCGTCGCAACTCGCGTTCTTGCATTGCTTGTCGGTGAGCATGGGGGAACAAAACGTCAAATGGCTGCGAACACGCCATTTGTTCCCCCAGATGTTCCCCCAACTTCGCTGCGCTGCCGTGGGACGGCAGGAGCCTTCCTGACTCAAGCGACTGGCTAAGTCGTTGATTTAGCGGGAAGTTCGGTCCGGCATGGGACCTGATGAAACGCTGGGATGGGGTGGCTGAAGGGACTCGAACCCTCGACGACCAGAATCACAATCTGGGACTCTACCAACTGAGCTACAGCCACCGCAGAGACGAAGATTATACGGGCGGCAGCGTTCAGGAGCCGGGGGACGACGCGGCGCCCTCGGCGACCACGTCTTCGTTGATCTTGACCTTGTAGCGGGTGCGCAGCGCGGCCAGATACGCCTGCAGCTCGGCATCGGTCCAGGCCTGCGTGTACTGCCCGACCAGTGCAGCGTCGCCGCCCGGAACGGGGGGGCGCGGCAGCACCTTGTCGACGCGGGCGACGACATAGCCTTGCGCACCGAGATCGACGCCGATCACGGCCGGCAGCTTGGCGGCGTCGGCCCGCGCGACAGGGTCACCGTGGTCGGCAGCGTCTGCGTCGGCGCCTTGCGCATCTCGGCCAGACGCGCCAGACCGTCCTTGCGCGCCAGCGCCGCGGCCTGCTCGGCGACGACGGCGTCGCGCACGCGGTCCTTCACCTCGGCCAGCGTCAATGCGTGCGCCGGCGTGTACTGCACGACGCGCGCCGACGCGAGCGCGTTCGGGCCGATCTCGACCGCGTCGGTGTTGTGCTTGCGGGTCAGCGAATCGGGAGCGAACACGTCGGCGAGCAGCTTCGCCGAAGCGAGCGCGCCGGTCGCACCCGGGGCCGGCTTGCGCTGCACAGTGGAGGTCTGCGCGCTGAGGCCGAACTTGTCGATCACCGGCTTCAGGCTGTCGGGCTGCTCGTAGACCATGTTCGTGAACTGCTCGGCCGCGTCGGCGAACTTCTTCTGCGCCAGCGCCTTGCGCACCGCAGCCTCGATCTCGCCGCGCACCGCGTCGAAGGGCTTCGTTTCGCCGCCGCGCACGCCGGTGAGCATGATGATGTGGTAGCCGAAGTCGGTCTTGACGACGTTGCTGATCTCGCCCGGCTTCATCGCGAACACGGTGTCCTCGAAGGGCCTGACCATCGCGCCGCGGCCGAAGTAGCCGAGGTCGCCGCCTTGCGCGGCGGAGCCGGGGTCCTGCGAGTCCTTGCGCGCGAGGGCGGCGAATTCGGCCGGGTTCTTGCGCACCTCGGCCAGGATCGCCTCGGCGCGCGCCTTGGCCTGCTCGCGCACCGCCGGCGACGCGTCGGCCGGCACGGTGATCAGGATGTGGCTGGCGCGCCGCTGCTCGGGCACCGTGTAGAGCTTGAGGTTCTGCTCGTAGTAGGAATGCAGGTCGGACTCGGACACCGTGAGGCCCTTCATCAGCGCGTCCGCATCGAGCACCACGTAGCTGATGCTGGCCTGCTCCGGCGCGCGGTACTGCGCCTCGTGCGCCTTGTAGTAGGCGGCGATCTCGGCGTCGGTCGGCGCGACGCGCGCCCTGTAGTCGGCCGGGTCGAAGCGCTGCAGCTGCACCTCGCGCTGCTGCAGCATCGCATCGAGCGAAGGCGCGGCCACCGTCGCGGGGACGAACGAGGTCTGCGAGATCCCGGCCAGCACCTGCTGCACCGCGAGATCCTGGCGCAGACGCGCGGCGAAGACCTGCGAGCTCATGCCCTGCGCGGCGAGCAGGTCGCGGTTCACGCTGCCGTCGGGGTTGCGCAGCTGCGCGAACTGCGGATCGGTGACGAACAGGCGCTGCAGCCGGCGGTCGTCGGGGGCGAGGTGCATCGCCTCGGCGTCGGCGAGCAGCAGCCGGTCGCGAATCATGCCCTCGAGCGTCTGGCGCTTCATCTGCGGCGTGTCGAACACCGACGCGTCGACGTTGGGCGACTGCTGGCGCGCCCGTTCGACGTTGCGCGCGTGTTCGCGCTCCCATTCGGCGCGCGTGATCGCATGCCCGTCGACGCTGGCGACGGTGGCGCTCTCGCCGCTGGTGAACCGCGAATAGCCCTGGATGCCGAAGAAGATGAACGACGGAAAGATCAGCAGCACCATGACGGCGAGCATCAGGCGCGAGTGCGTGCGGACGAAATCGAACATGACAAGCGAAAGAAGGCGAACCTGGGTTCGCCTTCTTCAGGGGTTGACGCGGCAGGCGCGGATTCTAGCTGCCGCGGTGCTGGTGGGCGCTGAGGGTGTCGAACCCCCGACCTACTGCTTGTAAGGCAGCCGCTCTACCGCTGAGCTAAGCGCCCGGCTGCGCGGCGCTCAGTTGAGATGGTCCTTCAGGGCCTTGCCCGGACGGAACTTCGGCACCTTGGCGGACTTGATCTTGATCGCGGTGCCGGTGCGCGGATTGCGGCCGGTGCGCGCCGCACGCTTGGTCACGGCGAAGGTGCCGAAGCCGACGATCGAAACACTGCCATTCTTCTTCAACGTGGTCTTCACGCCGCCGATCAGCGCCTCCAGGGCACGCCCGGCGGCGGCCTTGGAAATGTCGGCCTGCTTGGCGATGTGCTCGATCAGTTCGGTCTTGTTCACGAGTGGTACCCCCTCTCAAGGTGTATCGGGTATTCGGTTGGAAAAACGGTGGTGATGATGCGCGCCGCGACGAGTCCGGCGGGCCCGGCAAAACCATTACAGCCGCGGGCACTTGCAGTGTCAAGGGAAGGCTCGATTCTAGGACCGCCGCATTCGTGAAAGCTTCGCGCGAGTCCGGCCCGCACCAGCGTGCTTTCTCGCTTGACAGCCACGCGCCCGCGTCCTAACGGCCTGCGATCGCCTGCGCCAGCGCGCGGCCGAGGTCGGCGGTGCCGGCCTGGCCGCCGAGGTCCGGCGTGCGCGGCGCCTGCGGATCGGCGAGCACCGACTCGATCGCCGCGAGCACCGCATCGTGCGCATCGCGATGACCGAGGAAGTCGAGCATCATCGCCACCGACCAGACCTGAGCGATCGGGTTCGCGACACCGCGGCCGGCGATGTCGGGCGCCGAGCCGTGCACGGGCTCGAACAGCGAAGGCCACTGCCGGCCCGGGTTCAGGTTCGCCGACGGCGCGATGCCTATCGTCCCGGTGCAGGCCGGGCCGAGGTCGGACAGGATGTCGCCGAACAGGTTGCTCGCGACGACGACGTCGAAGAGCTGCGGCCGCTGGACGAAGAACGCGGCGAGGATGTCGATGTGGTAGCGGTCGACGTGGACGTCCGGGTACGACGCCGCCATCGCCTCGACGCGCTCGTCCCAGTACGGCATCGTGATCGCGATGCCGTTGCTCTTCGTCGCCGAGGTCAGCCGCTTGCGCGGGCGCGACTGCGCGAGCTCGAACGCGAACTTCAGCACCCGGTCGACACCGACGCGCGACATCAGCGTCTGCTGCATCACGATCTCGCGTTCGCTGCCCTCGAACATTCGGCCGCCGACACTGGAGTACTCGCCCTCGGTGTTCTCGCGCACGATCCACATGTCGATCGCGCCCGGCGCGAGCGGCCGGCCCTCTCGGTCGACGAGCGGCGAGCGGATGCCCGGCATCAGCCGCGCCGGCCGCAGGTTGACGTACTGGTCGAAGTCGCGCCGGAACTTGAGCAGCGAGCCCCACAGCGAGACATGGTCGGGCACGGTCGCGGGCCAGCCGACGGCGCCGAAGAGGATCGCGTGGTGGCCGCCGATGCGCTCCTTCCAGTCGGCCGGCATCATCGTGCCGTGGCGCGCGAAGTACTCGCAGTTCGCGAAGTCGAATTCGTCGAGCTGCAGCGCGATGCCGAAGCGGCGCGC
Source organism: Rubrivivax sp. SCN 70-15 (assembly GCA_001725505.1). Classification (GTDB taxonomy): domain Bacteria; phylum Pseudomonadota; class Gammaproteobacteria; order Burkholderiales; family Burkholderiaceae_C; genus Rubrivivax. Next base: position 6,750 of record MEGM01000255.1, on the reverse strand, counting down.
CGCGGCGTCGAGCGCACGCAGGCCTTCGGGCATCACTTCGCGGCCGATGCCGTCGCCGGCGATCACGGCAATGCGGTGGGTCGTCATCGTCACTCCTGAGGTTGGATTCGGCCTTCGCGCACGACCAGGCTCACGCCCAGCGCGGTGAGCAGCAGGCCCGTCAGCACGGTGGCACCCAGCGTCTCGCCGAACAGCAGCCAGGCGAACAGCGCGGTGCAGGGGGGCACGAGGTACATCAGGCTCGTCACGCGCGTCGCCGCACCGCGCTGGATCAGCAGGTACAGCAGCGAGCTGCCGCCCAGCGTCAGCACGAGCACCGACCAGCCCAACGCCGCGACGAGCGCCGGCTGCCAGTCCATGCCGCCGCGTTCCAGCAGTCCATGCCGCCGCGTTCCAGCAGCGCCAGCGGCGCACTGACCGCGAGCGCGGCCGCGAGCTGCACCGCGCCGGCGGTGCGCACGTCGCAGCGCGCGACGAATCGCTTCTGGTACAGCGTGCCCGCGGTGATGCTGAGCAGCGCGAGCAGCGCCAGCGTCAGCCCGCCGGCGTGGACCTCGCCCAGGCCGAGCTTGCGCCAGACGACCAGCAGCAGCCCGGCCAGCCCGAGCGCGAGGCCGAGCCACTGGCGCGCGCGCACCCGGTGCTCCTGCCCGGTGGCGCTGACCCACAGCGCGGTGAGCACCGGCTGCAGCCCGACGATCAGCGCCACCGTGCCGGCGCCGATGCCGCTCTTCACCGCGGCCCAGACGCCGCCCAGGTAGCCGGCGTGGATCAGCACACCGGTCACCGCCAGGTGCGCCCACTGCGCGCGGCCGCGCGGCCAGGCCGCGCCGGTGGCCGCGATCCAGACGCCGAAGGCGGCGAGCGAGAGCGCGTAGCGCCAGCTCAGGAAGGTCAGCGGCGGCGCATGCGGCATGCCCAGGCGCGCGACGACGAAGCCGGTGCTCCAGACGAGCACGAACACGCCGGGCATCGCGCGCAGCAGCGCGGCCCGCGGCTCGCTTGCCGCCACCGCCACGCTCATCGCACCTTGGCGCGGATTTCGGGGATCGCCCGGCGCAGGTAGTAGACCATCGACCAGACCGTCAGCACCGCGGCCACGACCATCAGCCAGCTGCCCCATGGCCGGGTGTCGAACACGCCGAACAGCCGGCCATCGAAGAGCAGGAACGGGATCGCGACCATCTGCGCGGTGGTCTTGAGCTTGCCCAGCATGTGCACGGCGACGCTGCGCGACGCGCCGATCTGCGCCATCCATTCGCGCAGCGCCGAGATCGCGATCTCGCGCCCGATGATCACGAGCGCGATGAAGACGTCGACGCGGTGCAGGTCGACCAGGATCAGCAGCGACGCGCTGACGAGGAACTTGTCGGCCACCGGGTCGAGGAAGGCGCCGAAGGCCGAGGTCTGGTTCAGCCGTCGCGCGAGCCAGCCGTCGAGCCAGTCGGTGAGCGCGAAGAACACGAACATCGATGTCGCCAGCAGATTGCGCGTGGCGCCGTCGAGCGGCACGTAGTACACGCCGATGATGAGCGGGATCGCGGCAATGCGCGCCCAGGTCAGCAGCGTGGGGATCGTGAAGAACATTGGTGCATTGTGCCGGCGATTCCAGGCCGGTTCATTCGTCCAGCGTGCGCGGCTTGAAACGGCGCTGGTCGTCGAACAGGAAGACCTCGGTGAACTTCCAGGGCCTGGGCAGGTGCGACATGTCGCCGTAAGGCGCGGCGCGGCGCACCGCGTCGATCGCGAGCTGGACCGTGTCGCGCGCCTGCGTCGGCATGCGCCGCACGCGGATGTCGAGCACGCGCCCGGTGCGGTCGAGGTCGATCTCGAGCACCGGGATCGCGAGCAGCGGCTCGGACACCGGGCCGAGATAGCTGCCGCCCGGGCTCGCGTCGACCATCCGGCGCGCCGCCTGGCGCTGGAACTCGGGCCAGCTGCGCGCCGCCGGTGCCGGCGCGAGCGCGGCAACGGGCACCGCCGGCGCCGGGCCGGCACGCACCGGCGTTGCCGGCCATTCGGGCAGCGGCGACGAACAAGCGCCCAGCAACGCGCCGGCAAAGGACGCCAGCAGCCCGCGGCGATCACGAATTCGAGGTTCAACGAAGCGCACGGTAGATCTCCTCGGCAAGTTCACGCGAGATGCCTTCGACGCTGGCGAGCTCGTCGACCCCGGCCTGGCCGACGCCGCGCACGCCGCCGAAGCGCTGCAGCAGGCGCGCCCGCTTGCGCGGGCCGACGCCGGGAATGTCCTCCAGCCGGCTCGCGCCGGTGCGCACGCTGGCGCGCCTGGCGCGCATGCCGGTGATCGCGAAGCGGTGCGCCTCGTCGCGGATCTGCGCGACCAGCATCAGCGCCGCCGAGTCGTGGCCGAGGTAGACCTTCTCGCGGCCGTCGGCGAAGACCAGCTCCTCGAGGCCGACCTTGCGCCCTTCGCCCTTCTCGACGCCGACGATCAGCGACAGGTCCAGCCCGAGCTCCTCGAACACCTCGCGCGCCATCGCGACCTGGCCGCGCCCGCCGTCGACGAGCACCAGGTCGGGCAGCCGCGCAAGGCCCTTCTTCGACATCGCCTTCGCCTCGCCGCCGTCGTCGCCGCGCGCCTCGGCCAGCCGCGCGTAGCGCCGCGTCAGCACCTGGCGCATCGCGGCGTAGTCGTCGCCGCCGGTGATGCCCTCGATGTTGAAGCGCCGGTACTGGCCGCTCTGCATCGCGTGGTTCTCGTAGACGACGCACGAGGCCTGCGTCGCCTCGCCCGCGGTGTGGCTGATGTCGAAGCATTCGATGCGCAGCGCGTCGGCGTCGGCGATGTCGAGGTCGAGCGCCTCGATCAGCGCGCGCGTGCGCTCGCGCTGCGAACCCTCTTCGGCGAGCAGCCGCGCCAGCGCCAGCTCGGCACCCTTCTCGGCCATCTCGAGCCAGATCCGGCGCTGCTCGCGCGGCTGCTGCGTCGCGCGCACGCGCACGCCGGCGGCCTCGCCGAGCGCGGCGATCAGCGCCGGATCGACCGGGTGGCGCGTCACCAGCTGCCCCGGCACGGGCTGGCCCAGGTAATGCTGCGCAATGAAGGCCTCGAGCACGGCGGTCTCGACGGCGCCTTCGGCCGCACGCTCGTCGCCGCGCTCGTCGGCCTGCTCGGCGCCCATCGCCGCGCCTTCGTCGACATGGGTCGGGAAATAGGCGCGGTCGCCGAGGTGGCGGCTGCCGCGCACCATCGCCAGGTTGACGCAGGCGCGGCCGCCGGCGACGCGCACCGCCAGCACGTCGACGTCCTTGTCCGCCGCCGACAGGCTGCTCGCCTCGACCGCCTGCTGCTGCAGCACCTGCGACAGCGAGCCGATGCGGTCGCGCACCTCGGCCGCCTGCTCGAACGCCATCGCGTCGGCCAGGCTCATCATCTGCGCCTGCAGGTCGGCGATCACCTCGTCCTGCTCGCCGAGCAGGAAGCGCTCGGCGTCGCGCACGTCGCGCGCGTACTGCTCGGCCGAGATCAGCCCGACGCAAGGCCCCGAGCAGCGCTGGATCTGGTAGAGCAGGCAGGGCCGCGAGCGGTGGCTGAACACCGTGTCCTCGCAGGTGCGCAGCCGGAACACCTTCTGCATCAGCTGGATCGTCTGCTTCACCGCCCACGAATTCGGGTACGGGCCGAAGTAGCGGTGGCGTCGATCGACCGCGCCGCGGAAATAGGCCATGCGCGGGAAGCGCTGCGCCGGCGCGGTGCCTTCGGGTCCGGGGCGGCCGGTGATCTTCAGGTAGGGGTAGCTCTTGTCGTCGCGGAACAGGATGTTGAACTTCGGGTTCAACGTCTTGATCAGGTTGTTCTCGAGCAGCAGCGCCTCGGCCTCGGTGCGTACGACCGTGGTCTCGAGCCTGGCGATGCGCGCGACCATCATCCCGATGCGCGTGCCGCCATGGTCCTTGTGGAAGTAGCTCGAGACGCGCCTCTTCAGGTTGATCGCCTTGCCGACGTAGAGCACCGCGCCAGCGGCGTCGAAATAGCGGTAGACGCCGGGCAGGCCGGGCAGCGCCGCCACCTCGGCCAGAAGCTTGTCGCGCACGGGGTCGGGTTCGCTCATCTCGGCGGCGATTGTCGCCTCGGATAATCGACCCGATGCGCTGGGACCTGTTCTGCCGCGTGATCGACAACTACGGCGACGTCGGCGTCGGCTGGCGCCTCGCGCGCGGGCTCGCCGCGCGCGGCGAATCGGTGCGGTTGTGGATCGACGACGCGTCGGCGCTGGCCTGGATGGCGCCGGCCGACGCACCCGGCGTCGAGGTCGGCGCGTTCGACGCCGCCGCCGAGCCCGGCGACGTCGTCGTCGAGACCTTCGGCTGCGACCCGCCGGCGGCGTTCGTCGCGGCGATGCGCGGGCGCCGCCCGGTCTGGGTCAACCTCGAGTACCTCAGCGCCGAAGGCTATGTCGAGCGCTCGCACGGGCTGCCGTCGCCGCAGCCCGGCGGGCTGACGAAGTGGTTCTTCTTTCCCGGCTTCACGCCCGGCGGGCTGCTGCGCGAGCCGGGCCTGCTCGCGCAGCGCGCCGCCTTCGACCGCAGCGCCTGGCTCGCCCGCCTGGGGCTGAGCCTGAACCCGGGCGAGCGCGCCGTGAGCCTGTTCAGCTACGCGAACCCGGCGCTGCCTGCGCTGCTGGACCTGCTCGCCGCGCAGCCGACGCTGCTGCTGCTGACCGCCGGCACGGTGCAGGCGCAGATGGCCGCGGTCCAGAGCCTGCCGAGCGGGCTGCGCACGGCCGCGCTGCCCTGGCTGACGCAGGACGACTACGACCGGCTGCTTTGGGTGAGCGACATCAACTTCGTGCGCGGCGAGGACTCGCTGGTGCGCGCGATCTGGGCCGGCGCCCCGTTCGTCTGGCAGATCTACCCGCAGCACGACGACGCCCACGCCGCCAAGCTCCAGGCCTTCCTCGACCGATTTCCGGCGCTGCCGGGCCTGGACGGTCTGTGGCGGGGCTGGAACGGCCTCGCGCCGGGCCGTTTCGCGCTGCCGGACAGCGCGGCATGGCAAGCCGCCTGCCTGGCCTGGCGCGACACGCTGGCGCGCCAGCCCGACCTGGTCAGCGCATTGCAGGCCTTCGTCGCCAACGCCGGGCGGAAGACCGACCCGCTCTGCTAGAATTGCGGGCTTTGCGCAGCGATCCATGCCTGCGCAGTCTTGAAGACTCACGCAACATGAAAATCGCTCAGGAAATTCGCGCCGGCAACGTCATCATGCAAGGCAAGGACCCGATGGTCGTGCTGAAGACGGAATACAGCCGCGGCGGCCGCAACGCCGCCACCGTGCGGCTGAAGATGAAGAACCTGCTCAACGGCGGCGGCGCCGAGGTCGTCTTCAAGGCCGACGACAAGATGGACCAGATCGTGCTCGACAAGAAGGAGTGCACCTACTCCTACTTCGCCGACCCGATGTACGTGTTCATGGACCAGGACTACAACCAGTTCGAGGTCGAGGCCGAGAACATGGGTGACGCGATCAACTACCTCGAGGACGGCATGTCCGTCGAGGTCGTGTTCTACGACGGCAAGGCGATCTCGGTCGAACTGCCGACCACCGTGGTGCGCGAGATCACCACCGAGCCGGCGGTCAAGGGCGACACCTCGGGCAAGGTGATGAAGCCGGCCAAGCTGGTGGGCACCGGTTTCGAGATCGCGGTGCCGCTGTTCGTCGAGAACGGCGACAAGATCGAGATCGACACCCGCACGCACGAGTACAAGAAGCGCGTCTGAGCCTCGCGCTGGACCGAGAATCAGGGCACCTTCGGGTGCCCTTCTCATTCATGAGCTTCGATTTCGACGCCGCCGTCGGCGCACCGTTCCGCATGCAGCCCGGGCTGCGCCGGCTCGCGCCCGGCGCCGCGCAGCTGACCCCGCTTTCCCCCGGATCGCGCCACCAGCGCGAGAAGCTCGCCGTGCTGT
>MEGM01000255.1:0-810 GCA_001725505.1 Rubrivivax sp. SCN 70-15 | reverse complement strand
CGCCGAGCAGGCCCTGCTCGTGCAGGACGGCTTCGACGCGGCCCCGGCGCTGGCCGCGCTGTGCGAGCAGGCGGCTGCCGAGCACCCGCAGGCCTGGGCCTGGGACGGCCGCCGCGGCGTGGCGCTCGCGCTCGGCACCGCGGTCGCCGACGGCCGAGTCGAGCAGCTCGCTGCCGGCAGCTTCGGCCTCGGCGACGAGGTCGCGCGCTGCCTGGGCTCGCTGCCCGCGCCGTGGCGGCTCACCGGCCTGCTCTGCCTGGCCTTCGCCGAGGACTTCGCGATCGTCGACGCCAGCGACGCCACGATCCCCTGGCTCGCCGTATGCCTGCCCTCGCACTGGGCACCGGAGGAAAAGCTCGGGCGCAGCTTCGCCGAAGTGCACGCCCCGGTGGCCGACAACGCGCTCATCGTCGGCGCCGCCGAGGCGCTGACCCGGCTCGTCGCCGGCGCGCAGCGCTGGGAGCGTTTCGTTTGGAACGTCAGCGCGCACCCGCGCCTGCACGCGCACCCGATGCGCGTGGCGCCGGAGCGCTGGCAGGGTCTGGACGTCGGCCAGGCCTGGTGGCGCACCGAGCGCCAGACCTTCATCCCGGTCGCGGGCTGGCGGGGCGCGGTGTTCACGATCCAGGTCGAGGTCGAGCCGCTGGCCGGCGCGGTTACGACGCCGCAGCGCGCGCGCCAGCTCCACGACGCGATCGCCAGCATGAGCCCGGCGGTGCTCGCCTACCGGGGGCTGAGCCCGGTGCGCGAGCCGCTGCTGCGCTGGCTCGCCGCACGCCGGTGAAGAGCCGGGCCATCGTTCCGGCGCGC
>MEGM01000254.1 GCA_001725505.1 Rubrivivax sp. SCN 70-15 | reverse complement strand
GCGCACGTGCCAGCGCCAAGCGCTGCAGTTCGCCGCCGGACAGGCCCAGGCCGCGCTCGCCCAGCGGCGTGTCCCAGCCCTGCGGCGCGCGCGCGATGACCGCGTCCAGCCCGCTCGCCGCGGCCGCGCGTTCGAGCGCCGCAGCGTCCGCGTCCGGCGCGGCCAGGCCCAGGTTCTCGCGCAGGCTGCCCTCGAAGACGTGGGTCTGCTGCGGCACCCAGGCCAGGCGCGAGCGCCACTGCGCGATGTCGAGCTCGGCCAGGTCGACGCCGTCGACGAGGACCCGGCCCGACGTCGGCGGCACGAAGCCGAGGAGCAGGCTCAGCAGCGTGCTCTTGCCCGCACCGGTGGCGCCGACGAGCGCGGTGACGCGGTTCGGACGCAGCTCGAAGCTGCAGTCGCGCAGCGCCGCCGCGCGGCCGGCGTGAGCATGTTGTACGGCCTCGAAGCGCAGGCCGGGCGCCGCATCGGCAGGGCTACGGTGGCCGCCGGCCAGCGGCGTGGTGGCCGGCGGCGCAGGCGCCTCGAGACAGGCCAGCTGCTGCGCCGCGGCCAGTGCATCCATGCGCGCATGGCGCAGGCTGCCGAGCGCACGCAGCGGCAGGTAGAACTCGGGGGCGAGCAGCAGCACGAACAGGCCGTCGCGGAACGCGATCTCGTGCGCCAGCAACCGGAACCCGACCAGCACCGCGACGACGGCGATGCCGACCGCGGCGAAGAACTCCAGCACCAGCGCCGAAAGGAACGCGACGCGCAGCACCTGCATCGTGAGCTGGCGGTAGGCCTCGCCGTCGGCGTCGAGGCGCCGGGCCACACGCTCGGCGGCGCCGAGCTGGCGCAGCGTGGTCAGGCCGCCGAGTGCATCGACGAACGCAGCGCCGAGGCGGGCGAGCTGGGCGAAGCGAGCCTGGCTGGCGCGCTCGGCAGCGCTGCCCACCAGCGCCATGAAGAGCGGGATCAGCGGCGCGGTCAGCAGCAGGACCAGCCCCGAGACCCAGTCCGCCGGCAGCACGAAGGCGGCGAGCAGCAGCGGCACGATGGCCGCGGTCGCGCTCTGCGGCAGCACGCGCGCGAAATGCGGCAGCAAGGCGTCGACGCCGTCGACCAGACGCGTGATCAGGTCGCCGCTGGCCTGCGCGCGCAGCCCGATCGGGCCGAGCGCCTGCACGCGCGCGAGCAGCCGCCCGCGCAGGCCGGCACCCAGGTCCAGCGCCGCGGTGTGGGCCGTGCGCCGCGCAGCCAGGTTCAGCACGAGGCGCAGCGGCGCCAGCAGGGCCAGCGCCAGCGCCTGCGGCCACAGCGACGCGAACGGCGCGTGGCCGGACAGCGCGGCGTCGAGCAGGGTCGCGAGGCACCAGGCCTGCGCCACCAGCGCCAGCGCCTGCAGCGCAGTGGCCAGCGCGGCGCGCTGCAAGGGTCTGCGGATCTGCTGCGCCTCGCGGCGCAGCCAGCTTGCTGCGAGCATGGATTCCGACGATGGCGGCGCGGCCGCGCTGGGCCGCGCCGGGTGAGGCGCGATCAGGCGCGTGGGCGAGGCGTTCCCGCGGCCGCGGCGGCCTGGTCTTCCTGCGTGTCCAGCAGCGCCGCCCCGGCCGCCGCGACGAGCACGATCAGCACGGTGCCGATGAGCCAGGCGAAGTACCAGGCGCCGAGGTCGCCGAGCATCACCGCGAGCAGGATGATCACGGTGGCGAGGAACATGAAGAGCAGGAAGTAGGCAAAGGTGCGCATGGCTGGGGCTTCAGTAGGCGTGGTCGTCGGCGGCCACGCTGTCGGCACCGACCTTGCCGCGCATGACCCAGAAGGCCCAGCTGGTGTACCAGACGATCAGCGGCACGAACACGAGCGCGAAGCCGAGCATCCACGTCAGCGTGAGCCGGCTCGAGCTGGCGTTCCACAGCGTCAGGCTGACCGACGGATCGCTGCTCGACGGCAGCAGGAACGGGAACAGCGACGCGCCGGCGGTGCCGATCACGCCGATCCAGGCCAGCGCCCCGAGCCACCAACCCAGGTGCGAGCGCCCGGCGCGGGCCGCGAGCGCCGCACCGGCCATGCCGACGAAGCCTGCGGCGGGCAGCAGCCAGAGCAGCGGATGCGCGGCGAAGTTGGCCTGCCAGGCACCGGCCGCCACGCTCACGACCTGCTGCAGCGGCGTCTGCGCGACCCCCGCGCCCGGGCTGCTGACGAGCTGGTAGCCCGGCAGCGCGTGGACCCAGACGCCACCGATCGCGAAAAGCACGATCGCGACCAGCGCCGCCGCCTGCGCCAGCGTGCGTGCGCGCGCGTGCAGGGCCCCGTCGGCGCCGTTCATCACGGTGAGCGCGCCCATCGTCACGGCCAGCGCCAGCGAGAGCCCGCCGCACAGAAGCGCGAACGGGTTGAGCAGGCCGACGAAGCTGCCGGTGTAGTACGAGGTCAGGTTCCACGCGAAGTGGAACGGCACGCCGCGGAACAGGTTGCCGAAGGCGGCGCCGAACACGAGCATCGGCACCGCGCCGCTGACGAACAGGCTCCAGTCCCAGACGTTGCGCCAGCGCGGGTCGGCGATCTTGCTGCGGTACTCGAAGCCCAGCGGGCGCACGATCATCGTCCACAACAGCAGCAGCATGACGACGTAGAAGCCCGAGAACGCGGTCGCGTAGATCAGCGGAAAGGCGGCGAAGACCGCGCCGCCGCCGAGGATGAACCAGACCTGGTTGCCGTCCCAGTGCGGGCCGATGATGTTCAGCGCGACGCGCCGCTCGAGGTCGGTGCGGCCGACGAAGCGAAGGATCGCACCGACGCCCATGTCCATGCCGACCATCACCGCCAGGCCGATCAGCAGCACGCCGAGCAGCAGCCACCAGGTCAGCTGCAGGATTGCGTAGAGGTCCATCGCTCAGCCCTCCACCGTCGGGTTGCGCGCGATCGCCGGTCGCGGGCGCAGCGGCACCGGCTCGGGCGGCGCGCTGGCGTGGCCGTCGTCGCCCGGGCCCTGGCGGATCGCGCGCAGCATCAGGAACATCTCGACCGCGATGAAGCTCGTGTAAAGGAGCAGGAAGCCGGCGAGCGAGAACACCATGTAGCCCACGCCGTGGGTCGACGCGCTCATCCAGGTCGGCAGCACGCCGAAAACGGTCCAGGGCTGGCGCCCCAGCTCGGCGACGAGCCAGCCGGTCTCGTTGGCGATGAAGGGCACCGGGATCATCCACACCGCGGCCTTCAGGAACCAGCGCTCGTGCTGGACCTTGTTGCGCAGCGTCAGCAGCACCGCGAGCACGAAGTACGCGAGCATCAGCAGCCCGAGGCCGACCATCAGCCGGAACGACCAGAACACCGCCGCCACCGGCGGGATCGCGTCGCGCGCGGCCTGCGCCAGCTGCTGCGGCGTCGCCTGTGTCAGGTCGCCGGCGCGGCGCTGGGCCAGGAAACCGTAGCCGAGGTCCTTCTCGTGCGCCCGGAACTGCGCCAGCGCGGCCGCGTCCTTCGGGTCCTTCGCCAGCGCCTGCAGCGCGAGCACCGCCGGGATGCCGTTGTCTATCCGCCGGCGTGCGTCGCGCTCGAGCGCGTCCATCCCGGCGACGGTGCCGTCGAGCGAATGGGTGACCAGCAGCGACAGCAGGTACGGCACCTGGACCTCGCCGCGGTTGATCTGCCCTTGCTGGTCCGGGAACGCGATCAGGTTGAAGGGCATCGGCCCGGGCTCGCTCTTCCACAGCCCTTCCATCGCCGCGAGCTTGGTCGGCTGCGCCTGCGCAGCGACGAAGCCGAGCGCGTCGCCGAGCGTGATCACGCCGATCGTCGCGAGCACGCCGAACAGCGCGGCCATCCGGAACGAGCGCTTGGCGAGCTCGACGTGGCGCCCCTTCAGCAGGTAGAACGCGCTGATCCCGGCGACGAAGATCGCTGCGGTCACGTAGCCGGCGATGCTGGTGTGGACGAACTTGGACTGCGCGTCGGGGCTGAAGATCAGCTGCTGGAAGCTGGTCAGCTCCATGCGCATCGTCACCGGGTTGAACGCCGCGCCCTGCGGGTCCTGCATGAAGCTGTTCGCGACCAGGATCCACAGCGCGGACAGGTTCGACCCGAGCGCGACGAGCCAGGTGACGGCCAGGTGCTGGCCCTTGGACAGGCGCTGCCAGCCGAAGACCATCATGCCGACGAAGGTCGACTCCATGAAGAAGGCCATCAGCCCCTCGATCGCGAGCNNNATCGCGAGCGGCGCGCCGAAGATGTCGCCGACGAAGCTCGAATAGAACGACCAGTTCGTGCCGAACTGGAATTCCATCGTCAGCCCGGTGGCCACGCCGAGGGCGAAGTTGATCATGAACAACTTGCCCCAGAACTGCGCCATCGCCTTGTAGATGGGCTTGCCGGTGGTCACGTAGACCGTCTCCATCGCCGCGAGCAGGAAGCTCAGGCCCAGCGTCAGCGGCACGAAGAGGTAGTGGTAGAGCGCGGTCGCCGCGAACTGCAGGCGCGAAAGCTCGACGACGGTTTCATTGATCATGACGTGCCTTCTCCAACGGCGAGCGCAGCCGGTCGCGGTCAGGCGAGTCGCGCAGGCTTGCACCGGCGGCATTCTCCACCCCGGCCGATACGGGACATTTGATCGTGGTCACGCGCCACCGGGCGCGAGCCGACCCTGGCGAAGAATCAGCGCCGGCGCGTCGGCGGTGCGCAGCAGCGTGGTCGTCGTGCTGCCGACGACGAGCTGGCGGATGCGCGAATGTCCGTAGGCGCCCATCACCAGCAGCGACGCGCCCTGCGCCTTCAACAGTGGCGGCAGCACCGCCTCGGGCTCGCCGGGAATCAGCTCGGTCTCGACGCGAAAGCCGGCCTGCTCGAGCGCGCTGCGCGCTTCGTCGAGCTGGCGCCGGGCGGGCCCGGCATCGGCGCCGGCCATCGCCACCAGCACCGGCAGCCCGGCGAGCAGCGGGCTGGCCGCGACGCGCTCGACGGTGCGGCGCGCGGTCGGGCTGCCGTCGAACGCGATCACGAAGCGCTCCGGCGTCGCGAAGCGGCTGCCGGTGACGACCAGCACCGGCCGCTGCACCGCGCGCACGACCTGTTCGACGCGGTGGTCCAGGTGCAGCCGCCCGGCCGACGACGCGCGGAAATGCTCGCCGAGCACGAACAGCCGCGCGTCGGCGTCGAGCTCGACGACGGTGTCGGCGAGCTCGCCGTGGCGCAGCCGGCCATCGTGGC
>MEGM01000253.1 GCA_001725505.1 Rubrivivax sp. SCN 70-15 | reverse complement strand
CCGCTCGCCATCGGTGCAGAGCATGACGCGAGTCGCCTTGCCGGCGCGATGCAGGTGGCGTGCGGCCACCAGCCCGTCGCCGCCGTTGTTGCCCGGCCCGGCGTAGACCTGGACGCTGCGCGCGTGCGGCGCCAGCGCCAGCGCCAGCTGCGCGACCGCCAGGCCGGCGCGCTCCATCAGCGCCTGCGGCGGCGCGCCGGCGAGTGCCAGCGCCTCGGCGGCACGCGAGGCCAGGCTGTCGTGCAGCGGCCAGGGGCCGCCGTCGGGGGCGATCGGCACGGGGCTCATGCGCCGATTGTCGGCGCAGTCCCCGGCGGATGTCAGATCACGCTGAGCGCGACGTCGATGTTGCCGCGTGTCGCGTTCGAATAAGGGCAGACCTCGTGCGCGGCCGCGACCAGCGCCTCGGCCTCGGCACGCTCCATCCCGGGCACGCTGACCGCCATCGCAACCGCGATGCCGAACGCGCCGGGCTTGCCCGTCATCGGGCCGATCGCGACCTCGGCCCGGATCGAGACCTCGGCCGGCAGCCGGACCTTGCGGCTCGCCGCGACCGCCTTCATCGCGCCGATGAAGCAGGCCGAGTAGCCGGCCGCGAACAATTGCTCGGGGTTGGTGCCCGGGCCGCCGTCGCCGCCCAGTTCCTTGGGCGTGGACAGCTGCAGCCTGATGCGGCCGTCCGAAGACTCGGTGCTGCCGGTGCGGCCGCCGGTCGAGGTCGCGTGCGCGGTGTAGAGGGCTTTGTCGAGAGCCATTCGGTGTCCTTCGTTGGTTTGGGGGGGGGCGGCGTCAGGCCGCGTGAGGGGTGGCCTGGGTGAGCCGTTCGCGCAGCGCGGTCAGCCGTGCGGTGAGGGCCGAGACCTCGGCCAGATCGCAACCGGTGGCGCGGACCACCGCTTCGGGCACCGCGACGGCGCGGCGCTGGAGCGCGCGGCCGGCCGCGCTGAGGCGCAGCAGCACGCGGCGTTCGTCGTCGGCGTCGCGCAGGCGCTGCACCAGGCCGGAGGCCTCCAGCCGCTTGAGCAGCGGCGTCAGCGTGCCCGAATCGAGCGCGACGCGCTCGCCGAGCCGGCCGACGGTGATGCCGTCGGCCTCCCAGAGTGCGAGCATCACCAGGTACTGCGGGTAGGTCAGTCCGAGCGGGGCGAGCAGCGGCTTGTAGAGCTTGGTCATCGCCAGCGACGCCGAGTACAGCGCGAAGCAGAGCTGGCGGTCGAGCGCCAGCCAGGCGGTGCGCGGGTCGGAGTCTGTCGGGCGAGGCATCTGAAGAATTGTACGCAAAACAATTGTGCACAATATAAAACCATGACGCCGACCCGGCCTCGACGCTCACGGCGCTCTCAGCCTGCGGCGTTGATCGACTCGATCTCGCCGGTCAGCTCGAGCCAGCGCTCCTCGAGCCGCGCGACCTCGGCGGCGATGTGGTTGAGCCGGCGCCCGGCGTCGGCGATCTCGGCCGGAGTCCGCTTGCCGCGCGCGAGCAGCGCCTCGATCTCGGCCTTCTCGGTCGCCAGGCTGGCGAGTCGGGCATCGATCTGCTGCACTTCGATGCGCAGCGGCCGGGTCCGGTTCGCGATCTGCGAACGCGTCTGCGCCGCGGCCTTGCGGTCGTCGCGGCGGGGCGGGGTGGGCGATGGCGCCGGCGTCGACTTCGCGGCTGCGGTGGGCGGTGCCTCGACCGCCGCGCGCGGGACGCCCGGCGCCGGCGGCGCCGGCTGGCCCTTGGCCGTCGCGCGCGCGACCTCGAGCAGCCAGCGCTGGTAGTCGTCGAGGTCGCCGTCGAAGGGCTGGACGCCGCCGCGGCTGACGAGCCAGAACTCGTCGCAGACCTCGCGCAGCAGCGCGCGGTCGTGGCTGACGAGCATCACCGTGCCCTCGAACTCGTTGAGCGCGATCGACAGCGCCTCGCGCGTCGTCAGGTCGAGGTGGTTCGTCGGCTCGTCGAGCAGCAGCAGGTTCGGCCGCTGCCAGACCAGCATTGCCAGCACCAGGCGCGCCTTCTCGCCGCCCGACAGCGAGCCCACCGCCTGGTTGACCATCTCGCCGGTGAATCGAAACTGGCCGAGGAAGTCGCGCAGCTCCTGTTCGCGCGCGGCCGGGCCGACGTCGCGCGCCAGCCGCACCATGTGCATCAGCGCGCCGTCGTCGAGCTGCAGCACGTCGAGCTCCTGCTGCGCGAAGTAGCCGATGACCAGGCCCTTGCCTTCGGTCACCGTGCCGGCCAGCGGCGGCAGCGCATGCGCGATCGTCTTCACGAGCGTCGACTTGCCCTGGCCGTTGGCGCCCAGGATGCCGATGCGCTGGCCGGCGAGCACCGAGCGGCTGACGTTGCCGACGATCGGCGTCGCGCGCCCGGCGCTCGGCCGCCCGGAGCCGGGTGCCGCCCCCCCGGGGGGCAGATCGCCGCTCGCGGCGGCCGTGTCGGCCGTCATGTAGCCGCAGACCAGGCCGTCGAAGCTCAGCATCGGGTTGGGCAGGCTCTGCGGCTCGCGGAACTCGAACTGGAAGTCGCTCGCGGTCAGCACCGGCGCCAGCTTCTCCATCCGCGCCAGCGCCTTGACGCGGCTCTGCGCCTGCTTGGCCTTGCTCGCCTTGGCCTTGAAGCGGTCGATGAAGCGCTGCAGGTGCGCCATGCGTTCCTGCTGCTTGCCGTAGGCCGCCGCGGCCTGCGCCATGCGCTCGGCGCGCATCTCCTCGAAGGCGCTGTAGTTGCCCGTATAGCGCGTCAGCGTGGCTTCGTCCAGGTGCACGGTGACGCGCGTGACGGCGTCGAGAAACTCGCGGTCGTGGCTGATCACGACCATCAGGCCGTCGAAGCGCTTGAGCCAGGCCTCGAGCCAGACCAGCGCGTCCAGGTCCAGGTGGTTCGTCGGCTCGTCGAGCAGCAGCAGGTCGGCCGGGCACATCAGCGCGCGCGCCAGCTGCAGCCGCATGCGCCAGCCGCCCGAGAAGCTGTTCACCGGCGCGTCGAGCTGCTCGTTCTTGAAGCCCAGGCCGAGCAGCAGCGCCTGCGCGCGGGCGCGGGCGTCGAAGGCGCCGGCCTCGTCGAGCGCCAGGTGCGCATGCGCCATCGCGTTGCCGTCGCCGCTGGCCTCGGCCGCGGCGAGCTCGGCCTGCGCGGCCATCAGCGGCAGGTCGCCCTGGAGCACGAACTCGGTCGCGCCGTCGTCGGTCTCGGGCATGTTCTGCGCCACCTCGCCGACGCGCCAGCGCGGCGGGATCTCGACGTCGCCGGCGTCGGCGTGGAGCCGGTTCGTCAGCATCGCGAACAGGCTCGACTTGCCGGCGCCGTTGCGCCCGATCAGGCCGACCTTCTCGCCCGGCTGGAGGACGAGGTTCGCGCCCTGCAGCACGACCTTGGTGCCGCGGCGCAGCGTGATGTTGCGCAGCGTGATCACGACGCCCGCTCCGAGCGAGCGCCTGCGCGCTCGCGAGTGGCTGGCGTCGGGCCACCGGCTTGCAAGCCGGTGGCCGCGAGCGACTCGCGCGTCAGCAGCAGCACCTGTTCGTCGCCGGCACTCGTCGACAGCCACACTGCGGGCAGGCGCGGGAACGCGGCCTCGAAGTGCTCGCGCTCGTGGCCGATCTCGAGCACCAGCATGCCGTGCCCGGTCAGGTGTTGCGGCGCGTCGTGGATCAGTCGGCGCACGAAATCCATGCCGTCGGCGCCGCCGTCCAGCGCGAGCGCGGGCTCGGCCCGGTATTCGGGCGGCAGTTGGTTCATCGAGTCTCGGTTCACGTAGGGCGGGTTGCAGAGGATCAGGTCGTAGGCGCCGTCGGCCGCCGCCAGACCGTCGCCCTGGCGCAGCCAGATTCGGTCCTGCAGGCCGTGGCGCTCGACGTTGCGGCGGGCTACGGCGAGGGCGTCGGCCGAGACGTCGGTGGCGTCGACGCCGACCTCGGGCCAGGCCAGTGCCGCCAGCACCGCAAGGCTGCCGTTGCCGGTGCACAGGTCCAGCACCGAGCCCCGGACGCGCGGCCGTGCCCGCGCACGGCCGCGCGCAGGCCGAGGGCCTTTGCGCGTCTTGCGCGCGAAGGCGCGCCGCGTCTCGGCCGGCAGCCAGGCGTCCAGCGTTCCGTCGGCCAGCGGCTCGGCGATCAGCGAGCGCGGCACGATCACGCGCTCGTCGACGAAGAACGGCACGCCCTGCAGCCAGGCCTCGCCGGTCAGGTAGGCGGCCGGCCTGCGCGTGCGGATGCGCTCGTCGACCAGCGCCTCGACGGCCGCCTGCTGCTCTGGCGTGACCCCGCCACAGCACCAGCCAGGCCGCCTCGTCGAAGGCGTTGGTCGTGCCATGTCCAAAACAAACGCCCGCCTGGTCGAGGCGGGCGGCTTGGGCTTCGACGAGCGCCAGTACCGTCATCGGAGAAAGCGCTCGAGCGTGCCGCGGTAGACGTTCTTCAGCGCCTCGATCGCCGCGACCTCGACGTGCTCGTCGATCTTGTGGATGCTTGCGTTGACCGGGCCGAACTCGATCACCTGGGTGCAGATCTTCGCGATGAAGCGGCCGTCCGAGGTGCCGCCGGTCGTCGACAGCTCGGGGCGCACGCCGCACCCGGCCTCGATCGCGCCGGCGAGCGCCTCGCTCAGCCGGCCCGGCGTCGTCAGGAAGGGCTCGCCGCCGAGTGTCCAGGCCAGGTCGTATTCGACGCCGTGTCGGTCGAGCACCTCGTGCAGCCGCGCCTTCAGCGACTCGGGGGTCGATTCGGTGCCGAAGCGGAAATTGAAGTCCAGCACCAGCTCGCCCGGGATCACGTTCGTCGCGCCGGTGCCTGCGTGGACGTTGCTCACCTGCCAGCCGGTCGGCGGGAAGTAGGCGTTGCCCTCGTCCCAGCGCGTCGCGACCAGTTCGGCCAGTGCCGGCGCGAACGCGTGGACCGGGTTCTTCGCCAGGTGCGGGTAGGCGATGTGGCCTTGCACGCCGCGCACGACGAGCCGGCCCGACAGCGTGCCGCGACGGCCGTTCTTGACCATGTCGCCCAGACGCTGGACCGAGGTCGGCTCGCCGACGATGCAGGCGTCGAGCCGCTCGTTGCGCGCGCGCAGCCATTCGACGATGCGCAGCGTGCCGTCGAGCGCCGGGCCTTCCTCGTCGCTGGTGAGCAGGAACGCGATCGCGCCGGCGAAAGCCGGGTTCGCGGCGACGAACTCCTCGGCCGCGACCACCATCGCGGCGACCGAGGTCTTCATGTCGGCGGCGCCGCGGCCATAGAGCCGGCCGTCGCGGTGCGAAGGCACGAAGGGGTCGCTCGTCCAGCGCTCGAGCGGGCCGGTCGGGACGACGTCGGTGTGGCCCGCGAACGCGAGCGTCGGCCCGGGCCTGCCGCCGCGCCTGTTCGCGGCCTTCCGCGCCGGCGTCGAC
>MEGM01000252.1:4869-9236 GCA_001725505.1 Rubrivivax sp. SCN 70-15 | reverse complement strand
CGGCGTCCCCCGCCGCCGGGCGCGCCAGTTCGTCCGAGCGCATCACGTCGCCGATCAGGTGGTAGGCGTGCCAGGTTCGGCGCGCCTGTGCGTCGTCGCGCCAGAGCTGGCAGGCCTGCGGCAGCGCCGCGGAGTCGCCGTCGGCGAGGGCGGACAGCCACGCGCCCGGCGAGTCGGCCGGCGTTTCAGCATTCGATCGGGTCGGGTTCATGGGCGCGCAGCCTTCGAAGGGTGGTGTGGCGACGGTCGGGGGAGGGCCTCACCAGCGTTCGCCGTCGCGGGTGTCGAGCAAGGGACGCAGCCTCGCGGCGATCGCCTCGCGGGCGCGGAAGATGCGCGAACGCACGGTGCCGATGGGGCAGTTCATCATCTCGGCGATCTCTTCGTAGCTCAATCCTTCGATCTCGCGCAGCGTGATTGCCTGCCGGAGGTCGTCCGACAAGGCCTCGATCGCGCTGTTCACCGCCGCGGCGATTTCCTTGCTTGCCAGCAAGGCTTCCGGGGTCTCGCCGTCGCTTAGTTCGTTTTCGACCCGCGAAGTTTCGTCGCCGTCGTCCGCAGAGACCCGCGACGACTCGGAAACCAGCGGGTCGCGCTTGAGTTCGACCAGCGCCTTCTTCGCCGTGTTGACCGCGATCCGGTACAGCCAGGTGTAGAACGCGCTCTCGCCGCGGAACTGTGGCAGCGCGCGGTAGGCGCGGATGAAGGTCTCCTGGGCGATGTCCTGGACCAGGTCGACGTCGCGCACCATGCGGCCGATCAGGCGCTCGATGCGGCGCTGGTACTTGACGACCAGCATCTCGAACGCCCGCACGTCGCCGTGCTTGACACGGTCGACGAGCAGGGCATCGGCATCCGCGTCGGCCATTCAGCCGGACCCTTGCCCGGGCGAGCCTGCGGCCGGCCGTGCCGGCGCCGCGGGCGAGAACAGCGCGGCGCGCAGCGCGTGGCGCGCCGCGCCGACCTCGCGGTCGGGCAGCGGCAGCCATTGCACCGGGCCGCCGGCCTGCGCGCGAAAACGCACCAGCATCCAGGCACCGAGATCGAGCATCACCGTCACGCCGCCCGGCCGACCGTCGGCCGACCAGACCGCACCGTCCCATTGCAGCCTGACCGGACGCGGCGGCGACAGCCGCCACACCGTGCCCCCGGCAACGAGCCCGGCCAGCGCCGCCGCGGCAAGCGCGATCGCGGGCGAGGCGTCGAGCAGCAAGGCCCCCCAGGCGACGAAGACCAGCGCCGTCAGCGCGGCGAGCGTCGACTGCGCAATCCGCCAGACCCCGCCGCCGGAGCAGGTCACGCCGACCGGCGGTGGCTGGCGCATGCGGGCCTCACGCGCGCCGGAAGACGAGCGTGCCGTTGGTGCCGCCGAAGCCGAAGTTGTTCTTCACGGCGACGTCGATCTTCATCTCGCGCGCCTGGTTCGCGCAGTAGTCGAGATCGCATTCGGGGTCGGGCGTCGTCAGGTTGATCGTCGGCGGCGCGACCTGGTGGTGCAGCGCGAGCACGGTGAACACCGACTCGATCCCTCCGGCGCCACCGAGCAGGTGGCCGGTCATCGACTTGGTCGAGCTCACCACCAGCCGCCCGGCATGGGCACCGAAGGCGAGCTTGATCGCGTTCGTCTCGTTCAGGTCGCCCAGCGGCGTGCTCGTGCCGTGCGCGTTCAGGTACTGGACCTCGCTCGCGTCGATGCGCGCGTTGCGCAGCGCGGCGAGCATCGAGCGCTTCGGGCCGTCGACGTTCGGCGCCGTCATGTGGAAGGCGTCGGCGCCCATGCCGAAACCGGCCAGTTCCGCGTAGATCTTCGCGCCACGCTTCTTCGCGTGCTCGTACTCCTCGAGCACGACGACGCCGGCACCCTCGCCGAGCACGAAGCCGTCGCGATCCTTGTCCCAGGGACGGGAGGCGGCCTGCGGATCGTCGTTGCGCGTCGACAGCGCGCGCGCCGCCGCGAATCCGCCGATGCCCAGCGGCGAGACGGTGCTCTCGGCACCGCCGGCGACCATCACGTCGGCGTCGCCATACTCGATCAGCCGGCCGGCCTCGCCGATGCAGTGCAGCCCGGTCGTGCAGGCGGTCACGATCGCCAGGTTCGGCCCGGTGAAGCCGAAGCGGATCGAGACATGGCCCGAGATCATGTTGATGATCGACGCCGGCACGAAGAAAGGCGAGATCCGGCGCGGACCGCGTTCGCGGTACTCGCCGTCGGTCTGCTCGATCATCGGCAGCCCGCCGATGCCCGAGCCGACGATCACGCCGAAGCGCTCCGCCTGCGCCTCGGTCAGCGCCTCGCCGTGCGGCAGGCCGGCGTCCTGCACCGCCTGGATCGAGGCGGCCATGCCGTAATGGATGAAGCTGTCCATGTGCCGGGCTTCCTTGCCCGGCATGTACTGCTCGACGTCGAAGCCCTTGACCTCACCCGCGAAGCGGCACGCGAAGGCCGACGCGTCGAACTTGGTGATGTTCGCGATGCCCGAGCGCCCGGCGACCAGGTTCGCCCAGCCTTCGGCGACGCTGTTGCCGACCGGGCTGACGAGCCCGAGCCCGGTGACGACGACTCTGCGCCGAGACATTCGGGACTTATGCCTTCTGGTGACCGACCGCGTAGTCGATCGCCAGCTGGACGGTGGTGATCTTCTCGGCCTCTTCGTCGGGGATCTCGATGCCGAACTCGTCCTCGAGGGCCATCACCAGTTCGACCGTGTCGAGCGAGTCCGCGCCCAGGTCGGCCACGAAGGCCTTTTCGTTGGTGACGTCGGACTCGGGAACGCCGAGTTGCTCGGCGATGATTTTCTTGACACGCGCTTCGATATCGCTCATGACTCCTCCGGGAGTGGGATCGGAAAACAGCCCGCGATTCTACCGGCGGGGCTCGAACCGGAAACCAGGCCCTTCGCGGGGCCGGTCAGACCATGTACATGCCGCCGTTGACGTGCAGTTCGGTACCGGTGATGTAGCCGGCTTCGCGGCTCGCGAGGAAGGCCACCGCATGCGCCACCTCGTCGGCCGCACCGAGGCGCCCGAGCGGGATCTGAGCCAGCAGCGCGGCCTTCGTCGCTTCGGGCAAGCCGTCGGTCATGTCGGTCGCGATGAAGCCCGGCGCGACGCAGTTGACGGTGACGTTGCGGCTGCCCAGCTCGCGCGCGAGCGAGCGCGTCATCCCGGCGACGCCCGCCTTCGCGGCGGCGTAGTTCGCCTGGCCTGCGTTGCCGCTCGCGCCGACCACCGAGGTGATGTTGACGATGCGGCCGTAGCGCTGCTTCATCATCGGCCGGATCACCGCGCGGCACATGCGGAACACGGCCTTCAGGTTGGTATCGATCACCGCGTCCCAGGCCTCGTCGGACAACCTTGCGGCGAGCATGTCGCGCGTGATGCCGGCGTTGTTGACGAGCACCTGCAGGCCGCCGAAGTCCTTGACGATCTCGTCGACGGTCGCGTCCAGCGCCGCGGCGTCGGTGACGTTCAGGCAGCGACCGCGGCCCCCGAACGGCGCCAGCGCCTCGCCGATCGCGGCCGCGCCGGCGTCGGTGGTCGCCGTGCCGACGACGCGCATCCCGCGGGCCGCGAGGGTCATCGCGATCGCGCGGCCGATGCCACGCGAGGCCCCGGTGACGAGCGCAGTCTGGATCTCGCTCATTGCAGCAGTTCCTTCGCGTGCGCCAGCGAGGCGGGGTCCATCACTTCGGTGGTCACCAACGCCGGGTCGATGCGGGCGACGATCTTCGTCAGCACCCTGCCCGGCCCGCATTCGACGACATGCTTCAGGCCGCGCGCCTGCAGCGCCTGCACGACCTCGACCCAGCGCACCGGCCCGAAGGCCTGGCGGACCAACGCGTCGCGGATGCGCACCGGGTCGGTCTCGACGGCGACATCGATGTTGTTGACGACCGGGATGCGCGGCGTGCGGATCGGCGTCTCGGCCAAGCGCAGCTTCAGGCGGTCGGCGGCGGGTTTCATCAGCGCCGAGTGGAACGGCGCCGACACCGGCAATGGCAGCAGCCGCTTCGCACCGACGGCCTTCAAGGCCTCGCAGGCGTGTTCGACACCGGCCTTCGAGCCGGCGATGACGGTCTGCTTCGGGTCGTTGTAATTGGCCGCGCCGACGACCTCGCCGCTGTCGGCGGCCGCCTGCGCACAAACGCGGGCGACCAGCGTGCCGTCGGCGCCGAGCACCGCGACCATCGCGCCGGTGCCCACCGGCACCGCGTCCTGCATCGCCTGGGCGCGAAAGCGAACCAGCGGCACCGCGTCGGCCAGCGCGAGGGCATCGGCCGCGACGAGCGCGCTGTACTCGCCCAGCGAGTGCCCGGCCAGCGCAGCCGGCTGCGGACCGCCCTCGGCGCACCAGGCGCGCCAGCAGG
>MEGM01000252.1:2434-4861 GCA_001725505.1 Rubrivivax sp. SCN 70-15 | reverse complement strand
ACCTGCGTGTTGACCGTCAGGTCGAGCTGCTCCTTCGTGCCATCGTGGATCAGGCGGGCGATGTCCTGGTCGAGCGCGGCCGAAGCTTCGGCGAGCGTGGCCTGGACGGCGGGGTGATCCCCCCAGGCGTCGAGCATGCCCACGGACTGCGAGCCCTGGCCGGGAAAGACGAAAGCGAACGGAACCATCGTGGGGCTGTTTCCAACTCTTCTTGTGGGCGCTCAGAAGTCGAGCAGCACGGCGCCCCAGGTGAAACCGCCGCCCACGCCTTCGAGCAGCACGGTGTCGCCGGGCTTGATGCGGCCGCTCCTGACCGCGACGTCCAGCGCCAGCGGCACCGAAGCGGCCGAGGTGTTGCCATGCTCGTCGACGGTGACGATCAGCTTCTCCGGCGCCAGCTTCAGCTTCTTCGCGGTGCTGGTCATGATGCGGATGTTGGCCTGGTGCGGGACCAGCCAGTCCAGGTCGGCCTCGCTGCGGCCGGCCTTGGCGAGCACCGCGCGCGCCGCGCTGTCGAGCACGCCGACCGCGAGCTTGAACACCGCCTGGCCGTCCATCTTGAGCAGCGGATCGCCGAGCACCTGGCCGCAGGCCACCGTGCCCGGCACGCACAGCACGCCGACGTGGCGGCCGTCGGCATGGAGGTCGCTCGCCAGGATACCGGGCGTGCTGCTCGCCTCGAGCACCACGGCGCCGGCGCCGTCGCCGAACAGCACGCAGGTCGTGCGGTCGTTGAAGTCGAGGATGCGCGAGAACACCTCGGCGCCGATGACGAGCGCGCAGCGCGCGCCGCCGGAGCGGATCATTGCGTCGGCGACCGTCAACGCGTAGACGAAGCCCGAGCACACCGCCTGCAGGTCGAAGGCGGGGCAGCCGTGCACGCCGAGCTTGGCCTGCAGGATGGTCGCGGTCGACGGGAACACCATGTCGGGTGTCGAGGTCGCGACGATGATCAGGTCGATGTCGCCCGCGCTGCGGCCGGCGGCCTCGAGCGCGTGCCGGGCCGCCTGCAGCGCCAGGTCGCTGGAATTGACGCCGTCGGCGGCGAAATGGCGTGCCCGGATGCCGGTGCGCTCGACGATCCAGGCCGTTCGTCAGCCGGCGCGGCGGCAGGTAGCTGCCGGTGCCGGTGATGCGGGAGTACAGCGGGGCGGATGGGGTGGCGGTCATGCGGCTTCCTGGGCCGCTTCGTCGCGCGACGGCAGCGCCTGCAGGGTTTCGGCGATGCGGTCGTGAACGCGATCGAGCAGCCGATTGCGGGCGGCATCATACGCCCGGGTCAGCGCCATCTCGAACGCGAAGGCGTCGGCCGAACCATGGCTCTTGAAGACCAGCCCGCGCAGGCCGAGCAGCGCCGCGCCGTTGTAGCGGCGCGGGTCGACGCGGGCCTTGAAGCGGTTCAGCACCGGCAGCGCGATCAGTGCCGCCGCCTTCGCGAAGACGCTGCGCGTGAACTCCTGGCGGATGAAGTCGCTCAGCATCGACGCCAGCCCCTCGCTGGTCTTGAGCAGCACGTTGCCGACGAAGCCGTCGCAGACGACGATGTCGGTGGTGCCCTTGAAGATGTCGTTGCCTTCGACGTTGCCGTGGAAGTTGATGCGCCCGCCCGCGGCCGCCGCGCGCAGCAGGTCGGCGGCGCGCTTGATCGTCTCGCTGCCCTTGATCGCCTCTTCGCCGATGTTGAGCAGCCCCACCGTCGGGTCCTCGCGCCCTTCGACCGCCGCGACGAGCGCGCTGCCCATCACCGCGAACTGGAGCAGGTGCTCGGGCGTGCAGTCGACGTTCGCGCCGAGGTCGAGCACCGTCGTGTAGCGATCGAGCCGGTTCGGCATCACGGTAGCGATCGCGGGCCGGTCGATGCCGTCCAGCGTCTTCAGCAGATAGCGCGCCACCGCCATCAGAGCGCCGGTGTTGCCGGCCGAGACGCAGGCGTGCGCGAGCGGCGCCTGGCCGTCGTCCCCCGCCTTGAGCTGGGCGATCGCGACGCGCATCGACGAATCGCGCTTCTTGCGCAGCGCGACCTCGACCGGGTCGTCCATCGTCACGACCTCGGTCGCGACGACCACGCTGCAGCGAGGCCAATGGCGCGCAGCGTCGAGCGCGGCGGCGCTGCCGACGAGCACGAGTTCGGCAGCGGGGTGCTTGTCGAGGAAGGCGCGGCAGGCCGGCAGCGTGATCGCCGGACCGTGGTCGCCGCCCATGCAGTCGACGGCGATGCGCACCAGCGGCAGCGGTTCCAGGGAGGCTTGCAGTGACACGGCGGGCTCAGCGCGTTGCCGTGGATTCGGCGGTCATCGGCGCGCAGGCGCTACTTCCCGTCCCGCTCAGGCTTGGCAGGCCGCGCTCGCGCTTGCGGGCGCTCGCCCCTGAGCTGGCGGTCATCAGCGCGCAGGCGCTGCTGCCCGTCCCGCTCAGCCTTGGCAGGCC
>MEGM01000252.1:0-2345 GCA_001725505.1 Rubrivivax sp. SCN 70-15 | reverse complement strand
GCGCTCGCCCCTGAGCTGGCGGTCATCAGCGCGCAGGCGCTGCTGCCCGTCCCGCTCAGGCGTCGGCTTTGGTCTTCAGGACTTTGCGGCCGCGGTAGAAGCCGGTCGGGCTGATGTGGTGGCGCAGATGGACCTCGCCGGTGGTCGGCTCGATCGCCGTGCCCGGCGCCGCGACGGCATTGTGCGAACGGTGCATGCCGCGCTTGGACGGCGACTTCTTGTTCTGCTGAACGGCCATGGAATTCTCCTGGGGTCGGCACGCGCTCGCGGACGGGCGCAGATGCGGAGACGGATGCTAGAAAGGTTGCGGACGCGGCGCCCGGCTGGGCTGACCGCTGGCCGGGCTCGCCCAGAGGCACCCGCCGTCGCAAAGCCCGCGAGTGTAGCATGCCCGGGATCGTCGGCCGCATGACTCAGCCGCCGCCCGGCGGCCGGCGCAGCGCCGCCAGCGCCGCGAACGGATGCGGGGATTCTTCGGCGTCGGGCTCGTCCGCCTCGGCTTGCGGGGGCAGCAGCGGCTCGGGGCAGGCCTCGTGCCGCGGCACGATCGGCAACGCCAGGATCAGTTCGTCCTCGACCAGCGCCAGCAGGTCGAAGCTGCGCGAGACGGCCAGGACGTCCTCCTCGACCTCCTCGTCCAGCCGCGCGGCCTCGTCCTCGTCGGCGACGAAGCGGAACCAGCGGTCGACCGTCAGCGGGCTGAGCATGGGCTGCAGGCAGCGCTGGCACTGCAGCGCGACGGTGCTGTCGACCTCCAGGTGCAGCCAGGGCTGCGGCGCGCCACCGGATACCGGGCGCAGCTCGCCCCGGGCCGACCAGCGCACCGGCGCCGGCGCGGCATCGGCGGGCAGCGGCACCAGGTTGTCACGCAGACGCCCCAGGTCCGCCTGTGCCGCCTCGCTCGCCAGCGTCGCGCCCGCCGCTGCGAAGGCCGGCAGGTCGAGCCGGCGTGCGTCGAATCCGCGTTCGCGCGCCATCGCTCAGACCTGCGCCCCGCGGCGAGCGCCGGCGGCTGCGGATTCGGCCGCTGCCGAAGCTTCGGGAAGGGAAAGCTTGTCCATGGTGAGCGGCAGTGTAGCGGCCACCCCGTGAC
Organism: Rubrivivax sp. SCN 70-15; assembly: GCA_001725505.1. Taxonomy (GTDB): domain Bacteria; phylum Pseudomonadota; class Gammaproteobacteria; order Burkholderiales; family Burkholderiaceae_C; genus Rubrivivax. The sequence goes on along the minus strand of MEGM01000252.1, from coordinate 1,252 downwards.
GGCCCGGATGGGACAATTCCCGCGATGACCGCCCCAGCACTGATCCTCGGCTCGACTTCGCGCTACCGGCGCGAGCTGCTCGAGCGCCTAGGCCTGCCGTTCACCGTCGTCGCGCCACGGGTCGACGAATCGCCGCGCGCCGGCGAGCGTCCGGCCGAGCTGGCGCTGCGGCTCGCGCTCGAGAAGGCCCGCGCCGTGGCTGCGCTCCACCCGGACGCGGTGGTGATCGGCGCCGACCAGGTCGCCGACCTCGACGGCGAGGCGATCGGCAAGCCCGGCGATCACGAGCGCGCCGTCGCGCAGCTGCGCCGGATGAGCGGGTGCCGGGTCGTGTTCCAGACCGCGCTCGCCGTTTCGCGCCCAGCGGCCGGCTTCGAGCGCGCCATGCTGGCCGCGGTGCAGGTGCGCTTCCGGTCCTTGTCGGACGCCGAGATCGAGCGCTACTTGCGCCTGGAACAGCCCTACGACTGCGCCGGCAGCGCCAAGAGCGAAGGCCGGGGGGTCGCGCTGCTCGACGCGATCGAGTCCGACGACCCGACCGCGCTCGTGGGCCTGCCGCTGATCCGCACCTGCATGCTGCTGCGCCAGGCCGGCATCGACCCGCTCGACGCATGAACAAGGGTCGCCTGCTGCTGGTGCCGAACACGCTCGACCTCGGCGCGGCCGAGGTCGAGCTGCAGGACGTGCTGCCGCTGGGCGTGATCCGCCAGGCGGCCGCGCTGGCGCATTGGGCGGCCGAGGACGCACGCAGCGCGCGCGCCTTCCTCAAGCGTGTCGCGGCCGTCGTTCCGCTCGCACGGCCGCTGCAGGAAACGTCGATCCGCGAACTGCCGCGCCCGCGCAAGGGCAGCCGCGAGCCGGTGCCGGCGGCCGAATGGCAGGCCTTGCTGGCGCCGGCGCTGGCCGGGCACGACCTGGGCCTGATCTCCGAAGCCGGGCTGCCCGCGGTGGCCGACCCCGGCGCCGCGCTGGTCGAGGCCGCGCACGCCGCCGGCGTGCCGGTGCTGCCGCTGGCCGGCGCCAGTTCGCTGCTGCTGGCGCTCGCCGCGAGCGGTCTGAACGGACAGAGCTTTGCCTTCGTCGGCTACCTGCCGCAGGACGCGGCGGCGCGCACGGCGCGACTGCGCGAGCTGGAATCCACCTCGCGGCGGCTGCAGCAGACCCAGCTGATCATCGAGACGCCGTACCGCAACGCGGCGCTGCTCGCCGCCCTGCTTGCATCGCTCGCGCCCGAGACCCGCTTGTCGGTGAG
>MEGM01000251.1 GCA_001725505.1 Rubrivivax sp. SCN 70-15 | reverse complement strand
GCCGCGGCCACAGGGGCCGCGGCGTCGACGAGCGCGAGCTGCAGCGCGCGTTCGCCGATCGGCGCGCCGGCGGCGAGGTAGAGCCGGTCGAGCAGCGCCGCGGCGCGCTCGACCGCCGGGCGCGGGCCTTCGATGCGGAACTGCCCGCTGCGCCGCGACAGCGTCACGCCGAGCGCGGCCTCGATGCTGCGCAGGTGCGCGTCCAGCGGCCCGCACAGATGGGCGAGCCGGCGGTTGTCGACCGGACTCAAGGCATGGCGTCGGATCACGGTGTCGGGTGAGCAGGCTGGCACGAAATGCCGGATTGTCGCAGTGCCTCACTGCCCCCGGGCAGCGGCGACAATGCCCGCGCCATGGCCCGCCCGCGCCCCCGCCTGCTCACGCCCCGGAGCCCGCTGTGCTGCCTGGCTGGGCCGGCCGCGGCCGAGCCGGCGCTGCCGATGCGCATCACGCAGGCGTTCAGCGCCGCCGGCGACGGCAAGGGCTTCCCGGCCGACGCGGCGCAGCGCAGCGTCGCGCTGCCCGACGACTGGGCGCGCACGCGCCCGGGCGATCGCGGCCCGGTCTGGTACCGGTTCGATTTCCGGTCCTTCGACGTCCAGCGCGACGACGATCTCGCCGCGCTCTACGTCGAGCATGCCTGCGCGAGCCTGGCGGTCTACCTGAACGGGGCGCTGGTCCACGGCAGCGGACGCTCGTCGGCGCCGCCGGTGGGCCGCTGCAGCGAGCCGCGGCTCGTGCCGCTGCCGGCGGCGCTGATCGCCTGGCCGGCCCGCCGCTCGCCGAGGCCGGCTCGCGCGCGCGCGCCGGCGCGCTGTCGGCGCTCGAGATCGGGCCGCAGTCGCTGCTTGCCGCGCGCTACGCGCGCCAGATGGCGCTCGGCGTCACGCTGCCGCAGGCAATCGGCGCGACGCTGCTGCTGATGGGCGGCTTCATGTTCGTGCTCGGCTTCATCAACCGGCGCGAAAGCCACCTCGCCTACTTCGGCGCGCTGTCGGTCGGCTGGGCCATCGTCGAGACCCAGCTCTGGCTGCGCGTGCTGCCGATCCCGACCGCGGCGGCCGAGTTCCTGCAGTGCTCGATGTTCGCCTTCATCGCCTTCGCCGGCGTGCAGTTCCTGCTCCGCTACGCGCACTGGCGCCAGCGCTGGATCGACCGCGCGCTGCCACTGCAATGCGCGCTGATGCCGCTCAGCCTGGCGCTGGCCGGGCCGGCGCATCTGCATGCGACGGCGAGCGTCTGGTACGTCGTGCTGTCGGTCGAGACGGCGGCGGCCGCGGCGTTCTACCTGCACCGCCAGTGGCACGCGCGCTCCCGCTCGTTCTGGCTCATGGCGGCGATGCTGGCGGCGCTGGCGCTGGCCGGCGTCGTCGAGATCGTCGCGCAGACGCTGGGCACGCAGCCGCTCGCGGCACAGCTCGCGCAGCTGGCGACACCGGTGATGTTCGTCGTCGTCGGGCTGCGCCTGGTGCAGCAGCACGGCCGCGCGCTGCAAGAGGCCGAGCTCGGCCGCGCGCACCTGGAGCAGCGCGTGCGCGACGCGACGGCCGAGATCGAACGCAACTTCCGCCAGTTCGCCGAGCTGCGCGTCGAGCAGGTGACCGAGCGCGAGAGGAAGCGCATCGCCGCCGACCTGCACGACGACCTCGGCGCCAAGCTGCTGACGATCGTGCACACCAGCGATTCGGAGCGCATCTCGACGCTCGCACGCGAGGCGCTCGAGGAGATGCGGCTGTCGGTGCGCGGGCTGACCGGCAAGGCGGTGCGGCTCGCCGACGCGCTCGGCGACTGGCGCGCCGAGGTCGTCAACCGGCTCGCGCAGGCCGGCATCGAGGCCGACTGGTCGGCGCCCGAGGACCAGCCGCAGATGCTGTCGGCGCGCGCCTACGTGCAGACCACGCGCATCCTGCGCGAGGCGACGAGCAACATCATCAAGCACAGCGGCGCGTCGAACTGCACGATCACCTGCCGCGTCGCCGAAGACGACTTCCAATTCGTCGTCCAGGACAACGGCAGCGGCATTCCGCTCGAACTGGACGGCCGGCTCGACCGCGGGCACGGCATGGCGAGCATGAAGCACCGCGCCAAGCAGCTGCAGGGCCAGTGCCTCGTCGAGTCCGGCCCCGGCTACGGCACCGTGATACGTCTCACGGTTCCGCTCGATCGCGCGCCCGCCGCGCAGGCGTAGCCGCCAAGCGCCTGCTAGCATAAGTTTCCGGGCGTTTCAAGCCCCAAGAGAGGCGTCCCCCAATGAAGACGATCCTGCTGCTCGAAGACCTGCCCGAGATCCGGGCCTGGCTGCGCAAGCTCGTGCTGCAGGTGTTCCCGGGGGCGCAGATCTCGGAGAGCGCGCGCGTGCACGACGCGCTCTCGCTCGTGAGCGCGCTCAAGTTCGACCTCGCGCTGATCGACCTCGGCCTGCCCGACGGCAGCGGCGTCGACGTCGTCGCGAAGCTGCGCGAGACGCAGGCCGACGCGCAGTCGGTGGTGGTCACGATCCATGACGACGACGAGCACCTGTTCCCGGCGCTGCAGGCCGGCGCCTTCGGCTACATCCTGAAGGAGCAGCCGCGCGAGCTGATCGCCGAGCAGCTGCAGCGCATCAGCCAGGGCGAGCCCCCGCTGTCGCCGTCGATCGCGCGCCGCGTGATGGCGCATTTCAGCGCGAAGGCCAAGCCGCAGACCTCGCTGCTGCCGCATGTCTCGCTCACCGACCGCGAGAGCGAGGTGCTGCTGCGCGTGGCCAAGGGCTACACGCTGCCCGAGATCGGCGTCCAGCTCGGGCTGAGCCGGCACACGATCGCCGACTACGTCAAGCAGATCTACCGCAAGCTCAACGTCAGCTCGCGCGCCGAGGCGGCGCTCGAGGCCCAGCGCCTCGGCCTCTTTGGCTGAGCCGCGGCAAGCGAGCCGCCGACCATAATGCGTCCATGATCGGACGCATCACCGGGCTGCTCGCGGAGAAGTCGCCCCCGCTCGTGCTCGTCGACGTCAACGGCGTCGGCTACGAGATCGACGTGCCGATGAGCAGCTTCTACAACCTGCCGGCGCTGGGCGAGCGCGTCACGCTGCTGACCCATTTCGTCGTGCGCGAGGACGCGCAGGTGCTGTTCGGCTTCCTCACCGCGGCCGAGCGCGCGACCTTCCGGCTGCTCGTGCGGATCAGCGGCGTCGGCCCGCGCACGGCGCTCGCGATCCTGTCCGGCCTGTCGGTGGCCGAGCTGTCGCAGGCCGTCGCGCAGCAGAGCAGCACGCGGCTGGTCAAGGTGCCGGGCATCGGCAAGAAGACCGCCGAGCGGCTGCTGCTCGAGCTGAAGGACAAGCTCGCGCCCGACCTGGGCACGCCGTCCGCGGCCGTCGGCGAGGCCGGCAGCGACATCGTCCAGGCGCTGGTTGCGCTCGGCTACAACGAGCGCGAGGCCGCGACTGCGCTGAAGGCGCTGCCCGCCGGCGTCGCGGTCGGCGACGGCATCAAGCTGGCGCTGAAGGCGCTCAACAGGTAGCGCTGCAGCCGGCATGCACGAGCTGCCGCACGACTGGCTCGCGCTGTGCGCGGTGGTCTTCCTGCTCGGCCTGCGCCATGGCTTCGACGCCGATCACCTGGCCGCGATCGACGGGCTCACGCGCGTCAACGCGCGCGCCGGCGCGCCGTGCGCACGCTGGTGCGGCACGCTGTTCTCGCTCGGTCACGGCGCGGTCGTGATGGCGGTCGCGCTCGTCGTCGGCGCGGCGAGCACGCGCTGGGCCACGCCGGCCTGGCTGGACCTGAGCGGCGCCTGGATCTCGATCGCCTTCCTGCTCCTGCTCGGCACCGCCAACCTGCACGCCGTGCTCGCCGCGCGGCCGGGCCATGCCGTGCCGCTCGTCGCCCTGAAGAGCCGCTGGCTCGCGCGCGGGCGGCTCGCCGGCCGGCCCTGGCTCGCGGCGCCGGTGGGCATGCTGTTCGCGCTCTCGTTCGACACCGTGAGCCAGGCCGCGCTGTTCGCGCTCTCGGCACGCCATTTCGGCGGCATCGCGCATGCGCTCGGCCTGGGCGCGCTGTTCGTGCTGGGCATGCTCGCGACCGACGGACTGAACGGGCTGTGGATTTCGCGCCTGCTCGACCGCGCCGACGCGATGGCCGCGCGCGCGTCGCGCGTGATGGGGCTCGCGGTGGCCGTCGTCAGCCTGCTCGTCGGCGCGCTCGGCATTGCGCGGCTGGTGGCGCCGGCGCTCGACGAGCGCGTCGATGGCGCCGAATTGCTGCCCGGCGCCGTCGTCGTCGCGGTGATCGCCGCCAGCTACCTGCTGGCGCGCTGGCTGGCGCGCCGCGGCGCGCCGCCGGTGCGCGAGAGCGGGCCGGCCTGAGCGGCGCTCAATCCATCTTCATGGGGCCGGGCATCATGCCCAGCGCCCGCACCGGGGCCTCGATCTTGATCGTCTCGCGCGTCTTGTCGGCGTCCTCGACGGTGAGCGTGAACGGGATCTTGTCGCCGGCCTTGAGCTGCTGCTTCAGGCCCATCAGCATCACGTGGTAGCCGCCGGGTCGGAGCGTGACGGTCTGGCCCGCCGGCAGCGCCAGCCCGTCGGGCAGCGCGCGCATCTTCATCACGTTGCCGTCCATTGCCATCTCGTGGATCTCGACGACGGCGGCGACGGGCGACGAAACGGCGACGAGCCGGCTGCCCTTGGCCGACGTGATCTCGGCGAACAGGCCGCTGGCCTGCTGCTGCGGCACGGTGCCGCGCACCCAGGCGTTCTTCACGGTGGTCTGGGCGAGGGCGCTGCCGGCAGCGAGAGTGAACAGGGCGGCGGCGAGAAAGGGAAAGGTCTTCACGGTGTGGCTCCTGAAACGAGGGTTCGAAGTCGGGCGACTTCGGCGCGGCGCGTCGCGACCGGGCGGCGCGCCGGAATCACTGCGGCGCAGTCGCGCCGGGGGATCGTCGATTCGTCAGGCCGAACGCGGCGGGGCGCGCGGCCGCGCCGCCGTCCAGGCCTCGCGCAGGTGCGGCCGCTCGCAGCGGCCGCTGGCAGCGGCGGCCGGTGCCGGCGGCTGCAGCGGCAACGCCAGCGGCGCCGGCGGCATGCCCAGCGCACCGAAGGCGCCGCCGCAGAACGGGCAGTGGTTCAGGTGCAGCGCCGCGCCCGCGGGTTGCGGCTGGTCGCCGGCCTGGCCGCTGCCCATCGCGACGAGCT
>MEGM01000250.1 GCA_001725505.1 Rubrivivax sp. SCN 70-15 | reverse complement strand
CGGCTGCGTATCGCCGCAGCATTGCTCAGGACGCTGCCCAGGTGTCCATGTTGCATGCGCATCAACGCTAGGCTACGTTTTTGACACAGTAAGACTAGCCATCAGGCGCATGGGAAAACGGCGCCGACCGGCGGCGGCTATGCCTGCACCAGCGAGCTGCACCGAGGGGCCGAACAGATCGCTCTGCGCCACCGCGCGGCCTTCGCGCACTTGGCGAGCGAAGTGTGGCGCCAGTGCCGCCTCGATCTGTGCCCACGGCAGCCTGCCTGCCAGCACCGCCAGCGGGTGGCGCGGATCGATCATCTCGGCCAACGGCTGGCGAAAGAAGTCGGCCTCTGGCATCTGCAAATCTCCCAGGAATCAGAATCTGTTGTGAAGATTCTGGGGGGATCACGCCCCCAGCGGAACTGGCGCAAACCCAGTGTTCATGCGGGTTGCAGAGGTTTTGCAGGGCCGACTTCCATAGCTGCGCCCGCTGGCCTCGAAGGCGGCAGTGGCCTGCACGCCGTGCGCGCATACGCGAACCTGCTGGCTCCTGCGGAGCGCCGCGTACAAGCCAGATCGGCTGACCTCGAACACTGGATATTTGCAAGAAAACAGGGACTGGCAAAACCATACCTTGCAAATCCTGCGCCCTTCAACCAGCAAAACTACGAGTCAGATCAACGGCTTGCAGGTTGTTCAGGGCGGACTGGTTACCGCCAGCAACACCTCCACGCCTTCTTCGCCGATGCGCTTTCACTGCTGCCACACCGACCCGGCCCCCATTCCATCGCCGGGCGAGTCACGACCAGCGGTGGCGATCGCCCGGCCCGATTGCTGCAGACGCGAAGCGCTTTTGCATGGGGGACGCCTGTCGGTCGGGGGCTGTATAGGGAGCAGGATAGGGGGGGGGCGGGAAGCCCGCAGTCAGCGGGCACTGACGCGGGCACACCGGTGCGAAGGGAGCGAACCGGAAGGAAAGGTCAGCGCGACCAGTCCAGCGAATGCCCCACCAGACGATCCACGCGTGCCGTCAGGTCGCTGAAGTGCGCCTCCATGATGGTGTCGCATTCGGCGCCGAACGGGGGATAAGGCGGCGCCACGTTGGCAACCGGCACCTGGTTGCCAAACCCCGCGACGTCCACCTCCAGAAAATCCGCGATCGACTGCACCGTGCGCTGCGGCTGATGCTCGAACGCCGCCAAACTCATGACCAGAAAGCGGTCGCGCGCAAAGAGGCTGAAGTAGCGGGCCAGTTGCTCATCGTAGAAGGAGGAGCGCATATACATGAAATTCCAGAAGTAATGCCGGCATTCCGAGAAAAAGCGGCGGGAGTGGAATCTCTCCCCCTCCATGCACAGCGCATCCAGAAAGGTCGGTGCCAGTTCCATCGGACGGCCGTCTTCATGCAGGCTACGGCGCAAGTGTTCATACAAGGAATACGCCCGTGCCTTGGGCTGCCTGAGGATGATCAGGAATCTGGCCTCCGGGAAAAGATCCCGAAGGATGGGCGCCGTCTCCGGATTCGAGAAATAGACGTGTGAGGCATCGACACGATACCTGGCGTCGGAATCGAAGAGACGGAAGTAGAACTGGGTTCCTTCGGATCGCAGACGTGGATGTCGGGGTGCCGTTCCAGCAGGTGATAAAGGGAGGTGGTGCCGCATTTTCCCGCACCGAGCACGAACAGGTTGGGATGCATCAGTGAATCCCGCGATAACGAGGGTCATGGAAGGCGGGGGGGCGCGATTCGATATTGTGGAAGCGGAGATAGGGGAGGAAATTAGTCATGGGGGATCAAATGGACGGGGATTGCCAAAATTTGGAAAACCCGGGGTGCGACAGCTAACCGCCACCAAAGAAACAAATCCGGTTGGTGAAGCGCAAGGCTTGTCGAGATCATCGATGGTTGAGGGCCGACGTAATAAGCCAGTAAGCCAGACCTCAGCCCTGGTACTCACGCTTGCAAATGCTGGCGCAGGCATTCTTCGACATCCCCCGCCAGCACTACCCGCCCCTCTTCCATCAGCACCGCCCGATTGCAAAACTTGCGCAGAATGGCTTCGTTATGGGAGGCCAGCACCAGGATCTGCGCCCTGGCCATGATGGCTTGGAGGCGGTCGTGGGCCTTGTGCAGGAAACGGGCATCCCCCACGCCGATCATCTCGTCCATCAGCAGGATGTCCTGCGTCACCGAGGTGGACACCGCGAAGGCCAGCCGCAGCAGCATGCCCGACGAGTAGGCGCGCACCGGCAGCTTGAGATACTCCCCCAGTTCGGTGAATGCTTCCACGTCGGGAATTAGCTGACGCGCCTGCCTTTTGTCCAGCCCCATCACGATGCCGCGCGACACGATGAACTCGTAGCCGTCGGCGTCCGGATCCATGCCCAGCATTAGATCCGTCAGCGCCGACACCCGCCCTTCGCAGTGAAAATCACCACCGGTCGGCTCATAGACCCCCGACAGCACCCGCAGCAGGGTAGTCTTGCCGGCGCCGTTGCGGCCGATCAGTGCCAAGCGGTCACCCGGGCGCAGTTCCAAGTCAATGTCGCGCAGGGCGTGCACCTCGGCGCGGTGGCCGCCCAGAGCGTCGATGCGCCCCTGTCCTCGGCCACGGAAGCCCACCAGGGAATTGATCAGCCCCAGGGATTGACCGGTGCTCACCGGAAAATCCACGCACACCTTGTTCAGCAACATTCCAGCCATGGCTACCCGGCCCCTTATAACCAGTACACGATGCGCCGCCGCGCACCCAGGTAGATCAGCACGAAAACCACCCCCAGCCCCACCGTCACGCAGCAGGCCATGTAGAGCGTTGCAGTCTCCGGCACCTCACCGAGCAGGGGCCGGCGCAACAGGTCGAGGAAAGCCGCGAACGGATTCCAGGTCACCACCAAGCGGGCGCGCTCGGTTAGCTGGTCGGGTTGCCACATCACCGGCGTCACGAAGAAGCTGATCTGCATCAGGCTGGACACCATCATCGGCACGTCGCGGAAACGCGCGGAGATGGCACCCAGGATCGCCACTAGGAAGGCCCCAGCCAGCACTGTGAGCAGTAGCCCTGCCAGCAGCCATTCCAGCCGAGCCTCGCCCATGGCACCGCCCCACCACAGCACGCCCAACACCACCGGCAGGTTGTGCGCGAGCATGATCAGGTTGCGCCACATCACCCGCCAGACGAAGGCGGTTTTGGGGTAAGGCGTCTGCTTGAGGAAGGACTCAGCGCCGATGTAGGTCTGGCAGCCCTCCTGCGCCAGCGACGAGAAAAAGCTAAATACCACGTGCCCGACGCAGAAATAAGGCAGATAGGTGTCCAGCGACATTTTGAACAATTGCGCACCGATCAGCGCGAACACCACAATGAAGATCGCGGTATTAAGCGAAAGCCACACCGGCCCCAGAAAAGAACGCCGATACTGCTTGAGCACATCGCCCCAGCCCAGATGCATCCAGAAGCGCCACAGAACTAGCGAGCCGGTGACATCCTTCAATAGGCGCTCCCACTGGGGGCTGGGTTTCTTCATGGCTGAAAAAATCACGAGTTTCCGGTCAGATCGGGCAACCTGCCCCAGGGGGCCGCAATTGTAATGGGTTCGAGCGAATTTTTTTGTTTGTAATTGCCACAGACACCTCGGGCCTTCACGAACCGCCCGGGCGGCGGGACGGTCACCAGCTGTAGCGTGCCGTCAAGGTGAAGTTGCGTTCATCCCCGTAGTAGCAGACGCTGGGGCAGGCTGCGACGTAGGTCTTGTTTCCCAGGTTCTTGAGGTTCAGGGCGAATTGCCACTTGTCCCACTGGTAGCGCAAGGCGGCGTCGTAGAGGGTGAAAGACGGTATGGCCATGCGGCTGACCTCCTGCTCGCCCACGTGCCGCACGCCGAAGCCCAGGCTGAGGCCGGGTGCGGCCAGCAGTTTGTAGTCCAGCCAGAGCGATGCCATGTTGCGCGGCACCGAAGTGGGCCGGGCGCCGATATTGCTCTCGCTGCCGGCGGTGATCTTGGCATCGGTCACCGACAGCGCGGCGACGAGGCTCAGTTGCCGGGTGACGTCGGCGCGGCCTTCAATCTCCATGCCGCGCGACCGGACCTCGCCCGTCTGCGTCAGATACCCCACATGCGCGGGATCGCTGGTCAGCACGTTGCGCTCCTTGATTTCGTACGCCGCAACCGTTACCGACGCATTCATGCCTTGCGGCTCGTATTTCACGCCGATTTCATGCTGCGTTCCGGTCGTGGGTTTCAGGCGCTGGAGGTGAAAGTCCGTGCCAGCGGTTGGCTGGAACGAGCGGCTGTAGCTGTAGTAGGGCGAGATGCCGTTGCCAGCCAGGTACATCAGGGCCAGGCGTGGCGTGAAGGCATGGGCCTTGTCGGCTGGTGTGCCCGCGCCTTGGTCATAGCGGGTGGCGTCGTAGCGGCCGCCGAGCACGGCGATCCAGCGTTCGCCGAACTTGATCTGGTCCTGCACATAAAACCCCATCTGCCTGGAGTGATCCTCGCCGCTTCTGGTGGCGCCGGAGACGGGGGCGCCGTAGGCTGGCGAGAACAGGTCCAGCGGCGTTACCATGCCGAAGCGCTGGGTGCGCGTGAAGTCGCTCTGCCGCCAGTCGAGCCCGGCCAGCAGGTTGTGCTCGAAGCGGCCATGCCGGATCTGGCCATGCAATTGGTTGTCGAGGCTGACGCCCTTGTCGCTGTCGACGCGCGCGACAGCGTAGCGCTGTGCCAGCCGGGGCGTTTCCGCGATGACGCGAGGGTATACGGCAACGTAATCGGAGTGGACGTCGTAGTCGTATGCCAGCAGGTTCTGGCGGAACTTCCAGGCGTCGTTGAAGCTGTGCTCCAGTTGGTAGCCCCAGCGTTTGCCCCGGCTGTCGTGCCGGTTGTTGCCGGGCTCTCCGACGAACAGATGCCGGGAAACCTGCCCTGCGGCATGGGGCAGCAGCGTGCCATCGAGGGGCTTGCCTGGATCGAAGGCGGCATGGGCCGAGTCGTAGGCACCCAGCAGTGTCAGCAGGGTGGAGTCGGTCAATTGCCAGTCCAGCGCGCCGGACAGCGACGTCCTGTCGTTGGGGTTCTCGCGGATCATGCTGTCGCTGTCGCGCTGCAGGCCCGTCAGGCGATAGCGGATGCGGCCATCCTGCGTCGCGGGGCCGCCGAGGTCCACGGCGATCTGCCTGCGATTCCAGCTGCCGGCCTGGACTTCGATCTCCCGCACCGGCGCGGCCGTCGGGCGCTTGCTCACCAGGTTGATAACGCCGCCGGGCGTGGCCTGGCCGTACATGATGGAGGCCGGGCCCTTGAGAAGTTCGATGCGCTCGAAGCTGTAGGGCTCCATCGAGGCGCTGAGCGAGTTCGCGGGGAATTTGCTCCCATCGAGGTAAAGCGCTTCGGTGCCCAGCGTACTGAAGCCGCGCACGACGAAGCGTGTGCCCGCGCTGCGCGTTCCGCCGCCCTCGAACTGGGACACGCCGGCCGTGTATTCCAATGCCTGGTCCAGGGAGTCTGCCGCCTGCGCCTGGATCTGCTCGCGCGGGACCACGCTGACCGATTGCGGTGTTTCGGACAGCGGCATGTCGGTCTTGGCCGCGGTCGCGCTGCGTCTGGCAACGAAGCCGCCAACCGGGCCGCTTGCGGTCTCGTGGCCGGCGGTTACCCGGACTTCGGTCAGCACGGCTGCGTCACCGGCAACTGGCGCTGCCCGGCGCAGCAGGTATCCGCCCTGGGGTTGCACCACCGCTTCCAGGCCGCTGCCGGCCAGCAGGCGGTGCAACGCCTCGGCCGTCTCCAGCCGCCCGCGCAGGGCAGGGGCGGTTTTGCCAGCGAGCAGTGCGCTGTCGGCGGCGATGCTGGCGCCGGTGGCCCGCGCCAGCGCCTTGATGGCTTCGGGCAGGGGCTGGGCGGGCAGGTCGATGTCCACGGGCGCGGCCTGGGCCAGCGCGGCCGCCAGGGTGGCGGCGCAGGCGAGGGCGATCAGGCGCGGGGTGGCGGGAATGGGACGATGCATGGCGGGGGGACCTCCGAGGGTTGGAACAGTGGATTGCTGTTCCTCTTGACGGAGAAGGGCGCCGGATCCCTGATGTCCCTCATATGGATTTGCCTTCAACCGTCTAACGTCGTTGGTTCGCCTTGCCGTGCTACAGCACTGTCTGCGGCTTCCCGCCTAGTTATACGGTTGAATGCAAACCCGTATCAGTGATTTTTTTCGCTGGAGGAGCGCTGCGCCAGCCACAGGGCCCCGCCGCGCTCGTGCACCCGCACGGCGGCGATGCGCGGCAGCGACTGGATGAAGCCCTCCACGTCGCGCGCCTGCACGGCGGCGGTGATGCGCGGGCCGCCGCTGGCCGGGCCTTCGGCCTGCACGGGCTGGCGGCGCCAGCGCGAGAGGGTGGCGGCGATTTCGGGCAGGCTGGCCTGGTCGAAGACGATGAGGCCGCGCTCGGCGGCGGCGAAGGCGTCCTGCGCGTCGCGTTGCACGCGGCGCGGCAGGGTGGCGGCGCTGGCGATCTCGCCCGCCTCGCCCGCGTTCAGCCGCAGGGGGCTGGCGGCGCCTCCTTGCGCGGCCAGTTCCACGGTGCCGTGCGCCACGCTCACGCGCACCAGGCCCGGCAGCAGGCTGACGGCGAAGCGCGTGCCGAGCACGGTGATGCGGGCGCTGCCCGCGTCGATGACGAAGGGGCGGGCGGCGTCGCGCGCCACGTCGAACACGGCTTCGCCGCGCTCCAGCACCACGGCGCGCTGGCGGCGGCTGTAGCGCAGCGCGGCGCCGCTGGCCGGGCCCAGGGTGAGGCGGCTGCCGTCGGGCAGGTGCAGCGCGACGCGCTCGCCGGTGCCGGTGGTGCGGCTTTGCGCGTAGAGGGTGCTGTCCTGCCAGGCATTCCAGCCGTGGCGGCCCAGCAGGCCGGCCAGGCCGAGACTGGCCAGCCCCAGCGTGCCGCGCACCAGGGTGCGGCGGCGGGTGCGGCTGCGCTGGCCGCTCAGCCGCTGCGCTGCGTCGGCCAGCGCCTGGGTGCCCGCGGTGGTGTCGAAGTCGCGCCACAGCGCCTCGAAGGCGGTGTATTCGCGGGCGTGTTCGGGGCTGGCGTGCATCCAGGCGCGCCAGGCGGCCGTGTCTGGGGCGCTGGCGCCGCCGTGCAGGCGGGCGAACCAGCGCGCGGCTTCCTCGCGCACGCGGGCGGTCATGCGAGCAGTTCGCGCGCGGCGCGCAGGTCGAGCAGGGCGCGGATCATGTGGCGCTCGACCATGTTCAGGCTGATGTTCAGGCGCTGGGCGATCTCGGGCTGGGTATGGCCTTCGACGCGGCACAGCCAGAACACTTCGCGGCAGCGCGGCGGCAGCCCTTCGATGGCGCGCTGCACGGCGGCCAGGCGCTGCTGCAGTTCGGCCAGGGTTTCGGCGGAGGGGGTGTGGTAGGTGGCGTACTCCAGTCCGGCCAGGGGGGCCGGGCCGCCGTCGTGCCTGTCGCCGTGGCTTTCGCCGTCCTGGTCGGGCAGGGGGACGAAGCGGCGCTCCTGCGCCAGATGGTCCGCCAGCACGGAGCGCGCCACCACGCGCAGGTAGGCGTGCGGCTGGGCGATGGCTTCGTGCCTGCCGCTGAGCGCGTAGCGCACGAAGGCGTCGTGCAGCACGTCCTGGGCGCGCTGGATGCAGCGCGTGCTGCGCCAGATCGCGGGCAGCAGGCTTTCATAGGCCCAGCGCAGGTCCAGGCCCAGCCAGACGGCGGGAGGGGCGGGGCGGCTTGGCATGGCGGGGTGTGGGCTGGGGCGGCGCTGGTATGGAAAGTGGTATTTTAAATGAGATTGATTTTCAGTATTGTATTGCCTGCGCACCTTGCATGAATCGGCATGAAATACGGCTCCAGCGCTTATCCATCAAGCGCTGGCAGCTATCAAAAAAGGAGTTCGGTGCGGGCGCGCCTACAGCGTGCTGTCCACGCTGTTGCGCATGGCGGTTTGCGCCACGGCGTCGAGGGCGCCGTCCACCACCTTCTGCTGCGTCAGCACGTGCATGGTGCCTTGTTCGATGAGGCGGTTGAGCAGCCGCAGGGTCATCG
>MEGM01000249.1 GCA_001725505.1 Rubrivivax sp. SCN 70-15 | reverse complement strand
GCTCGGGCGCTGACGGCCGCGGCGCAGGCCGCGCGCCGGGCTCAAGGCACGAGCCGCAGCAACTCGCCGCCTTCGGCCACCGCGTCGCCCACCGCGTACAGCAGTTCCTCGACGACCCCGTCGCGCGGTGCGCTGAGGGTGTGCTCCATCTTCATCGCCTCCATCACCGCCAGCGCCTGGCCGCGGCGCACCGTCTCGCCCGCCTTGGCGAGGAAGGCGACCACCTTGCCCGGCATCGGCGCGGTCAGCCGGCCACCCTCGGCGGCGTGGTCGCCGGCATGGGCGATCGGATCGATCTCGGTGGCCAGCGCACTGCCGTCCGCGGCGAACACCGCGTAGCGCTCGCCCTGCGCGTAGACCGTCAGCGTCGCGCGCCGTCCGTCGAGCAGCACCTCGTGCCGCGCGTCGCCGAGCGCGCGCGCGGCGAACGGCCAGCGCCCGCCGTCGATGCGCAGCACCATGCCGCCACCGTGCAGGCGCTCGATCCGGACCGTCCGGGCCTGGCCCTGCAGTTCGAGCTCGAAGCGCCGCCACGCGGCGCCGTGCAGCCGCCAGCCGTCGCGCCGCGACCAGGGGTCGGCGCCTTCGAGGCTGGCCTCGCGCGCCAGCTCGTGCGCCACGATGCCGGCCGCGACCCATTCGACGGCCAGCGGCGGCGCCTCGAACAGTGCCGCATGCTCGCGCTCGATGAGCGCGGTGTCGAGGTCGGCGGTCGCGAAGGCGCGGCTCTTCACCACGCGGCGCAGGAAGGCCACGTTGGTCGACAGGCCCATCAGGTGCGTGTCGCGCAAGGCGGCGTCCAGGCGCGCGAGCGCCTGCGCACGGTCAGCGCCCCAGACGATGAGCTTGGCAATCATCGAGTCGTAGTACGGGCTGATCGCGTCGCCCTCGGCGAAGCCGCTGTCCACGCGCGCCAGCACCTCGTCGCGCTGGAACGCGACGTGGGCCGGCCAGCGCGCGACCTGCAGCGTGCCGGTGGCGGGCAGGAAGCTGGCGTCGGGGTTCTCGGCGCAGATGCGGGCCTCGATCGCGTGGCCGCGGATCGCCAGCTCGTGCTGCGCCTTCGGCAGCCGCTCGCCCGCGGCGACGCGCAGCTGCCATTCGACGAGGTCCAGCCCGGTGATCGCCTCGGTCACCGGATGCTCGACCTGCAGCCGCGTGTTCATCTCCATGAAGTAGAAGCGCAGGTCGCCGTCGTCCAGCTCCTCGGCGATGAACTCGACGGTGCCGGCACCGACGTAGCCGACCGCCTTCGCCGCGGCGACCGCAGCCGCCCCCATCTCGGCGCGGCGCGCCTCGCTCATCCCCGGCGCGGGCGCTTCCTCGAGCACCTTCTGGTGCCGCCGCTGCACCGAGCAGTCGCGCTCGAAGAGGTGGATGCACTGGCCGTGGCTGTCGCCGAAGACCTGGATCTCGATGTGGCGCGGCCGCGTGACGTAGCGCTCGACGAGCACATGGTCGTCGCCGAAGCTGGCCTTGGCCTCGCGCTGGCAGCTCGCGAGCGCGGCGGCGAAGTCCTCGGCGCGCTCGACGCGGCGCATGCCCTTGCCGCCGCCGCCGGCGCTGGCCTTGATGAGCACCGGGAAACCGATCGCCTCGGCCTCGCGCTGCAGCAATGCAGGGCCGTTGTCGCGCCCGTGGTAGCCCGGCACCAGCGGCACGCCGGCCTCGGCCATCAGCGTCTTCGCCGCAGCCTTGCTGCCCATCGCGCGGATCGCCGACGCCGGCGGGCCGACGAACACCAGCCCGGCGTCGGCGCAGGCCTGCGCGAAATCCTCGTTCTCGCTCAGGAAGCCGTAGCCGGGGTGGATCGCCTGCGCGCCGGTGGCCAGCGCCGCGTCGATGATGCGCCGCCACTGCAGATAGCTCTCGCGCGGCGCGCTCGCGCCGATGTGCACCGCCTCGTCGCACAGCGCCACGTGGCGCGCGCGCGCATCGGCATCGGAGTACACCGCGACCGTGAGCACGCCGAGCCGGCGCGCGGTGGCCGCGACCCGGCAGGCGATCTCGCCCCGGTTGGCGATCAGGATCTTCTTGAACATTTCGGGAACCTTTTGAACATCTCGACGCTGCGGGGGCGAGACTTCCTCATCGAGGCGTCAGAACTCCAGTGAGTCGGCGATGGCATGGAAGCCGGCCTTCGCGCAGCTCTCGTCGGCCTGAGGGCCCGGCCCGCCGGAGACGCCGATGGCGCCGAAGCTGCTGCCGCCGGCTTCGATGACGACGCCGCCGCCGACGGCCATCATCTGCGGCAGGTGCCGCAGCCCGCTCGTCGACTTGCCCGGCTGCGTCTCCTCGGCCAGCTGCATCGTCGAGGTGCGGAAGCTCGCCGCGGTCCAGGCCTTGTCGGTCGCGACCACCATCGTATGCGGCCCGGCGAACCGGTCGCGCAGCAGCACCTGGGTCAGGCCGGCACGGTCGACGACCGCGACGCTGACCTGGAAGCCCTGCTTGCGGCAGGCCTCCAGCGCGGCGCGCGCGGCGACGAGCGCGGTCTCGGGCGTCAGCGACGGGGTCTGGAAGACCGCGCCCTGGGCCGATGCGGCCTGGTGCAGCGCGAGGAGCGCGAGCAGGGCCAGTCGTCGTGGGTGCATGGGGGTCTCCGGTGTGGGGCAATGCCTAGCGCGACGCGGACGCCGCCGGCGCGCGCCCGGGAAAGAAGCGGCGCAGCAGGCCGCGCAGGGATCGGAACAGCCACAGCGTCAACGCCAGCGCGACGCCCACCGCGACGGCGAGCGTGGCGAAGAAGGCCAGCGGATGGGTCCACGACAGCCACAGCATCGCCGGCACCGCGGCATCGCCGGCGAGCGACAGGCCGACGTTCGAGAACGGCTCGGGTGAGGTGTTGACCGCGGCGCGCGTGGTCGCCTTCGCCGCATGCGCGGTCGCGGCCAGCGTGCCACCCATCAGCGCGGCCGCCGCCTGCCAGGTGCCCGAATCGCCGCCGAACACCGCCGCGGCCAGCAACGCGCCGGCCGGGATGCGGATCAGCGTGTGCAGCACGTCCCACAGCGTGTCCAGCCCGGGGACCTTGTCGGCGAGGAACTCGACCGCCAGCATCAGACCGCTCGCCCCCAGCATCACCGGATGCTGGAGCAGCTTCAGCCCGTCGGGCAGCACGACCCAGCCCAGGTGTCCGGCCAGCCCGGTGAGGAACAGCACCGCGTACAGGCGCAGCCCGCTCGCCCAGCCGAGCGCGGCGGCGATCGCGAGCAGCTGCGTCGTGTCGAGGGCGTTCATCGCCATCCCGGCTCGCGCTTGCCCAGGAAGGCGGACACGCCTTCGCGGCCTTCGGCGCTGGCGCGGATGTCGGCGATGCGGCGCGCGGTGTCGTCGCGCAGCGCGCCGTCGACAGCCCGGCCGGCGATGTCCTTCACGAGCCGCTTGCAGGCCCGTACCGCGGCCGGCCCGTTGGCCGTGATCGCGCCGACGATCTCGGCCACCTTGGCGTCCAGCGCGTCGGCGGGAACGACCTCGTGGACGAAGCCGAGCGTCAGCGCCCGCGCCGCGTCGAAACGCTCGGCCGTGACGAAGTAGCGACGCGAGGCCTGCTCGCCCAGTGCCCGGACGACATACGGCCCGATCGTCGCCGGCAGCAGCCCGAGCCGCGCCTCGCTGAGGCAGAAGCCCACGCCCTCGGCGGCGACGAGCACGTCGCAGACGGCGGCCAGCCCGACGCCGCCGGCATAGCAGTCGCCATGGATGCGGCCGACCACCGGCAGCGGGCATTGCCAGACCGTCCACAGCATCTCGGCCAGGCGCGCCGCGTCGGCGTGGTTTTGCTCCCAGCTGTAGCCCGCCATGCTGCGCATCCAGCCGAGGTCGGCGCCGGCGCAGAAGGCCTTGCCGTGGCCGCCGAGGACGATCGCGCGCAGCCCGGGCTCGGCGCCCAGCGCGGCGAAGGCCGCGTTCAGCTCGGCGACGACGCCGTCGTTGAACGCGTTGCGCACCTCGGGGCGGTTCAGCCAGACCTCGGCGACCTGCGCCGAGGGGCGGCGGATGTCGAGCGTGGAGCTCATGCGCCGGCGCCTTCTTGTTGCAGCATCCAGACCAGGTCGATCTCGGGGCAGGGGTGGCCCATCGCGGTGATCGCCGCCGTGACCTGGCCACGGTGATGGGTGCCGTGGTTGAACACGTGCAGCAGCGTCGCCGCGAAGGGCAGCGAGACCGGCTGCCCGGCCAGGCGCCGGTAGTCGAGCCGGCCGAGCAGGCGCGCCTCGGGCCAGGCCTCGAGCAGTGCCAGCCAGGCCTGCGCGCCGTCGAGCAGGCGCTCGCGCAGCCGGGCCCGGTCGGGCTCGACCTCGACGTCGAGCTGCACCGCCGGCGTGACGCCGTCCTCGAAGCGCGCGCGCCAGAGCAGGTGCTCGCCCACGAGCAGGTGGTTCAGCGTGCCGTGCACGCTCTTGAAGAACAACCCGGCGTCGCGCCGGTAGTCGGCCTCGGGCAGCGCGTCGACATGCTCGTACAGCTTGCGCGTGGCCCAGAGGTTGTAGCGCGCCATCGTCTGCAGCTGCTCGCGCAGCGGCGAGCGGTCGAGGCGCTTGCGCATGATCACGCAGCGGTAGGCATGGCCGGGGCGCCGGGTCAGGTCGACGTCCTCGTAGCCCAGGCGCGCGTAAAGCCGGCGCAGCGAGCCCGCGGGCTCGGCGGCCTCGAGCGCCATGCTCCGGTAGCCGCGCTCGAGCGCCCATTCCTCGCAGCGCGTCACGAGCCGGCGGCCGACGCCCTGGCCTTGCGCGGCCGGGTCGACCGCGAACTGGTGGAACAGCGCCGTGTCGCGCACGCCCCGCCGAGCGCGTGCCGGGCCGGCGCGCCGCGTTCGTCGGCTCCGGTCTGCGGGCCGCAGACGGTGATCGTCCCGAGCAGCTCGCCGTTGCGCTCGGCGACGAAGCACTGGCCTTCGGCGGCGCGCCGCGCGGTGACCTCGGCCGGCTGCGTCGCGGCCGGGAAGTCCAGGCCGTCGGCAAGCAGCGGCGCGTAGGCGCGGTGCAGAAGCCGCGTCAGCGCGTCGATCGAGTCGCGCGCGGCGAGCGGGCGGATCACGATGTCCTGCGAGTCCATGGCGGGGTGTCCCCTCGTTGGCGGATGCGGTGGCCGGCCGGCGCTCACATGCGGAAGACGCCGAACTGCGGCCGCTCGGGAATCGGCGCGTTCAGGCTCGCGCTCAATCCCAGCGCGAGCACGCGGCGCGTGTCGGCGGGGTCGATCACGCCGTCGTCCCACAGCCGCGCGCTGGCGTAGTAAGGGTGCGCCTGGCGCTCGAACTGGTCGAGGATGGGCTGCTTGAACGCGGCCTCCTGCTCGGCCGACCATTGCCCACCCTTGGCCTCGATGCCGTCGCGGCGCACCGTCGCCAGCACGCTGGCGGCCTGCTCGCCGCCCATCACCGCGATGCGCGCGTTCGGCCACATCCACAGGAAGCGCGGGCTGTAGGCGCGGCCGCACATGCCGTAGTTGCCGGCGCCGAAGCTGCCGCCGATGATGACCGTGAACTTGGGCACCGTCGCGGTCGCCACTGCGGTGACCATCTTCGCGCCATGCTTGGCGATGCCCTCGGCCTCGACCTTGCGGCCGACCATGAAGCCGGTGATGTTCTGCAGGAACACGAGCGGGATGCGCCGCTGGCAGCACAGCTCGATGAAATGCGCGCCCTTCAGCGCCGATTCGCTGAACAGCACGCCGTTGTTCGCGACGATACCCACCGGCATGCCCTCGATGTGCGCGAAGCCGGTGACCAGCGTCGCGCCGTAGCGCGCCTTGAACTCGTCGAACTCGCTGCCGTCGACGATGCGGGCGATGATCTCGCGCACGTCGAAGGGCTTGCGCGGGTCGGTCGGGATCACGCCGTGCAGCTCGGCCGGGTCGAAGCGCGGCGGCACGGGCGGCAGCAGCTTCAGCGGTTCGGGCTTGCGCCAGTTCAGGTTCGCGACCGCGGCGCGCGCGAGTGCGAGCGCGTGCAGGTCGTTCTCGGCCAGGTGATCGGCCACGCCCGACAGCCGCGTGTGCACGTCGCCGCCGCCCAGGTCCTCGGCGCTCACCACCTCGCCGATCGCCGCCTTCACCAGCGGCGGGCCGCCGAGGAAAATCGTGCCCTGGTTCTTGACGATGATGGTCTCGTCGCTCATCGCCGGCACGTAGGCGCCGCCGGCGGTGCACGAGCCCATCACGACCGCGATCTGCGGCACGCCTTGCGCGCTCAGGTTGGCCTGGTTGTAGAAGATGCGGCCGAAGTGCTCGCGGTCGGGGAAGACCTCGTCCTGGTTCGGCAGGTTCGCGCCGCCGCTGTCGACGAGGTAGATGCAGGGCAGCCGGTTCTGCAGCGCGATCTCCTGCGCGCGCAGGTGCTTCTTCACCGTCACCGGGTAGTAGGTGCCGCCCTTGACGGTGGCGTCGTTGCAGACGATCAGGCACTCGACGCCGCTGACGCGGCCGATGCCGGCGATCATCCCGGCGCCCGGCGCCGCGTCGTCGTACATGTCCAGCGCCGCCAGGGCGCCGATCTCGAGGAAGGGCGTGTCGGGGTCGAGCAGCATCTCGACGCGCTCGCGCGGCGGCAGCTTGCCGCGCGCGACATGCCGGGCGAGCGCGACCTCGCCGCCGCCCTGCGCGATCCGGGCCAGCTTCGCGTTCAGGTCGCCGACGAGCAGGCGCATCGCATCGGCGCTGGCCTTGAAGGCCTCGGAGCGCGGGTTCAGCTGGGAAGCGATGACGGGCATGGGGCTCCTTCTCGGGGCGTCAGGCGGTCTTCGCGACGGCCAGGCCCAGCTCTTCGATCATGCGCTCGCGCATCACGAACTTCTGCACCTTGCCGGTGATCGTCATCGGCAGCTCGGTGACGAAACGGATGTGGCGTGGCACCTTGTAATGCGCGATCTGGTCGCGGCAGAAGTCGCGGATCTCTTCGGCCGTGCACTCGGTGCCGGGCTTGAGCACGATCCAGGCTGCGACCTCCTCGCCGTACTTCGGGTCCGGCACGCCGAACACCTGCACCGACTGGACCTTGGGGTGGCGGAACAGGAATTCCTCGACCTCGCGCGGGTAGACGTTCTCGCCGCCGCGGATCAGCATGTCCTTCACGCGACCGACGATGTTGCAGTAGCCCTGCTCGTCGATCGTCGCGAGATCGCCGGTGTGCATCCAGCCGTCCTGCACCGCCTCGGCCGTGCGCTTCTCGTCGCCCCAGTAGCCCTGCATCACCGAATAGCCCCTGGTGCAGAGCTCGCCCTTCTCGCCGACCGGCACGGTGCGGCCTTCGGCGTCGACGATCTTCACCTCGAGGTGCGGCTGGATCCGGCCGACCGTCGTCACGCGGCGCTCGAGCGGGTCGTCGGCCGAGCTCTGGAACGAGACCGGGCTGGTCTCGGTCATGCCGTAGGCGATCGTGACCTCGCTCATGTGCATCTCCGCGACGACGCGCTTCATCGTCTCGATCGGGCACGGCGAGCCGGCCATGATGCCGGTGCGCAGCGTCGACAGGTCGTACTTCGCGAAGTCCGGGTGCTCGAGCTCGGCGATGAACATCGTCGGCACCCCATGCAGCGCGGTGCAGCGCTCCTCGGACACCGCCGCCAGCGTCGCCGTCGGGTCGAAGGACTCGCCGGGGAAGACCATCGCGGCGCCGGTCGCGACGCAGGCCAGCACCGCCAGCACCATGCCGAAGCAGTGGTACAGCGGCACCGGGATGCACAGCGAATCGGCCTCGCTGAAGCGCATCGCCATCGCGATGAAGCGCGCGTTGTTGACGACGTTGTGGTGCGTCAGCGTCGCGCCCTTGGGGTTGCCGGTGGTGCCGCTGGTGAACTGGATGTTGATCGGGTCGTGGCAGGACAGGCCGGCCTCGATCGCGTCGAGCATCGCGACGTCCAACGCCGCGCGGCCGCGCTCGACGACCCCGCCGTAGTTCAGCATCCCGGGCGTCTTCGCGTCGCCCATCCGGATCACGAACTCCAGCGCGGGCAGGCGCGCGGCCTTGAGCGCGCCCGGCGCGCAGTGCGCCAGCTCGGGCGCCAGCGTCTGCAGCATCTCGAGGTACTTCGAGGTCTTCAGCCGCTCGGCACTGACGATCGCGCGGCAGCCGGCGCTGTTGAGCGCGTACTCGAGCTCGGCGAGCCGGTAGGCCGGGTTGATGTTGACCAGCACGATGCCCACGCGCGCGGTCGCGAACTGCGTCACCAGCCATTCGGCCCGGTTCGGCGACCAGATGCCGAGCCGGTCGCCGCGCCGCAGCCCGAGCGCATGCAGCCCGCTCGCGAGCGCGTCGACCTCGGCCAGGAACCGGGCCCAGGTCCAACGGATGCCCTGCTCGCGGAACACGGCCGCCGGCCGGTCCGGGAAGCGTGCGACCGTCGCGACGAGCAGCCGGTGGACGGTCGCGTCGGACAGCGGCACCTCGGTCGTGCCGCGCACCTGGGACAGCCCGTCGCGCGGTAGTTGCGCGGGCCAGCTCGTCGTTTCGGTCATGCCTGTCTCCTTGCCCTGGGTCCGCGTGGCCGGACCGGCCCGCAGCTTCGATGCCGCAGCTTACGGCCGCAGGCTGCGCAAGAGGCGCCACCAAGGTTGCAAATCGTGCCAAGCTCGTCCAGACTGACAGCCATGCGCAGCGCCGCCCGGCCGACCCCCCCTGCCCGCCCGGCACAGGCACCGATCACACCCATCGCCTTCGTGCACGCGATCGTGCGCGCCTACGCGACGGCCGGCCGCGACCCAGGGGAAGCCTTGCGCCAGGCACAAATCACGCCAGAACTGAGTCGACAGGCGGGCGCGCGCATCAGCGCCGCACAGATGGAAGCGCTGTGCGGCTTCGCGATGCGCGAGCTCGACGATGAAGCGCTGGGCTGGTTTTCGCGCCGCCTGCCCTGGGGCAGCTACGGCCTGCTGTGCCGGGCGTCGATCAGCGCGCCCGATCTCGGCCTTGCGCTCAGGCGCTGGTGCCGTCACCACGCGCTGCTCACCGACGACGTCGTGCTGCGGCTGCACAGCGGCGAAGGGGAAGCTCACGTCGCGCAGCGGGATGCGCGCGTCGACCGCCCAGCAGGCGAGGCCGTGCACCTGGCGCAGCAGCGTGACGAGGCAGAACTCGCGCAGGTCGCCGAGCGC
>MEGM01000248.1 GCA_001725505.1 Rubrivivax sp. SCN 70-15 | reverse complement strand
CCAGGTCGCGAGCAGCAGCCCGGCGAGCGCGAGCGCGAAGGCCAGCGCATGCCCGGTGCCGAAAGGCTCGCCGAGCAGGAACACGCCGACGAGCGCGGCTGCGGCAGGTCGCTGGTGGCAGGAGACGGTGGCTTGGGGGTGCGGGCGCAGGGCCCATTCGCGGTCGCCGCTCGCGGTGGCGCGAGAAGAAGGCGTCGACGAGGTCAGCGTGGCGCACCCAGGCGGGTCCCCGCGAGCGTGGCCCGGAGAACGCACCCCCGGGCCACCGGCTCACGCTGAACCTCGCACGCGCGGCGCGGCCGAACACGAGAACGGCCGTTTCGGGCCAGGAGCCGGCACTTGGCCGTTCTCGACGATGGATCGCAAATTGGTGTCAGCCCGACCGCCGTGCGCGGCCGTAGGTCCTGAAGCGCTCGGCGACCTCGGCCATCTGCGCCGGGCTCAGCAGCGCCGGCTCGCCCACCGCGAGCGCCTGCAGGTAGATCCCGCACAGCGCTTCGACCTCGAGCGCCACCTTCAGCGCCTGCGCCAGCGTCGCGCCGCCGGCGACCAGCCCGTGGTTCGCCATCAGGCAGGCCTGGCGAGCGGCCAAGGCCACACCGACGGCCTGCGACAGGGCCTCGGTCCCGAACAGGTGGTAGGGCGTGCAAGGGACGTCGTCGCCGCCGGCCACCGCGACCATGTAGTGGAACGCGGGCAGCGGCCGGCGCAGGCAGGCCAGCGCGGTGGCGTGCGGCGAGTGCATGTGGACGACTGCGCCGAGATCGGGCCGGACGCGGTAGATCGCGCGATGGAACGGCCATTCGCTCGACGGTTCCCAGTCGCCCTCGAGCACCCGGCCGTCGTCGGCCAGGCGCACGAAGTCGGCAACGCCGAGCTCGTCGGCCGGCATTCCCGTCGGCGTGATCCAGAAGCCGCCGGCATGCGCGCGCAAGCTCAGGTTGCCGGTACTGCCGCGGTTCAAGCCCTGCGCGTCGAGCCGTTGCAGCACGGCCAGCGCCTCGATGCGCAGTTCGAGATCGTCGTCGTCCATCAAGCGCCCTCCTTCAAGGCCCGCAGCGCGCCTTCGCTCGCGGCGACGATGCCGCGCTCGGTGATGAGCCCGGTGACCAGCCGCGCCGGCGTCACGTCGAAGGCCGGGTTCGCCGCCGCGCTGCCCTCGGGCGTGAGCCGGACTTCGACGGTCTCGCCGCTCGCGGCCAGGCCGCTGACATGCGTGACCTCGCGCTCGCTGCGCTCCTCGATCGGAATGCCGCGCAGGCCGTCGTCGACCTCCAGGTCCAGCGTCGAGACCGGCATCGCGACGAAGAACGGCACGCCGTTGTCCTGCGCCGCGAGCGCCTTCAGGTAGGTGCCGATCTTGTTGCAGACATCGCCGCGCGCGCTCACGCGGTCGCAGCCGACGATGACGAGGTCGACATCGCCGCGCTGCATCAGGTGGCCGCCGGCGTTGTCGGCGATCACGCGGTGCGGCACGCCTTCGTGGCCGAGCTCCCACGCGGTCAGGCTCGCGCCCTGGTTGCGCGGCCGGGTCTCGTCGACCCACACCTGCAGCGCCAACCCGGCCGCATGCGCCCGGTAGATCGGCGCGGTGGCGGTGCCCCAGTCGACGGTGGCGAGCCAGCCGGCATTGCAGTGCGTCAGCACGCGCACCGGTCCGCTGCGGCGCTGCGCGACGGCTTCGATCAGCGCCAGCCCATGGCGGCCGATCGCGGCGTTGGCCGCGACGTCTTCCTCGGCGATCGCGTCGGCCTCGTCCCAGGCGCTGCGCTGGCGCTGTGCGAGCGGCAACGCGAGCAGGCGGCTCAGCATGCGCCGCAGCGCCCAGGCCAGGTTGACGGCGGTCGGCCGCGTCGCGGCCAGTGTCGCGGCGGCCCGTTGCAGCGCGTCGTCCGATGCGTCGACCCGGGCCTGCAGGGCCAGCCCGTAGGCGGCCGAGGCGCCGATCAGCGGCGCACCGCGCACCCACATCTCGCGGATCGCGCGCGCCACCGCGTCGACGCTGTCCAGCCGCGCCCGAACGAGGCGGTGCGGCAGCCAACGCTGGTCGATGACCTCGACCGCGTCGCGCGAGGGCAGCGAGACGATGGAGCGCGTCGCGACGTCGGCGACGCGCATCAGAGCACGCGAGCGGCGATGCCGCGCAGCCGCTCGACCAGCGCCGGGTCGCGCGCCTGCGGCGCGGTGAGGATCGCGTGGTCCAGCGCGTGCCGGCAGGCGCAGCCGGCCGCGCGGGCGAGCGCGACGACGAGCGCCTGTGCCGCCGCCGCGTTGGCGAGCAGCACCTGGATGATCGCGTCGACGCTGACGTCCTCGTGCTGCGGGTGCCAGCAGTCGAAGTCGGTGACCATCGCGACCGACGCGTAGCAGAGCTCGGCCTCGCGCGCGAGCCGAGCTTCGGGCAGGTTGGTCATGCCGACCACGTCGCAGTTCCACGAGCGGTAGAGCTGCGACTCGGCATAGGTCGAGAACTGCGGCCCCTCGATCGCGACATAGGTGCCGCCGCGCACGAAGGGCACGCTGGTGCCGGCCAGCGCCGCCTCGAGGTGGTCGCCCAGACGCCGGCACACCGGCCGCGCCATCGAGACATGCGCCACCAGGCCGCGGCCGAAGAAGGAGTTCGCGCGCCCGGCCGTGCGGTCGACGTACTGGTCGACGATGACGAAATGGCCGGGCGGGAGGTCGGCGCGCAGCCCGCCGACGGCACTCAGCGACAGCAGGTCGGTGACGCCCAGGCTCTTCAGCGCCGCGATGTTGGCGCGGTAGTTCACCTCGGACGGCGGGACGCGATGGCCGCGGCCGTGGCGCGGCAGGAAGGCCAGCTCG
Organism: Rubrivivax sp. SCN 70-15; assembly: GCA_001725505.1. Lineage (GTDB taxonomy): Bacteria > Pseudomonadota > Gammaproteobacteria > Burkholderiales > Burkholderiaceae_C > Rubrivivax. The sequence goes on along the minus strand of MEGM01000248.1, from coordinate 3,079 downwards.
ACGGCGCCGGGCCCGGTGCCGAGGCGGCCGAGGAAGATCTCGTCCGAGGGCTCGCCCCAGGGCGTCTCGACCGCGACCCAGCGCGTGTCGCTCAGCCCCGGCAGGTCGTACAGGCCACTGCCGCCGATGATGCCCAGGCGCGGCGGGTGGATCTCGTCGTTCATGGAGCGAAGCTTATGCGAGCGCAGCCCGCTCGTGCGCGAGACGCCATACCGTGGCCGGCGCCTCGTTCTTGAGCCGGTGATCGGACCAGACCTGGCGCCAGTGGCGCGCACCGGGCGTGCCGTTCCACAGCCCGAGCATGTGGCGCGATGCATGGGTCCACGGCACGCCGGCGGCGGCGATGCGGCCGAGGTACTCGACCATCGCGCGCTCGACCGCGTCGCGCTCGGGCGCGGCCGCGGTGTCGCCGAAGAAGCGCGCGTCCCAGCCGGCCATCGTCCACGGGTGGTGGTAGGCCTCGCGGCCGACCATCACGCCGTCGACCTGCTGCAGATGCTGCTCGATCTGCGCGTCGCTCGTGACGCCGCCGTTGAGCACGATCGTCAGCTGCGGGAAATCGCGCTTGAGCCGGTAGACGAACTCGTGTCGCAGCGGCGGTACCTCGCGGTTCTCCTTCGGGCTCAGCCCCTTCAGCCAAGCGTTGCGCGCGTGCACGATGAAGACCTCGCAGCCGCCGCGCTCGGCGAGCGTGCCGACGAAGTCGCGCACGAAATCGTAGTGTTCGCCGCGGTCGATGCCGATGCGGTGCTTCACCGTCACCGGCAGCGAGACCGCGTCGCGCATCGCCTTCACGCAATCGGCGACGAGCACGGGCTCGGCCATCAGGCAGGCGCCGAACGCACCGCGCTGTACGCGCTCGCTCGGGCAGCCGCAGTTCAGGTTGACCTCGTCGTAGCCCCAGCGCTCGGCCAGCCTCGCACACGCCGCCAGCTCGGCCGGCTCGCTGCCCCCGAGTTGGAGCGCGAGCGGATGCTCGACCGGGTCGAAGTCCAGGTGCCGCGCCACGTCGCCGTGCAGCAGCGCGCCGGTGGTGACCATCTCGGTATAGAGCCGCGTGTGGCGCGTGACGAGACGGTGGAAGACACGGCAATGACGGTCGGTCCAGTCCATCATCGGCGCGACCGAGAGGCGCCAGGGGCTGAGTTCCGGATTCATCGAGGTGGCGCCGGTGCTTCGCATGCTGGGCGCGGACGATACCAAGCCTCGTGCCGCTCGAGCCACTGCGCCACCGGAACGCGCTCGCGCACGCGCCCGGACGCCATCACGACGACCTCGTCCACGAGCTGCGCCAGGCCGCCCAGGCGGTGCGTCACGAGCAGCAGCGTGCGTCCGCGCGCGGCGACGTCGAGCGCGCTGTACAAGGCGCGCGCGGTGCCGGCGTCCAGGCCCTCGGTGGGCTCGTCCAGCACCAGCACCGGCGCGTCCTGCAGCAGCGCGCGCGCGATCGCGATGCGCCGCGCCTCGCCGCCCGAGACGCGGGCGCCGGCCTCGCCGAGCATCGTGTCCAGACCCTGCGGCAGCGCCGCGACGAAGGCGTCGAGCTGCGCCTGGTGCAAGGCCTGCGCGATCCGTTCGGCCGAGGCCTCGGGCGCGGCGAGGAGCAGGTTGTCGCGCAGCGACAGGTCGAACAGCGTGGTCTGCTGCGCGATCACGGCGATGTGCCGGCGCAGCGCATCGCCGTCGAGCGCGGCCAGCGGCTGCGCACCGAAGCGGATCTGCCCCGCCTGCAGCGGGTAGAACTTCTGCAGCGCGCCGAGCAGGCTGCTCTTGCCCGCGCCCGACGCACCGACGATCGCCACGCGCGCCCCCGCGGCCAGCGTCAGGTCGACGCCGTCGAGCGCCCAGCGCGCGTCGTCGCCGTAGCGCAGGCGCACGCCCTCGAATTCGATCGCCGGCGCCGGCGGCAGCGGCGCCGGGACCTCGGGCTCGTCGAACGTCGGCCTCGCGTCGGCGAGCTCGAACACGCGCGCAGCGGCGGTGACTGCGCCCGCGCCTCGGGCAGCGGCGCGATCACTTCGCAGGCCGCCAGGGTCAGCAGCGCGAGCATCACCAGCCGCGGCGCCGAGAGGTCGCCGCCCTGCAGCGCTGCGAACCCGAACGCCAGCACGCCGAGCAGGCTGAACTGCGCCAGCAGCGCGACCGCACCGCTGCCCAGGGCCTGCAGGCGATCGATGCGCCGGCGCCCAGCGTCGAGCCGTGCCGCGAGCGCGCCGATGCGCTGCGCCTGCACGCCGACGCCCCCCCAGACCAGCAGCTCGGTGTGGCCGCGCAAGGCGTCGAGCATCAGCCCGCGCAGCTGCGCGCCGTCGCGCACCGCCTGCGCGGCATCGACGGCGGCGCGCCGCTGCGCCCAGAGCGGCACTGCCACGCCGGCCAGCGCTGCGCCGACCAGCAGCACGAGGGCCGCGCCCGGCAGCACGACCAGGCTCAGGATCAGCACGCCGACCAGGCTGAACAGTGCCACCGCGACCGGCACCAGCACCGCGAGGTAGGCATGCTCGATCGCATCGACATCGGCCCGCAGGCGCGCGAACAGCTCGCCGCTGCGCAGGGCCGCGAGCCGCGCCGCCCGCCGCTGCGCAGGATCGCGAACGCGCGGATCGCCGCGGCCGGCGTGTAGTAGTCGATCGCCGCGCCGCTCGCGCCGGCCAGCGCCATCGCGGCGATGAACCCGCCCGAGACCGCCATCAGGCCGATCGCCGCGACGGCGGCAAGCAGCGCCAGTGCGGCGCCGCCCAGCATCCAGCCGCGGTACGGGCCGAGCAGCGCGAGCAGGCGGCGCATCACCGTCGGCCGCGACGGCGTCATGCCCGCTCCGCCCGAAGCAGCGCCGTGTAGGCGCCCTCGGCACGCGCCAGGTCCTGCGGCGAGCCCTGCTCGACCACGCGCCCGTCCTGCAGCACGAGCACCCAGTCCGCGGCGCGCGCGGCCTCGAGGCGGTGTGCGACCAGCAGCACCGTGCGCGTCGCCGCGGCGCTGCGCACGACCCGGTCGATCGCACGCGCGCTGTCGTCGTCCAGATGCGCGCTCGGCTCGTCGAGCAGCCACAGGCGCGCCCGCTCGTGCAGCAGCGCAC
>MEGM01000247.1:4926-6731 GCA_001725505.1 Rubrivivax sp. SCN 70-15 | reverse complement strand
GGTCGGCCGGGCTGAGCGTGTCGCAGGCGGCGACGATGCGCCGCGTGCTTCAGCGCATCGAGGCCAGCCTCAGCGACCCGGCGCTGACGCTGGCCGAGATCGCCCGCCACGAACGCGTCTCGGAGCGACTGCTGCAGAAGCTGTTCGAGGCGAGCGGGCAGACGTTCTCGGCCCACCTGCGCCAGCGTCGCCTCGAGCGCTGCCACGCCGATCTCGGCAACCGGCTCTACGGCCACCTGTCGATCTCGGACATCTGCTATCGCTGGGGCTTCAACGATTCGGCGCACTTCAGCCGCGCGTTCCGCGAGCAGTACGAGGTCTCGCCACGCCAGCACCGCCAGCAGGCGAACGAGGCCAGCCAGCAGACGCTGCGCCGGACGCTGCAGCGCGGCTGGCCCACGGGCTACCACGAGCCGGCCGACGATGCGGCGCCGCCGCGCGGGCCCGACGGGAGCGACGCGCCGGGCCCGGTCGCGGCCCGAGCGGCGGCGCCGCTGTCCGCGCCGGTGCCGCCCCCCGAGCGCCGCGCCGGCCGCCACCACCACCTGCCGGCCAACGACAAGACCATCCACTGGGGCTACTTCAGCCGCGCCATCCCGCCCGTGCTGACCGTGGATTCGGGCGACATCGTCACGATCGAGACGCTGACCCAGCATGCGTACGACGACCACGACCGGATGATCAAGGGCGACTCCGGCGCCGAGAGCGTGTTCCACTGGACCGCGGAGCGGAAGAACGTCGACCGCCGGGGCGCCGGCCCGGTGGACGCGTCGATCTTCGGCCGCGGCAGCGGCGAGGGCTTCGGCGTGCACATCTGCACCGGACCGGTCTACGTGCGCGACGCGAAGCCGGGCGACGTGCTCGAGGTGCGCATCCTCGACCTGCTGCCGCGCCTGTCGGCGAACGCGAAATACGAGGGCCGAACCTTCGGCAGCAATGCTGCGGCCTGGTGGGGCTTCCATTACGACGAGCTGCTCACCGAGCCGAAGCCGCGCGAGGTCGTGACCATCTACGAGATCGACTGCAATCAGGGCGGTGGCTGCGCGCACGCGGTCTACAACTTCCGCTGGACGCCGCAGCGCGACCCGAGCGGCGTGCTGCACCCGACGATCGACTACCCCGGCGTGCCGGTCGACCGCGCCAGCATCGTCGAGAACCATGGCGTGCTGAAGAACGTGCGGATCCCGACGCGGCCGCATTTCGGCGTGATCGCGGTCGCTCCGGTCGAGACCGGTTTGGTCGATTCGGTGCCGCCGGCCTACTTCGGCGGCAACATCGACAACTGGCGCGTCGCCAAGGGCGCCACCGTCTACCTGCGCGTCGGCGTCGACGGCGGACTGCTCTCGGTCGGCGACCCTCATGCGTCGCAGGGCGACTCGGAGCTCTGTGGCACCGCGATCGAATGCTCGCTGACGGGCGTGTTCCAGATCGTTCTGCACAAGGCCGAGGACCTGAAGGACGAGCCCTACGCGGACCTCAACTACCCGCTCGTCGAGACGCCCGAGGAATGGGTGCTGCACGGCTTCAGCCACCCGGACTACCTGCGCGAATTCGGTGACAAGGCACGCAGCGCGATCTACGAGAAGTCGTCGCTCGACCTGGCGATGCGCGACGCCTTCCGCAAGACGCGGCGCTTCCTGATGACGGCCAAGGGGCTGAGCGAGGACGAGGCGATCTCGCTGATGTCGGTCGCGGTCGACTTCGGCGTGACCCAGGTCGTCGACGGCAACTGGGGCGTGCACGCGATCATCCGCAAATCGCTGTTCACCGACGGCACGGCCGCGCCGGCGAGCGGCTGAGCGGCG
>MEGM01000247.1:0-4829 GCA_001725505.1 Rubrivivax sp. SCN 70-15 | reverse complement strand
GCGCTCGTGCTGGCGGAACGCCATCACCGCCTGGTTGCGCAGCGTGCGCAGCAGCGAGAGTTCCTTCTCGCCCAGGTCGATCGCACCCGCCCGGGCCTTGTCGGCGTAGATCAGCGCGAACGGCGCGCCCTTCACCACCATCGGCAGCAGCAGGAACGCGGGTGCATTGACGCTCTGCCGGTACCAGGGCGGCAGCCGGCCGGCGATGTTGCCGGCGGCGGCGTCCTTGATCAGCGTGTCCATGCCCTTGGCGCAGACGGCGGCGAACAGGTCGGCACCGCTGCTCACGCGCAGCGGCACCTTGAACGCGCGGCTCACGGTGTCGGCGCCGTCGCCCAGGCCGAAGCGCCCGGTCAGCGTCTCGGTCTTCGGGTCGCGCAGGCAGAAGATCACGCGCCGGAACTCGAGCGCGCGGTACATGGTCTCGAGCACCATGCGCAGCACCTCGTTGAGGCGGAAGTTGTCCGCAACCATCGAGTTCGTGATGTCCTGGATGCCGGCGGCGAGCAGCTCGGCCATCGCCACCTTCGGCCCCGCATCGGCCGCGGGCATCGGCAGCGTCGCGGCGTCGGCGGGCAGCGTCGGCTGGAGCTGGTGCGGCGCCAGCGAGTCCTGCACCGGCGGCGTGGCCTCGGCGGTGAGCAGACGGCGCGCGGGGCTGCCGGCAGCCGTCTGCAGGCCCATCGCCGGGGCGAGCTGGGCAAGCTTCTGGCGCGCGCTGCCAGCCGCGGCGACGATCTCGCGCGCGGAGATGCCCATCGCCGGCGCGTAGCGCTCGGCGATCTCGGCCACGCGCCGCGTCAGCGCCGCGCCTTCCTCGTTCAGCATCGCGTCGGACAGCTCGTTGGCGAGCCGGCCGGCCCAGCGCTGGCGCTCGAGGCCTTGCTCGACGGCGCGTGCCGGGGCATCGCCGGCCGGCGCGCGCATGCAGCGCTGCAGGCTTTCGGGCAGACCCCAGGACTTCGCGACGCCCAGGCCGAGCTCCTCGAAGCCGATGCCGAGCACGCGCGACGAAGCGGCCTCGCGCGCGGCGGCGCCGGCCTCGCCGGCGCCGAGCTGCTGGCGGATCTGGCGCGCCTCCTCGGGAAAGTAGTACTCGGTGAGGAGCCGGCCGAGGTTCTGGAACATCGAGCCGAGGAAGGCCTCCTCGCCGTCGCGCGCGTTCGGCGCCAGCTCGCCGGCGAGCGTGCCGGCCATCAGCGCGCGCAGGAACTCGTCCTTCAGCTGCGACGCATGGGTCTTGTCCTGCATGTGCTCGAGCAGCACCAGCGACAGCGCCATGTTGCGGATGCCGGCGAAGCCGACCAGCGCGACCGCGCGCGAGATCGTGCTCACCGCGCCACCGGCGCTGCTGAAGTGCGCGGTGTTGACCATGCGCAGCAGCTTGTTCGTCAGCGCGACGTCCTTCAGGATCTCGGCCGACAGGCTGGACAGGCTCTCGGTCTCGGAGGTCGCGACGCGCTGGATCCGCGTCACCGACTCGGACAGTGCCGGGAAGTCGCCCTTGTGGCGCATCCGGCGCAGCAGGAAGTCCAGCGTGCCGTGGCCGGCGGAAGGCGCCTCGGCCACCGGCGCCGGGTTGAGCCAGGCCGAGAGCGCCGCGTGCAGCGATTGCGCACCGTCGTGGCGCGCACGCGCGTCGCGCGACAGCGCGCGCTGGACGATGCCGCGCAGCGCGTCGTCGACGTCGGCCGACGCGGGCAGCAGCAGGTCCTCGTGCTGCACGCGCTGCAGCGCGCGCCACGAGTTGCTTTCACGCAGCAGCGGCGCACCGGCGAGCATCTCGCCGAGCATGGCGCCGGCCGAGAAGACGTCCATTGCCGGCACCGGCGACTCGCCGCGCGCCGCCTCGGGCGAGATGTAGCCCGGCGTGCCGACGATCGGGCCGCGCGACCGGCCGGCGTCCTCGCCGGCGACGCGCGCGGCGATGCCGAAGTCCATCACGCGGGCGCGGCCGTCGCTGCCGAGAAGGATGTTCGACGGCTTCAGGTCGCGGTGCACGATGCCCTGCGCGTGCGCCGCGGCGAGCGCGTCCAGGACGCCGAGCATCAGCGTCACCGCCTCGCGCGCCGGCAGCGCACCGCGCTGGCGCAGGGTCGCCGCGAGCGTGCTGCCTTCGACGTACTCGAACACCAGGTAGGCCTGGCCGGACTGCTGGTCGGCCTCGAACACCGGCACGACGTTCGGATGGTTCAGCCGGCTCACCGAACGCGCCTCGTGCAGCCACTCGTTGACCGCGCTCGCGCCGGCGTCGGCGTTGAGCAGCTTGAGTGCGACCTCGCGCTCGAGGCGCGGGTCGTGCGCGAGCCAGACCGTGGCCTGCGCGCCGCGGCCGAGCACGCGGCGCAGCTCGAAGCGCCCGAGCCGGCGCGGCGTCGCGACCGGGCTCATCGCTCGGCCCTCACCTCGGCCTTCAGGTCGGCGGTCGCAGCCGGCTCGGCGCGCGCCGGCGCGGGCCGGTCGAGCAGCGCTTCCTGAAGATCCTTCAGCGTGACGCCGAGCGTGCGCGCGTAGCGCTGCACGACGCGCTGCAGCGCGCCGGCCTGCTGCGCCACCGGCAGCGCCGATGCATCGACGACCTCGTTCGCACAGCTGCCGAGCGCGCGCAGCAGGTCGTCGTCGCCGTCGGCGACGCGCGCCGGCGTCGTCACCGGCAGACGGCGGATCATGTGCAGCACGCTGTCGTCCAGCCCCCAGTGGCGCGCGACCGCGGCGCCGAGCGCCTCGACATCGGCGCCGAGCACGGCGAACGACGCACCCTCCTCGCTCATGCCGGGATCGTCGGGCTCGCCGGGTCGCAGTGCCGGCGCGGGCTGCATCAGGCGCCGGATCTGCTGCGCCTCGTCGGCGAAGTGGTACTGCACGAGCAGCCGGCCCAGGTTCTGCAACATCGTGATCAGCGTGACGACCTCGGCGTCGTAGCCCGGCGGGCGCAGCGCCACCGCGACGCGCGCAGCGCGCTTGACGCGCGCGAGCAGCCGCGTGAGCTCGGCCGCGCCGGCAGCGTCCATCGGCCCGGGCCAGGGCCGCAGCGACAGCGCCGCGCGGCGCACGCCGTCCAGACCGAGCATCGCGATCGCGCGCCGCACGGTCAGCACCGGGCCGCTGCCGGCGACCTGCGCTCCGCGCACCTGGGCGGTGTTGACGGCGCGCAGCAGCTCGAAGGCCAGCGCCAGGTCCTGCAGCACGACCTCGGCCAGCTCGTTGGTGCGCTCGCGCTCCATCAGCGCGAGCTTCGCGGCGCGCTCGCCGGCGCCGGGCGACAAGGGCAGCGCACCGACCGCACGCAGCCGGTCGAGCAGCAGCACGATCGGGCCGCCGCCGCCGTCGGCCTCGGCCTGGAGCCAGCCCTCGAGCGCGCGTAGCAGCGTGCGCGCATTCTTGTAGCGCTGGCGTTCCTGGCGGTCGGTGCTGCGGTTGACGATCGCGCGCAGCGCCTCGGGCACCGGGTGCGCGGTGGTCCAGGCCAGGCGCAGGATGTCGCGCCCGGCCGGCGGCAGCCGCGCGATGACGCGGCCGACATCGGCCTCGTCGAGCGCCGGCTGGCCGGTCAGCCCCAGGTGCAGCAGCACGCCGAAGGCGAGCACGTCGCGCTGCGCGGCGTCGCGCTGCGCGCGCAGCGCGGCAGGCTCGACGCCGGACGCGGTGCGCGTCTCGTGCAGAGCCTCGTCGCCGGCGACCTCGAGACCGGCGATGCGCAAGGCACCATGGTCGCCGACGAGCAGCATCCAGGGCTGCAGGTCGTGGTGGGCGACGCCGCCTTCGTGCGCGAAGGCCAGTCCCTGCAAGGCCTGGACCGCCAGCGCCGCCAGCTCGGGGGCCGGCAGCCCCTGCAGGCCGAGGCGATCGGTGAGCGGGGCCGAATCGCCCAGCTCGTAGGCGGCATAGGGCCAGCCGTCCTGGACGCCGACGTCGACGACGACGGCCAGGTTCGGGTGTCTCAGGCGTGCGCCGCGCTGCACCGACTGCGTCCAGCGCTCGAGCGCCGCGCTGCCGATCGGCTGCGCGCGCGGCAGCACGAGCATCAGGTCCTGGCCGCTGGCGGGGTCGGACACCGCCCAGGCCATCGTGCGCTCGCTCTTGCCGAGCAGGCGCATCAGCTGCCAGCGGCCGAAATGGCGCACCGCCGCCTGCGCACGGGCGGGCGCGGTGCTGTCCGAATTTTTGTCAGGACTGACGGAGGCGGGCATACGACCGGATTGGACCGCGGGCGCCGGCGCGCCGGTGCCGCGATCAGGGCCCGAAAGCGGCCTCAGATTTCGACCAGGGCGCCGCCGCCGGTGATGAAGCCGCAGCGCACCAAGGCTCCCGGCTGCGCCGCCCGGACGGCCTGCCGGTAGCGCGCCATCTGCTCGCGGTAGGCGGGCAGCTCGGTCGGCGCCGCACGCAGCTTGTAGTCGAGCACCCACCAGGTCGGCGCGGCGTCGGCGCCATCGTCGGTGAGCAGCACGAGGCGGTCGATGCGCAGGCTGGCGCCGTCCGCGTCGGCCATCGGCAGCTCGTTGCCGGCCCAGCGCAGGGCCGGCCCGGTGAAGAAGCGCGCGCAGTCGGCGCTGCCGACGATCGCGGCGACGACCGCCTGCACCGCCGCGGCGTCGACGCCGAAGGCCTCGGCAGCCGCCTGGGCGGCGCGCTGCGGCTCGACGCTGCGCCCGGGCTGGCCGACCCATTCGAGCGCGCGGTGCACCGCCTGGCCGAGGCGCGCGGCGGCCGGGTCGAGCGCGGATTCGCGCGGCGGAACCGGAGCCGCCGCTGCCAGTCGCGGCAGCACCGGCAGCGCCACCTCGACCGTCGGCGCGGCCACCGGCACGGCCGCGGGCTGCCAGGGC
>MEGM01000246.1 GCA_001725505.1 Rubrivivax sp. SCN 70-15 | reverse complement strand
CGCTGACGGCGCTGGCCGGCTTCTTCTCGAACCTGACGCCGCTGTTCGCCGCGCTGCTCTCGGCCGCACTGCTCGGCGAGCCGCCGCACCTGTACCACGGTGCCGCGTTCGCGCTCATCGTCGCCGGCATCGCCGCGTCGACCTGGCGCCGGGGTCAGAAGGTGCCGGGGTAGGCGCCGCCGTCGAGCAGGATGTTCTGGCCGGTCAGGTAGCCGGCCTGCGCGCTGCAGAGGAAGGCGCAGAAGGCGCCGAACTCCTGCGCCGTTCCGAAGCGCTGGGTCGGGTTCAGCTTGCGCCGCGCGTCCATCACCGCGTCGAGCGGCTGGCCGCTCTTGGCCGCCGCGCCGACCATCGTCGCGCGCAGCCGGTCGGTGTCGAACGGGCCGGGCAACAGGTTGTTGATCGTCACGTTGCGGCTCGCGAGCCGGGTCTGCCGCGCCAGCCCGGCGACGAAGCCGGTCAGCCCCGAGCGCGCGCCGTTGCTCAGGCCGAGGATGTCGATCGGCGCCTTCACCGCGCCCGAGGTGATGTTGACGACACGGCCGAAGCCGCGCGCGGCCATCGCGTCGACGCTGGCCTTGATCAGCTCGATCGGCGTCAGCATGTTCGCGTCGATCGCCTTGATCCAGGCGTCGCGGTCCCAGTCGCGGAAGTCGCCCGGCGGCGGCCCGCCGGCGTTGTTGACGAGGATGTCGAGCTGCGGGCAGGCGGAGAGCGCCGCGGCGCGGCCGGCCTCGGTCGTGATGTCGCCGGCCACCGCCCTGACCTGCACCGCCGGGTTCAGCGCGCGCAGCTCGGCCGCCGTCGCCTGCAGCGCCTCGTCGCCGCGCGCGGTGACGACGACGTTGACGCCCTCGGCGACGAGCGCCTGCGCGCAGCCCTTGCCCAGGCCCTTGCTCGCCGCGCAGACCAGTGCCCAGCGGCCTTCGATTCCAAGATCCATCGTCTCGCTCCAGGGTTGTGATTCAGCGTGCGCGCGCGAGCAGCCAGACGCCCGACAGCACGAGCACGGTGCCGGCCACGAGCCAGGCGTTGAAAGGCTCGCCCAGGATCAGCACGCCCATGATGATCGTCGACAGCGGGCCGATCATGCCGGTCTGCGCGGTCATCGTCGCGCCGATGCGCTCGATCGCCATCATCACCATCACGACCGGCGCCACCGTGCACAGCGTCGCGTTCAGCAGCGACAGCCAGACGACCGCCGGCGCGACCAGTGCCGCCGACAGCGGGCGCAGCAGCAGGAACTGCGCGATGCACAGCACGCAGGCGACGCTGCTGGCCAGGCCGGTCAGGCGCAGCGCGCCCAGGCGCTTGACCTCCTGGCCGCTGCAGACGAGGTAGATCGCGTAGCTCACCGCGCTCGCGAAGACCAGCGCCGCGCCGAGCGCCGTGCGCGCGCCGGCGAAGCCGAGCTCGTGGCCGAAAACGAGCAGCACCCCGGCATAGCTGACCGCGAGCGCGGCGAGCCGCTGCGCCGAGACGCGCTGCCCGAACAGCAGCACGCCCAGGCCGAGCACCAGCGTCGGGTTCAGGTAGAGGATCAGCCGCTCGAGGCTCGCCGTTGTGTACTCCAGCCCGGCAAAGTCGAGGAAGCTCGCGAGGTAGTAGCCCGAGAATCCGAGCCCGCTGACGACGACCCAGTCGCGCCGCGTCAGCGCCGGCTGGCCCCGCCCCGCCCACCAGGCCAGCAGCAGGAACAGCGGCAGCGCGAAGACCATCCGGTACATGATCAGCGTCACCGCATCGACGCCGTGCCGGTAGGCGAGCTTGACGATGATCGCCTTGCCCGAGAACGCGATCGAGCCGGCGCCGGCGAGCGCCAGACCGCGCCAGGCGGGCGGTGACGGCGCGGCGGTGGCGGCGATGCTCATCGGCCGCCATTGTCGCGCCGCACCGGCGCGGCGCTGTGCGCCGGCCTTCGTCGATGCCCGATCCCGCGTTCGTCGACGAAGGACCCGGTGCGCCGGCCCGCCTTCGTCACTCCTCCTGGAACGCGACCTGGCGCTTGCTGCGGATCGACGGCAGCATCACGACGACGACGAGCAGCGCCGCGGCGGCGAGCAGCCCGGCGGACAGCGGCCGGCTGACGAAGGTGCCCCAGTCGCCGCGCGAGATCAGAAGCGCACGGCGCAGGTTCTCCTCCATCATCGGGCCGAGGATGAAGCCCAGCAGCAGCGGCGCCGGCTCGCAGCCGAGCTTGTGGAACAGGTAGCCGACGAAGGCGAACAGCGCGCCCATGTAGACGTCGAACACGCTGTTGTTCAGCGTGTACAGGCCGATGCAGCAGAAGGCGACGATGGCTGGGAACAGGAAGCGGTAGGGCACCGTCAGCAGCCGGATCCAGATGCCGATCAGCGGCAGGTCGTTGCCGACCCACATCGACGCGATCAGGCCCCAGAACAGCTCGGGGTCGTTCGCCATCACCTGCGGGCCGGGCTGGATGCCCTTGATCGTCATCGCACCGATAATCAGCGCCATGACCGCGTTCGGCGGGATGCCCAGCGTCAGCATCGGGATGAACGAGGTCTGGGCGCCGGCGTTGTTGGCGCTTTCGGGGCCGGCGACACCGCGGATGTTGCCCTGGCCGAAAGGCCGCTCGCCCGGCGCCAGGCGCATCTTCTTCTCGACCGAGTACGACGCGAACGACGACAGCAGCGCGCCGCCGCCGGGCAGCACGCCGAGGATCGCGCCCAGGCCGGTACCGCGCAGCACCGCCGGCCAGGCGCGGCGGAAGTCGTCCCTCGTCGGCCACAGGCCGGTCACCGACTTCGTGAACACCTCGCGGTGCTCGGCCGGCCGGCCGAGGGTGGCGATGATCTCGCCGAAGCCGAACACGCCCATCGCGATCGCGACGAAGCCGATCCCGTCGCTGAGTTCGGGCAGCCCGAAGCCGTAGCGCTGCACGCCCGAGATCACGTCGGTGTTCACCTGACCGAGCAGCAGCCCGAGGACGATCATCGCGACCGCCTTGACGAGCGAGCCCGAGGCCAGCACGACCGCGCCGATCAGCCCCAGCACCATGAGCGAGAAGTACTCCGCCGGCCCGAACTGGAAGGCGAGCGCGGTCAGCGGCGCCGCGAACGCCGCGATGACCACCGTGCCGACGCAGCCGGCGACGAACGAGCCGATCCCGGCCGCGGCCAGCGCGGCGCCGGCCCGGCCCTGGCGCGCCATCTGGTAGCCGTCGATCGCGGTCACGACCGAGCTCGACTCGCCGGGCACGTTGATCAGGATCGCCGTCGTCGAGCCGCCATACTGGGCGCCGTAGTAGATGCCGGCCAGCATGATCAGTGCCGGCGTCGCGTCCAGCGTGTAGATGCCGGGCAGCAGCATCGCGATGGTGGCCACCGGCCCGAGCCCGGGCAGCACGCCGATCAGCGTGCCGAGCAGCACGCCGACGAAGGCGTAGGCGAGGTTCTGTGCGCTGAGCGCGACCTCGAAGCCCAGGGCCAGGTGGTGGATCAGCTCCATGCGGGCCTCAAGGCCACGGCCAGACGGGCCACAGCGGCAGCGCGAGCTTGAGGCCCAGGCCGAAGATCGCCCAGCAGCCCAGCGTCAGCACCGCGGCGCTGACGAGCACGCCCCTCCAGCGGAACTCGTCACCGGCGAGCGCCGACGCGGCCACCAGCAGCGGCATCGTGACGAACAGCCCGAACCGAGGCAGCAGCCAGCCGAAGCCCGCCGCGGCAGCGACGATCACGAGCCACGGCCGCCAGGCCCAGCGGCCGAGCCGGTCGCCGCCCTCGACCTCGAGCGTCAGGGCCTTGAACAGCACGACGGCGCCGAGCAGCGCGAGCAGCAGACCCAGGCCGAACGGGAAGTAGGCCGGCCCGGGCTGGGCCGAGCTGCCGAAACGGTAGTGCGTGGCGCCCCACGCGAAAGCGATGCCCGCGGCGATGAACAGCAGCCCCGACCAGAAGTCCTTCTGGCTCTTGATCTTCAACGGCGGTCTCCTCCTGAGCGCCCGCTGGGCCGGGCTGCACCCGGCCCGCCCCCCGCGGGGGTCGAGGAAGGCGGCCAGGCCAACCGTCCTCGCAGCGAGCGGCCGATTCTAGGCAGCGCCCTCGCGCGCCGCAGCAGCGCTTTGCAAGCAAAGGCTCGCCCGCGGCTCAGCCGTGCGGCCCGGGCGTGCTGCGCAGCACTTCCTCGATCGTCGTCACGCCTTCGGCGACCTTCATCGCGCCGGCCAGGCGCAGCGCGCGCATGCCGTCCTTCATCGCCTGGCGGCGCAGCGCGACGATGTCGACCGCCGGGTGCACCGCGGCGCGCGCGGCCTCGGTCATCACGAGCAGCTCGTACAGGCCGGCGCGGCCGCGGTAGCCGGTGTGGCGGCACTCGAGGCAGCCCACCGGCCTGTACGGCCGCACGCCGCCAGACAGCCGCCACGGCCGCGCGAGCTCGTCGATCGCCTCGCGGGTGGCACCCTCGTCGCGCACCTTGCAGCCGGTGCACAGCGTGCGCGCCAGGCGCTGCGCGAGCACGCCGATCACGGTCGCGCTGATCAGGTAGGGCGGCACGCCCAGGTCGGCCAGGCGCGTGATCGCGCTCACCGAATCGTTGGTGTGCAGCGTGCTGAAGACGAGATGGCCGGTGAGCGCGGCCTGGATCGCCATCTCGGCGGTCGCGAGGTCGCGGATCTCGCCGACCATGATGATGTCCGGGTCCTGCCGCATCAGCGCGCGCAGCCCCTCGGCAAAGCCCATATCGATCGCGGTGTGGACCTGGGTCTGGTTGAAGGCCGGCTCGATCATCTCGATCGGGTCCTCGATCGTGCAGATGTTGAGCTCGTCGCAGGCAAGCGACTTCAGCGTCGAGTACAGCGTCGTCGTCTTGCCGCTGCCGGTCGGACCGGTGACGAGGATGATCCCGTGCGGACGCGCGATCAGCTCGGACCAGGCCTTGGCCTCGTGCGCGCCGAAGCCCAGCGCCTCGACGTTCTTGACCACCGTCTCGGGGTCGAAGATGCGCATCACCATCTTCTCGCCGAAGGCGGTGGGCAGCGTCGACAGCCGCATCTCGACCTCGCCGCCGGGCTTGCCGTCGACGTCCGGGCGCACGGTCTTGATGCGCCCGTCCAGCGGCCGCCGGCGCTCGACCACGTCCATCCGGCCGAGCAGCTTGATGCGCGCCGTCATCGCGTTCATCACCGACAGCGGCACCTGGTAGACGGTGTGCAGCACGCCGTCGATGCGGAAGCGGATCGCGCCCATCTCGCGCCGCGGCTCGAGGTGGATGTCGCTCGCGCGCTGGTCGAACGCGTACTGCCAGAGCCAGTCGACGACCTGGACCACGCCCTGGTCGTTCGCGTCGAGCTGCTTGTTCGTCTTGCCCAGCTCGACGAGCTGCTCGAAGCTGGCGCTGGGCGAGACCTCGCCGCTCTTCTGCGCCGCGCGCACGCTCTTCGCGAGCGCGTAGAACTCGGTCGTGTAGCGGCGCACGTCGTCCGGGTTCGCGACCACCAGCCGCACGCTGCGCCGCGTGTGGGCCTCGATCTCGGCGACCCAGGCGGTGTCGAAGGGCTCGGCGGTGGCGATCGTGACTTCGGCCACGCCCACCGTCACCGGCAGCGCGCGCCGGCTCTCCGCGTAGGCGACGCTCATCACGTCGGCGACGCGGCCGACATCGGCGCGCAACGGGTCGATGCGCAGGTAGGGCAGCCTGGCGCGCCCGGCCAGCCATTCGGTCAGCGCCTCGGTGTCGAGCGCCTTGCCGCTGCCCTTCCTGGCGAGGCCGGCGCCGCCCAGGCGCACCAGCGCGTGCAGGCTGGACGCACCGGCGCCGAAGCGGCTCTTCACGCGTTCGGCGTCCTCGGCGCTGATCCAGCCGTCCTCGCGCAGCCCGTCGAGCAGCCAGCGCCAGTCGAGCCGGCCGAGCGGGCGCACGGAAGGCGGAGCCTTGGTCATGGCCGGATTGTGCGGGCTGGACCTGCCCCGGCGCGGCGGAGATGCACCCCCCGGCCGGCCCTGCTCGGACGATCGGAAGCCGGCCTGCCAGGCGTCACGCGCCGCTCCAGGGTCTCAGCATGCGCGGCCATTTGCGCGCCGGCAGCCCGTAGGCGCCGAAGCGGGTCTCGATCGCGGCGGCACGCGCCAGCAGTTCGTCGCGCTCGGGCAGCGCCGCGTCCCGGCTCGCGACGACGACGGTGTTGCCCTCGCGTGTGGGGCGCAGGCTCCAGACGCGGCCGGCGCCGAACGCAGCGGCAATGCGCGCCGCGCTGCGCTCGAAGCTGGCGTCGCGGCCGAACAGGTTCACGCTCATCACGCCGCCCTCGGCGAGCAGCGAGCGGCAATCGGCGTAGAAGGCCTCGTCGTCGAGCACCGGGGCCGCGGCCTCGTGGTCGTACAGGTCGACGTGCAGCAGCTGCGCGCTCTGCGGCTCGGCGGCCCCGCGCAGCCAGCCCCCGGCATCGGCGATCACGACCTCGACCTCGGCCGGCAGGTGGAACCAGGCCCGGTTGACGTCGACCACCGCCGGGTTCAGCTCGACCACCGTCGTCGGCATGCGCAGCGCCTTGTGCGTGAAGCGCGTGATCGCGCCGGCGCCCAGGCCGAGCTGGACCGCGCGGCCGCGGCCGATCTCGGGCGTCGGCAGCCAGAGCAGGCTGGCGAGCATGCGCTGCACGTACTCCAGCTCGACCTGCTGCGGCTTGCGGATGCGCATCGCGCCCTGGACCCAGATCGAGCCCAGGTGCAGGTAGCGCACGCCGTCGCCTTCGCTGACGGTGGCTTCGGGCAGCCCGGTCACGGCAGCCCCGCGGCATCAAAGGCCTCGCGCCACGCAGCGAGCTTGCGCTCGAAGGTCCAGCTCGCGTTCGCCGGACTCGTCGACGGCAGGCGTCGCACGGCGTAACCGAGCGACTGCAGCTCACGCATCGCGCGCGCCGACTCGCCGCCGTTGTGCGCGACGATGCGCAGCCCCGGCGCGCGGCGGCGCAGTCCGGCGAGGTCGTTGGCCTCGGCGTCCTCGATCGCCTGGTCCAGACTGCCCTCGCGCCGGCAGCTCGCGTAGACATCCCACAGGCCGATGCCGCCGGCCTTCAGCGCCGCGAGCCTCTGCCGGTACGGCAGCGCACGCAGCTCGGTGGCGAGCAATGCCGAAACGATGGGCCAGAACTGGTTGCGCGGGTGCGCGTAGTACTCGCCGGCGGCGAGCGAGGCCGCGCCCGGGAAGCTGCCGAGCACGAGCAGCCGCGTGTCGCGGCCGATG
>MEGM01000245.1 GCA_001725505.1 Rubrivivax sp. SCN 70-15 | reverse complement strand
GCACGAAGCCGATCGTGCGCGCGGGCTCGCGTTCGCGGCCCGCCGCGTCGAAGAACAGGACCCCGGGTGGGCCGAACAGGCCAAAGCGCTTGAGCAGCGCGCGGTCGGCGGCCGAGTTCGCGGTGACGTCGGCCTGCAGCAGCAGCGCATGCGCGAGGCGCTCGCGCACCGCCGGATCGCTGAAGGTGCGCGCATCCATCTCCTTGCACGAGACGCACCAGTCGGCATAGAAGTCCAGCATCACCGGCCGGCCCGCGCCTTGCAGCGCGCGGTCCAGTTCGTCGACGCTCGCGACGCGGCGCAGCGGCAGCGCCGACGCCTCGGCGAGCCGGACCTCGCCGCCGCGCGCCGCCAGCTGGCGCAGGGGTTGCAGCGGGTCGTCGCCGCCGCTGAGCGCCCCCGCCACCTGCGCGATGCCGAGCACGGCGAGCAATGGCGCAGCCGAGCGCAGCCAGCGCGGCCGCGCGGCCCAGGCCTCGGCCGCGCCGACGAGCAGCCCGGCGCCGATCAGCACCATCGTCAGCGCGCGCGGCAGCACCGGTGCGACGATCCACAGCGCGACCGCGAGCAGCATCACGCCGAAGAACACCTTCACGCCCTCCATCCAGCGCCCGGCACGCGGCAGCAGCGAGCCCGCGGACAGCCCCACGAGCAGCAGCGGCACGCTCATGCCCATCGCCAGGCTGAACAGCGCCAGCCCGCCGACGAGCAGGTCGCGCGTGCGGCTGATGAAGACCAGCGCGCCCGCCAGCGGCGCCGCGACGCAGGGGCCGACGATGAGCGCCGAGATCCCGCCCATCACGAAGACCGCGGCGAAGCGGCCGCCGGCGAGCCGGCCCGAGGTCTCGGTCAGCCGGCTCTGCACGAAGCTCGGCATCTGCAGCTCGAAGACGCCGAACATCGACAGCGACAGCGTCGCGAGCAGCAGCGCGAAGCCGCCCAGCACCCAGGGGTTCTGCAGCGCGGCCGCGAGCCCTTCGCCGAGCAGCCCGGCGACGACGCCGAACGCGGTGTAGACCAGCGCCATGCCCAGTGAATAGGCGAGCGCGAGCGCGAAGCCGCGAGCGCGCGTCACCGGCGCGCCCTGGCCGACGATGATCGACGACAGGATCGGCACCATCGGCAGCACGCAGGGCGTGAACGAGAGCAGCAGCCCGGCGAGCAGGAACACCGCGGCGATGGTCGGCAGCCGGCCCGAGTGGAGCGCGGCGTCGACGCTCGAAGACGCCTCGGCCGGCGCGGTCACCGCCGGCGCAACGGGCAGAGCAGGTACAGCGCGCGCAGCCACCGGCGCGGCCGCCACCGCGTCGGCGCCGGGCGCGTCGTCGCCGCCCTGCCAGCGCACCTGGCGGATCCGGCCGTCCTGCACCGTCGCGCGCACGAGTGCGGTCTGCGGCGCATAGCACAGGCCGCGGTCGGCGCAGCCCTGGTAGCCCACGCGCACGGCGAAGTCGGCACTGGCGACCGCCGGCACCGGCACGCGCAGCGTGCCGCGCAGCACCTGCATCGTGCGGCCGAAGTTCGGGTCGGGCTCGGCGCTGCCGGCGGGCAGATCGACCGCACCGAGCCGCACCGGGCCGTCCGCCGGCTCGACCGTGATCCGGTCGCGGTAGAGGTGGTAGCCGGGCGCGATCCCGATGTCGAGCTCGATCGCCTGGCCGTCGAGCACGCGCGCCTGGCCGCGGAAGGCCTGCGCCGGGTCCAGGTAATCGGTCTCGGCGGCTGCGGCGGCGCGCACACCGGCCGCGCCGAGCAGCCCGGCCAGCATCGCGACGCGCAGCCAGCGCCAGGTCGGCAGAGATCGGCACAGAGTCATGAGGATTCCTCGTCGTCGAAACGGCAGCCATCGGTCGGCCCGCCCTGGAAGCGGCGCAACGAGGTGTCGACGGCGAGCCAGCTCGCCCCCTCGGTGGCCAGGAAGTCGGGCGCAGCGGCGCCCTTGAGCATCGCGATCGTCGTCAGCGCCCCGGCCGCGACGCAGGCCGGCGCCACGACGCTGACCGAAGCCCAGGCGCTCACCGGCCAGCCGCTGCGCGGATCGAGGACGTGGCAGTAGCGGCGCCCGTCGAGCTCGAAATGGCGCTCGTAGTCGCCGCTCGTCGCGAGCGCGCCGCCCGCCATCTCGACGCTCGCGATCGTGCCGTCGGCACGGCGCGGATGCTGGATGCCGAAGCGCCAGCCGCGGCCGTCGGCGCGCGCGCCGAGCACCCGGATGTCGCCGCCGAGGTTGACGAAGCCGTGCCGCTGCCCGGCGCCGGCGAGCAGCGCGGCGGCACGGTCGGCGGCGTATTCCTTGCCGAAGCCGCCGAAGTCGATCTCCATGCCGGCGCGCGGCAGCCGGATGCGCCGCCCGTCCCATTCGACCTGCTGCCAGCCGATCAGCGGCAGCAAGGCCTCCAGCGCCCCGGGCGGCGGCAGCTGCGCGCGGCGGAAGTCCCAGGCGCGGCGCAGCACGCCCGAGGTCACGTCGAACAGACCGTCGCTCCAGCCGTGAAGCCGCTCGGCGAATGCGAGCAGCGAGGCGGTTTCATCGTCGACCACGACCGGCTCGTCCGTACCGGCAGCGGCGTTGATCTGCGAGACGATGCTGTCGGCGCGGTAGCGCGAGTACTTCTGCTCGATGCGCCGGACCTCGGCGATCGCGTCCTGCGCCGCGCGGGCGAGCACGGCCTCGTCGTCGCCTTCGAGCCGGATCTCGCAGCGACTCGACATCGCCTGGAAGCCGAAGCCGACCGACGCCCCCAAGGACACGTCAGACACCGGGAAGATTGGCATCACACCCGCGCCGAGACGGCCAAGGGCGCTGGGCTGGGCGCATCAAGCGGACGCCGCGGACGGGCTCCGCCCGGCCGCCGGCGTCGCCCCCTCGAGGGGGAGCGGCGAAGCCGCTGCGGGGGTGGATCATTTCAGAAGCGTTTCGCGATGCCGACCTGCAGGAAGGTCGCGCTGAACGGGTCCAGCCCGGGCGAGCCGCTGCCGCCGATGCGCCACGACGAGCGCTGCTCGTAGCGCTCGGCCTTCAGATCGGCCGACCAGTCCGGCGTGATCTGCAGCCCGAGCTTGAGCCCCAGCGTCACCGCGCCGAAGGCCGAGAGGCGCTGGTCGGGCGAGATGTAGGTCGGCGGGTTCGTGAAGTAGCCCGGCGGGTACGGCGCGCCGACGTCCGGGTCGTAGACCGGGTCGTAGTAGAAGCTCGCCGCGCTCTGCGAGTACAGCCGCATCGACGGCGTCACGCTCCAGCGTGCGCCGACCGGCTGCACCCACTGCGCGCCCAGCGTGTGGGCGCGGATGCCGAAGCTGTCGCGGTAGTAGCGGTAGCTCGTGCGCAGCGCCGCGCCCGGGCCGGTGAAGAAGTGGTTCCAGCGCAGCAGCGCGATCGCCTGGTTGCGCTCGCGCGGCCGGATGTCGGGCTCCTTGTACGGATCGCTGAAGAAGCCGCGGCCGCGGTTGTAGGTCAGGTCGAGCTGGGCCAGGTCGGCCGGCGACAGCGCCTGCGTCACGCCGACGGTCAGCTCGGTGGTGTGCTTGTGCTCGTGCAGCGTCGCGTCGTTGGTCGAGCCGATGCGGTCGCTCGAGACGCCGACGCCGAGGTTCCAGCTGCGGTTGTTGTCCTCGCTCGACCAGCGCAGGTCGAGCGAGCCGGCGTTGCTCTCGTAGTCGTGCTCCTTCGAGTGGCTGAGCCCGACGCCCCAGGCCGAGCGCTCGTGGTAGCGCGTGAGCTTGACGTCGGCGGCGTGGCGCTCGTCACTCATGCGCGGCGTCGCGCCCGAGATCGCGGTGTGGTAGCGCGGCGTCGCGCCCGAGACGCTGTCGGCGACCGCCGAGCCCTCGAGCGCCCACTTCGACGACAGCGGCGCGAGCACGTAGACCGAAGGCGCGGTCACGTGGATGCGCTTCAGGCCGGGCTGCGAGTCCTGGTAGTCGAGATACTTCACCGCGACCTGGCCCTGCTCGGGCGCGGTCTCGGCGTGCAGCGCGACGCCGGGCAGCGCGAGCGCGGCGGCGATGATCGCGCCGGCCTTGTCGATCCTGTCAGTTGCAGCCACAGCCACCTCCGCCGACGCCGTAGCCGCCCGACGCGTTCTCCTTGCTGCCGTAGATGTGCTGCACGAAGCGCTGGTCCAGCGGGTCGGCGCCCATCGTCATCGCGGGCTTGGCGAGGTCGCCCTTCTCCCAGGGCTGTGGTGGCGTCAGCGCGCAGCCGCCGAAGGCCAGGCCGAGCACGCAGGCCAGCAGCGCGCGGCGGATCGGAGGTCTCGAGGGGCAAGTTCTCATCGGGTGGCCCATCGTTCAGTGCGCCGCCAGCGCCTGCTGGATGCGCGCCTCGAGGTCCTGGCGGTCCTCGGCGCGGAAGCCCTTGTGCAGCGCGATCAGCTTGCCGTCGCGCCCGATCAGGTACGACGAGGGCATGCCCATCACCTGGTAGCGGCGCGCGCTGTCGCCACGCGCGTCGAAGGCGAGCGTGAAGCTCGCCGGCACCTCGGCGAGGAACTTGTCGGCGTCCTCGCGCCGCGCGTCGAGGTTGACGGCGACGACCTCGAAGCCCTGCGCGCGGTACTTCGCCGTCAGCTCGTTCATGAACGGGAACGACTGGCGGCAGGGGCCGCACCACGAGGCCCAGAAGTCGAGGTAGACGACCTTGCTGCGCAGGCCGGCGAGGCTGACGGTGCCGTTCAGGCCCGGCAGCTGGACGTCGGGTACCGGCGCGCCGGCGTCGAGCGCCCAGGCCGGCAGCGCGAGCAGGCTCAGGCAGCAGGCCGCGCTACGCAGCCAGGGTTGGAGTCGGTTCTTGGTCATCGTCGTGGTCGGTGGTGGGGTGGGAAGGGGTCAGCGGCGGCTTCGGCGTTGCCAGAGCAGCACCGCGGCGGACAGCGCGAGCAGCCAGNNNNCGAGCAGCCAGAGCGTCGGGTCGACGATCTCGTCGCCGGTCGCCAGCGAGCAGCCACCGGCGCCGGCGTTGGTCGCGACGACGGCGGTCGACGCCGCCGACTGCGCGTGCACCGGCACCTGCAGCGGCGTGGCGGCGGCGTTGGTGTCGATCTCGACGACGCCGGCGTCGGCGACGGCCGCGCTCGCGCCCGACCAGGCGACGGCCATCGCGCAGGCCTGGCCCGGCAGCAGGTCGAACGGTGCCGCCGGACAGCCGTTTGCGGCTGCCGTGTCGAGCGTGAACGATCCGCTCGCGACCCGCATCGCGGTCACGCGCAGCACCGCATTGCCCGCGCTCTGGACGGTGAGCGTCTGCGCGCCGGCCGTCGTGGCGCCGGCCGCGGGGACGTCGAAGCTGAGCGCCGCCGGCACCACGCTGACGGCCGCCTGCGCGAGCGAGCTGCCGTTGCCGGACAGCGCGATGTCGGGCGGGTTGGTGCCCGACGAGACGATCTGCAGCGTCGCGCCGCGCGCGCCGGCCGCCCCGGGCTGGAAGGCCAGCGCCACGGCGCAGGAGGCGCCGGCGGCGAGGTCGGCGCCGAGCGTGCAGCTGCCGCCGCTGCCGAGCGAGAAGTCGCCCGCCTGAGCCCCGGCGAGCGTGATCTGCTGCAGCGTCACCGGCCCGGGGCCGAGGTTGTTCAGCGTCAGCAGCCGCGTGACCGGGCTCGCGCCGACGGCGGCGTCGCCGAAGTCCAGCGCCGTGACCGCCGGCACCCAGGCGAGCACCGGCGACGCGGCGACGCCGGTGCCGCTGAGCGCCACCGCATGCGGCGACCCGGCGGCATTCGAACTCACGCTCAGGCTCCCGCTCGCCGCGCCGAGCGCCGCGGGCGTGAAACTCACCGACAGCGTGCACGAGGCGCCGGCCGCCAGCGTCGTGCCGCAGCCCGAGCCGACCGCGAAGCCCGGGCTCGCGCCGACGCCCGCCAGCGTCAGCGTTCCCGAGCCGGTGTTGGTCAGCGTCACGCTGCGCGCGGTCGAGGCCACGCCGACGGCCTGGTTGCCGAAGGCCAGCGCTGCGGGGCTCAGGCTCACCGCCGGTGCCGGCGCCGACACTCCGCTGCCCGACAGGCTCAGCACCGCGGCACCGTTGCTCGCGTTGGAATTCAGCGTCAGCGAGGCGCTGCGCACGCCCAGTGCGCTCGGCGTGAAGCCCAGGCTCAGGCTGCAGGCCGCACCCGGCGCCAGCACCGCCCCGGCCGTGCAGCTGCCACCGAGCGAGAAGTCGCCCGCCGCACTGCCGCTGAGCAATGTGCCGGCGAGCGTCAGCGGCGCCGCGCCGCTGTTGCTCACCGTCATGGCCTGGCTCGCGCTCGCGCTGCCGACGACCTGCGGCCCGAAGACCAGCGTCGTGGCGTTGAGCGAGATCGCCGGCTGCGCGCTCGCGGTGCCGGTGCCGACCAGCGCCACCGTCGTGGGCGAGCCGGCGGCGTCGTGGCTGAGACTCAGGCTCGCGTTGCGCGCGCCGGTGGCCAGCGGCGCGAAGCTCACCAGCACCGAGCACGAGCCGTTCGCCGGCACGCTGGTGCCCGCGCTGCAGGTGCCGCCGGCGATGCGGAACTCCGACGCCTGCGCGCCGCCGATCGACAGCGCAGCGATCGTCAGCGGCGCATTGCCGGTGTTGCTGACGGTCAGCGTCTGCGCCGCCGAAGTGCTGCCCAGCGTCTGCGTGAAGCTCAGCGTCGTCGGCGAGACGCCGATCACCGGATTGAGCGCGACGCCGGTCCCGGACAGGCTGGTGCTGCTGCTTCCACCGGCGGCGTTGTGCGTGATCACGAGGCTGGCGCTGCGCGTGCCGGCCGCCGCGGGCGTGAAGCTCAGCTGCACGGTGCAGCTGGCGCCGGCCGCCAGCGAGGCGCCGGCGGCACAGCTGCCACCGGCGAGCGCGAACTCGCTGCTGCCGGTCGACAGGCTGCCCAGCGTCAGGGCGGCCGTGCCGGTGTTCGTCAGCGTCGCCGTCTGGACACCGCTCGTCGTGCCCAGGTTGACGCTGCCGAAGGCGAGCGACGCGGTCAGCGCGGCCGCCGGCGCGAGGGCCGCGGTCGCGTTGCCGCTCAGGCTCACGCTGGCGGGGCTCGCGTTGGACGCAATCGCGAGCGTGCCGCTGCGCGTGCCGGTCGCCCCGGCGGACGGGGCAAACGCGACCGAGACCGTGCAGCTCGCGCCGGCGGCCACGCTCGCGCCGGTGCTGCAGGTGCCGCCGGCGATCACGAAGTCGGCGCTGTTGCTCAGCGTGATCGACGACAGCACCAGCGCCGCGTTGCCGGTGTTCGAGACCGTCACGTTCTGCGCCGCGCTGTTCGCGCCGATCGCGGTCGCAGCCAGCGCCAGCGAAGAGGGCGAGACGGCTGCGACCGGTGCCGTCACCGCGCCGCTGCCGGTGCCCGAGAGCGCGATCGTGATCGGCGTCAGCGTGCCGGCGTGCGCGACGCTGAGCGTGCCGCTGCGCGTGCCACTCGCCGTCGGCGTGAGGCTCACGAGCACGGTGCAGCTCGCGCCGGTGGCGACCGTCGTCGCGCAGCTGCCCCCCGAGCGCGCGAAGTCGCCACTCGTGCTCACCGTCAGGCCGCTGATCGAATTGCCGGTCTTCAGGCTCGCGTAGACGGTGACCGTCTGCGCCGCCGCGGTGGACCCGACCGCGGTCGACGCGAAGCTCAGCGTCGTCGGGCTGTTGCCGAGATAGGCCGCGACGTCGGCCAGTGCCGTGCCGCCGGACAGATAGCTGGCGCGCAGCGAGTTCATGTCGGCGACGCTGCCGATCGCGGCGTCGATCACGCTGCGCGCGTTGCGGCCGTTGTAGATCTTGTTCGAGTTGCTCGTCAGCGGGCTCGAGCCATGGCAGCTCGCGCACTGCGCGGCGTAGAGCGTCTGGCCGTGGACCGGGTCGTCGGCGCGCGCGTCGACGCAGGCCAGGCCGAGCAGCGCGACCAGCCAGGCGAGCCGGCGCGCGAACGAAGCGCCCGACGAGATCGCGTGGCGCTGCGACGCGGGCGTGGATGGCAGGGGTGGGTGTCCGATGGCGACCATGGCATGGATGTGCAAGTTGCACATTTATATGCCGACTCAGGCCTGAGACGGGTCGACTCATTTGTGACCAGAGGTTGAGCCCCAGCGCGACGCCGGACGCGCCGCCTTCG
>MEGM01000244.1 GCA_001725505.1 Rubrivivax sp. SCN 70-15 | reverse complement strand
CAGCACCGGCTGGTGGATCATGTAGAAGCTCAGCGGCCAGCGCCCCAGCGCCGCGAGCGCGCGCAGCGGGCGCGGCAGCGGCCCGGCGAGCAGCGCCGGCCGGTGCGCGCGCAGCCAGTCACCGGCCGCCAGCCCCCACAGCATCACGCCCAGCCAGGGCAGCACCGGCACGTAGTCCTCGGTGATCGGCTTGTGCGTGACCAGGCCGACCCAGTCGGTGAGCCGGTGGTCGAAGAACGGGTGCTGCACGAACTGCGGCAGCGCGACCGCGAGCGCCCCCAGCGGCCAGAGCCAGGCGCCCAGCGGCCACGCCAGACGGGCCAGGATCAGCATCACCGCCATGCCGTGCAGCACGCCGAAGCTGATCCAGCTGCGCGGGAACATGATCGCCGAGCCGGCGCTGACGAGCAGCGCGCAGACGACGATCTGCGCCCAGCGCTTCCAGAAGCGCGGCCAGCCCTGGCCGGCGGCGAGTGCGGTCGACTGGCCCAGCCCGGCGCAGAGCAGGAACAGGCTCACGATCGCGATGCGCTGGCCGGTCCAGAACGGGTCGGCGTAGAAGTTCTGCACCGGCCGCAGCAGGTGGTAGTTGTTCAGGTCGAAGCTGAAGTGGAAGCTGGCCATCCAGACCATCGCCAGTCCGCGCAGCGCGTCGAGCCGGTCGAACCGCAGGCCGGTGGATCGCGAGCCGTTCATTCGGTCTTCTCGTAGACGTCGGTGAAGCGCTTGCCGTCCCAGGCGTAGAGCAGATACGCCGCATGCAGGCAGGCGCTCGCGCCGCGCGGCTTGAACAGGCCCACGCACTGGCCGCGCTCGTGGCGCACGCTGCGGTAGGCCACGCCGGCCGACCCGGCACCGTGCAGCCGCGCGCCGAGCGCGCGCGCGACGGTGTAGTCGTCGGCGTCGTGCACCGCGTCGGGCACCGCACCGCGCGCTCGCAGGTCGTGCAGACGCGCGTCGATCGCCACCGAGTACAGCCGCATCGGCAGGTGCACCGGCCCCTGCCTCGTCGCGGCGAGGAAGCGGCCGTGGTGGTGGCGCGTCTCGGCGATGGCGGTGGCGCGCTCGCGCGCGGCGTAGAAGACGCCGTAGCGGCCGTCCGAGAAGCGGCTGCCGAGCAGGTTGACATGCGTGAACGCGGCCATGATCGGCCCGCTGCCGGGGCCGAACACGCGCTCGTCGCGCGGCACGCGCTCGATCTGGCCGATCTCGTCGCGCACGCGCTCGTTCGTCATCGCCTCGAGCGCATAGAGGGCGTCGAAGTCGTCGGCGTCGGCGACGCGGTCGAAGAGCAGGATCGTCGGGTGCCGCGTCGGCACGATGCGGCAGGCCTGCTGCCAGCGCACGCGGCGGACCGCGGGCGCATCCGGCGGCGCGGCGCGGGGGCTGCCGCGGGGGACGGCGGCGCGGCTCAGGACCAGCCGCCGCCGCGCACGCTGTCTAGGTAGCGGCGCACGAGGTTGAGGTCGCTGACGTTGCCCGCCAGCATGCGGTTGAGCGCGCTGCCGCCGCCGAAAACGGCGGCCTGGTTCGGCTGGCGCACCCAGGCGTCGGCCGCCGCGGCGTCGGGGAGCAGGATCTGCAGCGACTTGTAGATGCCGAGCAGGTTCGACAGCCGCTCGAGCGTGTCGCGCGGCAGGCTCGCCTTCTCCGGGTGCTTGCGCCAGGCGAAGAAGGTCGAGCGTGGCGGCTGGCCGAGCAGGCGCAGCTGCTCGTCGACCGACAGGCCCCAGGCCTCGGCGATGCGCGCGAAGGCGCGCAAGCCGGCCGCGGCCATGCGTTCGGGGCTGGCCGCGGCGCGGCGTTCGGGGGCGAGGATGGCGCTCAACGCGGGACTCTCTTTTGGACTCCGCACGCAGTCTAGTCCAGATCCGGATCTGCCGACACTGCGGCCTTCACCGAGGGCGTGGCAGCAGAAGCGTCATGCCGGGGCCGAGCGTGATCGCGTCGACATGCCCGGCGGACTGGCCGTCCCGCGTCACCATGTGCACGTGCATGAAGTTCGTCGGCGCGCCGGTGATGAACACGCCCTGGTCGTGCTCGGAATAGAAGCCCACGATTTCCATGGGCTCGTGGCGTGCGACGAAGTTGGCCTTGGACTCGAGGAACAGCGCGGTCGTGATCGGCTGGCCGCCGGTGCGGTCCACGTTGACGTGCCAGTCCACCTCGACCGGCGTGCCGCTGAGCCGGAACGGGAAGGGCTGGCTCACGTCGAGGCCGGCGGCCTGCGCGCGCGCCTTCACGAAGCGCTGCAGATCCTGGTAGGTCCGGACCTCCGCTGGCACGGGCTGCCCGGTCCAGTTCGCCTGGCGCGTCCAGACCGCGAAGAAGGCCGAGTCGCCCCAGCCGCGGGTCAGCGTGATGCCGTCGCCTCGCAGCTTGGTGACGTAGGGCACGCCGGCGAGGACGGTGATCTCGCCGTCCAGGCCGGCGGCCGCGCCGACCGCGTACGAGGTCGCGTCGACCGCCAGCGCCCGCACCGGCACCACGCCGAGGGCCTTGCCGGTGACGAAGATCTCCTTCTACGCGCCGGCGTACTCGACGAGCCCGCGCTTCGTCGACGGCACGGCGACGCCGGCGCAAGCGGCCAGCCCGAGCACGACGAGGGTCGCTGCCAGCCACCGCTTCATGCTCTTCCCCTTTCGTGCTGCAACGGGCGACAGCGTGCGACGGCCACGCTGCCGGCGGGTTGACCGATGTCAATCGGTGCACGTCCCGCGCGCGCCGCCGAGGGCCGTGCCCGCTCGGCGAGGCGCCAGGCGTCGACGCCGCGCTTCGTTCAGGGCGTGACTTCGATGTAGCCCGACTTCTGGAAGTCGACCAGCGCGCCCATGCCCGAGACGACGATGCGGCTGTCCGGGCGGATGTCCTTGGGCACGTAGCCCTTCATCCGCATCGCGACGCCGCACTCGTAGAACCTGACGCCGCCCTGCGCGAGCGCGTCGAGCATCCTGCGGTTCGGATTGCCCTGCCCGTGCGGCTGCGCGACCTTCTCGTCGTAGGCCGCATCGGTGAGCAGGAACTGCGCGCCGTCGCCGCGGAAGACCATCGCGATGTCGAAGTCCTGGCCCGGCTTCATGCCGATCGCCCGGTACTGGTCGAGCAGGTTCTTCGCCGCGAGCACCTGCTTGGCGATGCCGTTCGGGATCGTGCTGTCCTGGTTCACCTGGATCACGACCTTGAGCCCGGTCTGGTTGACGATCTGCAGCGGCGGCAGGCTGTTCAGCGCAGCGCCGTCCTGGGTCTGCGCGAGTGCCGGCGTGGCCAGCGCCTGCCAGGACAGCAAGGCGCAGGCGGCGATCAGCCGGGCGGCGGAAAGAAGGTTCTTGGTCATGTTCGCTTCGGGGGTGGTTGGGAAAGGGGTCTGGACGATGGATCGCCGCGTCTCAGCGCGGCCCGAGCACGCTGGCGAGGCCGCCCTGCGGCAGGCCTTCGCTGACCTGGAGTGCGCCTTGCGCGTTGCGCCAGACGATGGCCGGCGTGGCCTGCAGACCCAGGCTCTCCATCAGGTGCGCGTTGGCGTCCAGCGACGCCTGCGTCGCCGGCGGGATCGTGCTCAGCGGCTTCAGGCTGCCGTCGGCGAGCGGGCGTGGATGTCCGCCCGCCATCGCGCGCGCCGTCGCGGCGGCGTTGGCGCCCTCATAGGCGGCCAGCGTCGCCGCCGGATTCCTGGCCGCCAGCAGCGCGGCGGCCTTGCCCGGGCTGGTCGGCGTCAGGATGCCGACGATCACGTGGCGCAGCTGCACCTTGCCTGCCGCGACCCAGGGCCGCGCTTCGGACCAGAGCTGGTTGCAGTAGGGGCAGTTCGGGTCGGTGAAGACGTAGACCACCGGCGCGCCGCTGCGCCCGTCGGCGACCCAACGGCTCGCGCCGAGCTGGCGCCAGACGGCGTCGGCCATCGGCCTGGCGACCGCCTTCTCGAGCGCGGCGTGGGTCTGGTCGCTGCCGTCGGCGCCGATCAGCGTGCCGGCGATGAGCTGCTGGCCGTCCGGCGTGACGTACAGCGCGAGCGGCTGCTGGCCCATGAAGCCGGCGTAGGCCGACATGCCGGCGGGCGCGGGCAGCGCGCCGACGACCTTCAGGCCGCGTTTCTCGAGCGCCTGCAAGGCCGCGGGCGCCTTCGCGGCCGCGGGTCCGGGCTGGGCGATGGCGGGGGCGAGCGTGACGGCCGCGCACAGCAGGCCGCCGGCAACGCGCAGGACGAGGGAACGCAGGTTCATGGTGGGGTCGATCGGGGCAAAGAAGGGGTCGGTGCGGCTTTCAGCGCGGCCAGGTGCTGGGCCAGCGTGGCCGCGGACAGCGCGCCGACGCGGGTCGCGACGAGGCGGCCGCCTGCGTCGAAGAACAGCGTCGTCGGCAGCGCGCGCTGGCCGAAGGCGGCGCCGGCGGACAGCGCCGGGTCGAGCAGCACGTTGCGCAGGGGCAGCCCTTGCGCGCCGAGGAAGCGGGTGACCTGCTCGGGGGTCTCGCCCTGGTCGACGAAGACGACGTGGAGGTCGGCGTGCTCGCTCTGCGCCTGCTGCAGCAGCGGCAGCTCGCGCCGGCACGGCGGGCACCACGTCGCCCACAGGTTGACCACCACCGGCCGGCCCCGGAAGCCCGCGAGCGGCACGCTGCGCCCGTCGAGCGCGCTCAGGCTCAGCGCCGGCAGCGGAACGCCGGGTGCGGTGGCCGCCGGCAGCGCCAGCTGCACGGCCGCGCCCAGCACGAGCGCGGTCAGCGTCGCGCCGATCAGCGGCCGGCGCAGCTGGCTGCGCCGCGACATGCGCGCGAGCGCGTACAGATAGGCCGCGGCGAAGCCGGCCACCGGCGCCCAGCCGCCGTCGCGCAGGTCGAGGACGGCGAGCGGATCGCGCAGGTAGGGAGCGCGCCATTCCCAGACGAAGCCCAGCCGCGCCGCGACCACGCCGATCAGCAGCATGCGCAGCAGCACCGCCTGGGCATCCGGCCCAGACAGCGGCCGACCGCGAGCGCGACCAGGATCGCCGCGCCGTACAGCAGCGGCGCCAGCGGCAGGGCCAGCGGCCCGAGTGGCAGCGTCGCGCTCATCGAGCCGCCGCCGCGGCGGCGCCGGCCGCGAGCGCGATCGTCCGCGTCTGCGGGAGGTAGCAGACGCCGCCCTCGGCGCAGCCCTGCCACTTGACGACGAGCGAGGTCGCGCCCGCCGCGGCAACCTCGACCGCGACGCCCTGGTGGTAGACGCTGACGCTGCCGAAGTTCGGGTCGACCTTGGGCACGCCGGGCGGCAGGCGAACCGGCACCGGCGTGGCGCCAGGCATCGCGACGACCGAGATCCGGTCGCGGTACAGGTAGTAGCCGGGCGCGATCGTCCATTGCAGCCGCACCGGCTGGCCGGGCTGCGCCGTCACCGCGAGGGCGAAGGCCTGCTCGGGCTCCAGGAAGCGCCCTGCCGCCCGCGCCGGCGCCGCGGGCCAGACCAGCGCGAGGCAGGCCAGCGCGAGGCAGGTGGCGGCGCAGCGGCGCAGGGGTTCGGGGCTCGACATGAGCCGGCGATGATGGCGAGCGGGGATTAACGCGTCGTTAACACCGGCCTCATCGTCGCAGCGGACACTCCCGGCGTCGAACGCACGCACCGGAGCCCCGCTTGCATGTCCTGTTGATCGAGGACGACCCACTGGTCGCCAGCGGCGTCGTTGCCGGGCTGCGCCTGCACGGCATGACGGTCGACCATGTCGACACCGCCGCGCAAGCGCAGGCCGCGCTGGCGGCCTCGCATTTCGACGTCGGCGTGCTCGACCTCGGCCTGCCCGACGAAGACGGCATGGCGTTGCTGGCACGCTGGCGCGCGCGCGGCGAGGCGCTGCCGGTGCTGGTGCTGTCGGCGCGCGACGGCGTCGAGCACCGCGTGCGCGCGCTGCGCGCCGGCGCCGACGACTACCTGCTCAAGCCCTTCGACCTGGACGAGCTCGTGGCCCGGCTTCACGCGCTGCTGCGCCGCGCCAGCGGCCGCAGCGCCGACCTGATCCGCCACGGCGCGCTCTCGTTCAGCCCGAGCAGTGGCGACGTCCGGCTCGGCGACGAGCCGGTGGCGCAGTCGCGGCGCGAACTGGCGCTGCTGCGCACGCTGCTGCAGCACCCGGACCGCGTGCTCGGCCTCGAACAGCTGCACGACAGCCTGTACGGCTACGCACGGGAGGTCGAGAGCAACGCGGTCAACGTGCACATCCACCACCTGCGGCGCAAGCTCGGCGCCGGCATCGTCGAGACGGTGCGCGGCCTGGGCTACCGGCTCGGCCGCGCCGAGGGCGGCGCACGGTGAGCGCCGTCGCGTCTGCCGCGCTCGACGCGACGTCGCCGTCCGGGCGCCGGCCCGCGGCACTGAGCCTGCGCCTGCGGCTGGTGGCGATCCTCGGCCTGTCGCTGGTGCTGCTGTGGAGCCTGGTCGCGTTCTGGATGTTCACCGGCGTGCAGCGCGAGCTGCGCGCGGCGCTCGACGACCGGCTCGCCGCGTCGGCGCGCATGGTCGCCGGGCTCGTCGCGCGGCTGCCGCCGGAGCGGCTGGAATCCGGCCTCGCCGCCGCGCCGCTGGCGGTGGCCGCGTACGACGGCGTGGCCTGCGAGGTCAGCCTGCAGCAGGGCGAGGTGGCCCGGGTGACGCTGGCGCGCACCGCGGCCAGCCCCGGGCTGCAGGGCGCGGCGCCGGGCTACGGTCTGCGCGTCGTCAACGGCCAGGCCTGGCGCACCTACGTGCTGCGCCAGGGCGAACTGCGCGTCGCCACCGCGGACCGGATCGACGTGCGCGAAGGGCTGCTGCGCCGCATCCTGCTCGTCGCCGCGGTGCCCTTTGCCGCCGCCGTCAGCGGCAGCCTGCTGCTGCTGTGGTTCGGCGTCGGCGGCGGGCTGCGCCCGATCGAGCGCATCCGCCGCGCGCTGGCGGCGCGCCGGCCGGACACCGTCGAGCCCCTGCCCGCCTTGCGCCTGCCGCCCGAGCTGCAACCGCTGGCCGACACGATCGGCCACCTGCTGAACCGGGTGCAGGACGCGATCGCGCGCGAGCGCCGCTTCACCGACGACGCCGCGCACGAGCTGCGCACGCCGCTGACGGCGGTCAAGACCCACCTGCAGGTGCTGCGCCTGGCGCGCCGCGACCGGCCGGCCGACGACCCCTCGGCCCAGGCGCTGGCCAACGCCGAAGCCGGCGTGCTGCGGCTGCAGCGCACGATGGAGCAGCTGCTGCTGCTCGCGCGGCTGGAGCAGCCCGAGACCGGCGGCGCAGCACCGGTTCAGG
>MEGM01000243.1 GCA_001725505.1 Rubrivivax sp. SCN 70-15 | reverse complement strand
GGCCCGGCCGGCGCGGCGAGAAGAGTCGCGCCAGCCAGTTCACCGTCGGTCCCTGGCGAGGCTCAGCGCTGCGCGACCGGGGTCACGTCGCGCCGCGCCGCGCCGACGAAGAGCTGGCGCGGGCGTCCGATCTTGTACTCGGGGTCGCCGATCATCTCGTTGAGCTGGGCGATCCAGCCGACCGTGCGCGCCAGCGCGAAGATCGCCGTGAACAGGCTCACCGGGATGCCGAGCGCACGCTGGACGATGCCGGAATAGAAGTCGACGTTCGGGTACAGCTTGCGCGAGACGAAGTAGTCGTCCTCGAGCGCGATCTTCTCGAGCGACATCGCGAGCTTGAACAGCGGGTCGTCGTGCAGGCCGAGCGCTTCGAGCACCTCGTGGCAGGTCTCGCGCATCAGCTTGGCGCGCGGGTCGTAGTTCTTGTAGACGCGGTGGCCGAAGCCCATCAGCTTGACGCTCGAGTTCTTGTCCTTCACCTGCTTGATGAAGTCACCGATCTTCTCGACACCGCCGTTGCGCTGGATCTCCTCGAGCATGTTCAGCGCCGCCTCGTTCGCGCCGCCGTGCGCCGGGCCCCACAGGCAGGCCACGCCGGCGGCAATCGCCGCGAACGGGTTCGTCCCCGAGCTGCCGCACAGCCGCACGGTCGAGGTGCTCGCGTTCTGCTCGTGGTCGGCGTGCAGGATGAAGATGCGGTCGATCGCGCGCACGAGCACGTCGTTCGGTTCGTACTCCTCGCACGGGGTCGCGAACATCATGCGCATGAAGTTCGCCGAGTACGACAGGTTGTTCCTCGGGTAGATGTAGGGCTGGCCGGTGCCGTACTTGTAGGCCATCGACACCAGCGTCGGCATCTTCGCGATGAGCCGGATCGCCGCGATCTCGCGGTGCGCCGCGTTGTGGATGTCGGTGCTGTCGTGATAGAAGGCCGACAGCGCGCCCACCAGGCCGGTCATCACCGCCATCGGGTGCGCGTCGCGACGGAACCCGCGCAGGAAGAACTGCATCTGCTCGTTGACCATCGTGTGGTGCATGACCAGACTGCTGAAGTCGGCCTTCTGCTTCTCGTTCGGCAGCTCGCCCTTGAGCAGCAGGTGGCAGACCTCGAGAAAGTCGCAGGGCGGCGCGATCTGCGCGATCGGGGAGCCGCGGTACAGCAGCTCGCCCTTGTCGCCGTCGATGTAGGTGATCGCCGACTGGCACGACGCCGTGCTCAGGAAGCCCGGGTCGTAGGTGAATTTTCCGGTCTGCGCATAGAGCTTGCGGATGTCGATCACGTCGGGCCCGATGCTGCCGCTGTACAAAGGCAGGTCGATGCTGGGGCTGCCGTCCGAGAACGACAGGGTGGCTTTCACGTCGGAGGGAGTCATCTCGCTTACGCCTTTCTTCAGCTCAAGGGGCGCGCGGTGGGCTGGCGCATCAGCGACAGCACCTCGCGCACGTCGGGGGTATCGAGCCCGCCGTCCGGCTCCTTGCGGGCCAGCAGCAGGTCGAGCAGGTCGTTGTCCGGCAGGTCCATCAGGGCTTGCAGCCCGGCGGCCTGGCCTGTCGTGATCGTCTCCTCGTGGCGGCGGAAGAAACGCTCGACGAACAAGTCGTTCTCGAGCAGGCCGCGCCGGCAGCGCCAGCGCAGCTTGCTCAAGGATCGCTCATCGAGTCTTTCAGTCATGGGTTCGATCGAGACCTTGCGCGGATCCGGCTCCGCCGGTCCGCTGCAAGCGCCCCCTCGGGGGGCAGCGACCGGCAGGGAGCGCGGGGCACTCATACCGCGCGCCGCACCATCATTTCCTTGATCTTGCCGATCGCCTGCGTCGGGTTCAGGCCCTTCGGGCAGACGTCGACGCAGTTCATGATCGTGTGGCAGCGGAACAGCCGGTAGGGGTCCTCGAGGTTGTCCAGGCGCGCCTCGGTGTCGTGGTCGCGGCTGTCGACGATGAAGCGGTAGGCCTGCAGCAGCCCGGCCGGGCCGACGAACTTGTCCGGGTTCCACCAGAAGCTCGGGCAGCTCGTCGAGCAGCTCGCGCAGAGGATGCATTCGTACAGGCCGTTCAGCTCGTCGCGCTCCTCGGGCGACTGCAACCGCTCCTTCTCGGGCGGGCGCTCGTCGTTGACGAGATAGGGCTTGATCGAGTGGTACTGGGTGAAGAACTGCGTCATGTCGACGATCAGGTCGCGCACCACCGGCAGCCCTGGCAGCGGCTTGAGCACCACGGTGCCCGGCAGCGTGCGCATGTTCGTCAGGCAGGCCAGGCCGTTCTTGCCGTTGATGTTCATCGCGTCCGAGCCGCAGACGCCCTCGCGGCAGCTGCGCCGGAAGCTCAGCGACGGGTCGACCTTCTTCAGCTTCATCAGCGCGTCGAGCAGCATGCGCTCGCTGCCGTCGAGCTCGACCTGGAGCGTCTGCATCCTCGGCTTGGCGTCCTTGTCGGGGTCGTAGCGGTAGATCTGGAACGTGTGCAGGCTCATGTCGGTACTGCCTTTTCAGAAGGATCGGACCTTCGGAGGAATCGATTCGACGGACATCGGCGTCAGGTTCACCGGCTTGTAGTCGAGCCGGTTGCCGGCCGAATACCACAGCGTGTGCCGGAGCCACTGCTCGTCGTTGCGCCCGTTCGGGTGCGCCGGCGAATCGGCGTAGTCGTCGACGGAGTGCGCGCCGCGGCTCTCGTGGCGTGCGGCGGCCGAGACCATCGTCGCCTGCGCGCATTCGATCAGGTTCTCGACTTCGAGCGCCTCGATGCGCGCGGTGTTGAAGACGCGACTCTTGTCCTTGAGCTCGATCACCTTCACGCGCTCGGCGATCGCGCCGATCTTGGCCACGCCCTCGTCCATGCTGGCCTGGGTGCGGAAGACGCCGGCGTGCTGCTGCATCGTCTTGCGGATGTCGCCGGCGACGTCCTGCGCGTACTCGCCCGAGGTGCTGGCGTCGAGCCGCGCCAGCCGTTCGAGCGCGCGGTCGGCGGCGTCCTTGGGCAGCTCCTTGTGCGCCTTGCTCGACGCGGCGAACTCGACGATATGGTTGCCCGCGGCGCGGCCGAACACGAGCAGGTCGAGCAGCGAGTTCGTGCCCAGGCGGTTCGCCCCATGGACGCTGACGCAGGAGCATTCGCCGACCGCGTACAGGCCGTTCACCGGCACGTTCGGGTTGCCGCCCTGCGGCACGACGACCTGGCCGTGGACGTTGGTCGGGATGCCGCCCATCTGGTAGTGGATCGTCGGCACGACGGGGATCGGCTCCTTCGTGATGTCGACGTTGGCGAAGTTGTGGCCGATCTCGAGCACGCTGGGCAGCCGCTTCAGGATCGTCTCGGCGCCCAGGTGCGTCATGTCGAGCTGGATGTAGTCCTTGTTCGGACCGCAGCCTCGCCCTTCCTTGATCTCCTGGTCCATGCAGCGGCTGACGAAGTCGCGCGGCGCGAGGTCCTTCAGTGTCGGCGCGTAGCGCTCCATGAAGCGCTCGCCGTTGGCGTTGCGCAGGATCGCGCCTTCACCGCGGCAGCCTTCGGTGAGCAGCACGCCGGCGTTGTGCACGCCGGTCGGATGGAACTGCCAGAACTCCATGTCCTCGAGAGGGATGCCGGCGCGCGCCGCCATGCCCAGCCCGTCGCCGGTGTTGATGAAGGCGTTCGTGCTCGCGGCAAAGATGCGCCCGGCGCCGCCGGTCGCCAGCAGCGTGGTCTTGGCCTCGAGGATGTGGACGTCGCCGGTCTCCATCTCGAGCGCGACGACGCCGAGCACGTCGCCGTCGGCGTCGCGGACCAGGTCGAGCGCCATCCACTCCACGAAGAAGTTCGTGCGCGCCTTCACGTTCTGCTGGTACAGCGTGTGCAGCATCGCGTGGCCGGTGCGGTCGGCTGCGGCGCAGGCGCGCTGCACCGGCTTCTCGCCGTAGTTCGCGGTGTGGCCGCCGAACGGGCGCTGGTAGATCGTGCCGTCGGGGTTGCGGTCGAACGGCATGCCGAAATGCTCGAGCTCGTAGACGACCTTCGGCGCCTCGCGGCACATGAACTCGATCGCGTCCTGGTCGCCGAGCCAGTCGCTGCCCTTGACGGTGTCGTAGAAGTGGTAGTGCCAGTTGTCCTCGGACATGTTGCCCAGGCTGGCGCCGATGCCGCCCTGCGCGGCCACCGTGTGCGAGCGGGTCGGGAACACCTTGGACAGCACGGCGACGTTCAGGCCCGCGCGGGCGAGCTGCAGCGACGCGCGCATGCCGGAACCGCCGGCGCCGACGATGACGACGTCGAAGCGGCGCCTTGCGATCTTTGAAGCGGCCATGCCTTACAACCTCCAGAGCACTTGCACGGCCCAGCCGGCACAGCCGACGAGCCAGACCAGGGTGGCCACCTGCAGCGTCAGCCGCACGCCGACCGGCTTGACGTAGTCCATCCAGATGTCGCGCATGCCGACCCAGGCGTGCCAGGCAAGCGAGACGATGACGACGAAGGTCAGCACCTTCATCCACTGCGCGGCGAAGATGCCGGCCCAGCGGTCGTAGCCGAGCGGGCCGGGCAGCAGCAGCTGGACCAGGAGCACGACGGTGAACAGCGCCATCAGCGTCGCGGTGGCGCGCTGGCTGAGCCAGTCGCGCATGCCGTAATGCGCACCGACGACGATGCGCTTGGATCCGAACGGGGTAGCCATCGAAAGTGTCCTCAGTACAGGCCGAACAGCTTGGCGCCGAGCAGCAGCGTCAGCAGCGAGCTGAGCACGAGCACGACGAGCGCCGACGAATGGCCCTGCTGCTTGCTGACGCTGTGCGTCATGTCCATCCACAGATGGCGCACGCCGGCCGTGAAGTGGAACAGGTAGGCCCAGATCAGCGCCAGCGCGACCAGTTTGACGAAGCCGCCGGGCACGAAGCCGATGCCGGCGATGAAGGCGCTCGTGAAGTGCTCGAACGAGATCTCGGACGTGACGCTGACGTCGAAGAGCCAGATCACGAAGGGCAGCAGCAGGAACAGGATCGCGCCGCTGACCCGGTGCAGGATCGAGACCCGGCCCGCCGGCGGCAGGCGGTAGCGCAGGATCTGCGTGACGTGGATGTTGCGGTAGA
>MEGM01000242.1:1147-7090 GCA_001725505.1 Rubrivivax sp. SCN 70-15 | reverse complement strand
TTCTTCATGCGACCTGACGAGTTGACCTTCGACGACGGCAACCCGAACAGCTTCATGAGTCCATCGCTGCACATCAATCGCGAGCTCTTGTTTGCGGCGATTGATCAGGTGGAGGTTCTCTGCGCTTGGGTGCAGGAGAACATCGACCGTTGGTGGCGAAACCGGCGAACGCCTGTGTAGGCTCGCCTTCGGGACATCGCTCACAGGGCCGGTGACACTTTTGGGCCCAAAGTCATCGCTCCCGGGCGCACCTGCAGCGCCTAGAGTTCTCCTCAGACGCACCGCAGGAGCCGCCTGATGAGCCAAACGCAGACCGAGTCGAAACCGCCCGCCGCCGACGTGCAGCCCGCCGTGTTCGTCCGCATGGCTGCCGTCGTGCGCATGACCGGACTCGGCCGGTCGACGATCTATCGGCTGATGGCCGAGGACAAGTTCCCGTCGCCGGTCCGTCTCGCCAAGCGCGCCGTCGCGTGGCGCCGCATCGACCTCGAGCAGTGGAGCGCCGGTCGCCCCACGGTGTCGCACTGATGTCGTCGCCACGCGCAATGCGCTGGCGAACCCGCCGGCTACGCCGGCATTGAGAGCTTCAGCACGGCGCCGATCAGCAGCATCGCGCCCAGCACCTTGCCCCAGCGCCAGGTCGTGAACCAGTAGCGATGGTTCTCCCACAGCGCGCGGTGCAGCCGGCCCAGACCCAAGAGCACGGCCAGCGCCGTGACGAACGGGCCGACCAGGCCTGCCGGCCCAGGCACTTGCCGGATCAGCAGCACCCACAGCAGCGGCCACACGACCGCATCGACGGCCGCGAGCAAGCGCCGGCCGGGCCAGTCAGGCGCGTCCGGCCGGGGTTCGCGGGTTCACATCGCCCGCGCGTTCCGATCAGCCAGGCGATCGGCGCAGCTGCTCCGGCAGCCAGCGCGTGCCGGCCAGCCGCGATGCCGCCGCCGTCACCAGCGCATCCTTCTTCATCGCCTCGACACTACCACCCGCCAGCTCGGGCCCGGCCTCCTTCAGCGCCATGACGATCTGCGCCTTCGGCACGTGGTTGAGGTAGCCCTCGGCAGTCGGCTCCCACCAGTCGGCCATGTCCAGGCCGATCGCTGCCGCGATGGCATTGACGCTGCCCGCCGCGCCCGCGGTCGGCAGCGCGTTCGCCGTCAGCGCGCTGCACAGCGCGAGCAGGTCGATCAGCTCGGCCTGGGACAGGCCGAGCAGCCACCCGAACCACTCGCCCTGCTGCTCGGGCAGGCGTGCCTGCCATGCTTCCTTCGCCTGCTGCACCGCCAGCCACGCCCGGCTGGTCTTGAAGTCGTCGGCGGCGGCTTCGAGCGCGTACGCCGACAACTGCGGCGACACCTGCAGCGCCGAAGCCTCACGCGGGTAGTCGGCACCGAAGGTGCGCAGCACGAAGACATGCACCACGGATGCCAGGGCCACCGCAGCGTTCTGCGCGAGCATCGCCTGGAGGGCCATCGTCCGGTGCGCGGCAAGCCGCTTGGTCAGCGCCTCGCTGCAACCTGGCGCCCGGCGCTCCGCAGCTGCCGAAGACGAAGCCGAGTGCGGTTCGCCTTCGCTCGCGTCATCGGTGCTGCCCGGGTCCGTCGCGCCCTTGGTGCGGACCGAAGCGGCGATGGCCCTGCCATCTTCGTCGCGCACCAGCCCGCGAATCACCTCAACGTCACCATCGCGGCCGATGGTGACGATGACGCCGGCATGGGCCTTCTGCTCCGTCGCCCAGGTCTTGAGCCCCTCGTGGATGAGCTCGCGCCGCGCCGCGATGTCCTGCTCTTCCAGGTCGATCATCTCGGCCTCGTCGGGCGACCACTCGGGCGCGTCGTCCAGCGCCTGCGCCTGCTGCTCCAGTTCGGCTGCGCGGAGCGCTAGCGCATCGAGTTCCTTCTGCTCGAAGGGAGTGGGCTTTCGGTTGACATGCCCACAGGGCGCGAACTGCCGCAGGGCCTGCGAGTCCACGCTCAGCCGCGACTCGACCCACTTCCAGCCTTCCTCATGCACGCTGACCGCCAATGCTTCGAGCTTCTCGACGGCCAGCCGCTCCAGCAGCGCCGGATCCGACAGGAAGCGGCTCTGCTCGTCGTCGAACAGGTCGCGCCGCACGACACCGCCCGCGGCCTCATAGACCTCGATGCCGACGAAGCGCACCAGCGCGCTGCCCGCGGCCTCGACCTCGCCGACCGTTAGCCGGCGCCGCAGCGCGGCCGGCGTCTTGTCCCAGGGGTGCGCGTCGAACCAGGTGCGCTCCTGCACCGCGTGGTCGTCGCTCAGCGTCAACGCCATCAGCTGGTCCAGGTTGATACCGTCCTCGCGGTACAGCGCCAGCAGCTTCGGCGACAGCGCCGACAGCTTCAACCGACGCTGCACGGTCAGCACCGACACGCCGAAGCGCGCTGCCACGTCCTCGACGCCCTTGCCCTCGTCGATCAGCGCCTTGAAGGCCTCGAACTCGTCGGCCGGGTGCATGGCCTCGCGTCCGCTGTTCTCGGCGAGACTGACCTCCAGCGCCCGCTCGGGCGGTACCAGCTCGCACAGCACCTCGTGCTCCTTCGGCAGGCGACCCCGCTGCTGCAACAGCAACATCGCGCGACGCCGCCGCTCACCGGCCGCGACCGCGAACTTCACCTTGCGCGCCTTGCCCCGGCCGACCTCCTGCTCGGTGACAACCAGGTTGTGCAGCAGGCCCTGCGCCTCGATCAGCGCCGCCAGTTCCTCGACCTGACCGACCGAGTGGCGCCGGACGTTGAACCGCGACGGCACCAGGCTGGCCAGCGGCACCGAGAGCAACTCCTTCGTGTGTTCCATGATGATGAACTCCATAGGTTGATGACACTCCGCGACCGTCTCACGACAACGCATCACGGCGGCACGCCGGGCCAGGGAAAGGCCCAGGTTTGGAACGGCACGGCAACTTTCCGTAAACGGCGCCGTGCCCACTCGCTGCCTTCAAGATCGACTTGCATCAAGACCTCGTCTGCCTTCCCGACCCAAAAACCGCCTGCCCTGTTTTCCGAGGGAGCCGGATTGGCTGTTGGTCCCTCGGCGTTGGGTTGAGCGGACTGCTGCCCCGCATTCGTCGGTCGCCGTGCGACACCGACAGCGGCGCGGACAAGCGCAGGCGCAAGGGCACCGTGGAATAGCTGGGAGGGGCCCGCCACAGGCGGGAGGGCACCGGCCTATGCCGCGAAAGGCCCTTGTGACGGCGCGCGCGGCGCTACGGTTCGCACATCAGGCGGCCGATGAACGCGGGAGCACTCGACAGCACCGCCGAGGCCGGGATTGGCGCGCGAGAGGTGGCGTGCTATTCGCGTGTTAGCCCATCGTCCCACGTACCAACGCTTACCAAAAACTTCGGCGCAGAGGTGGACAAGGCGACATCTCTTGGAGTCTTCTACAACCAGTGTAGAAGCCCGTCCCGTGCGGGCCACCACAAGCCGCCTGTCCGAGCGGATCGTGTCGTTCCCTTTCATCGCTTGGAGCAGGTATGCGCCGTTTTCACGAGGCGCCGGCCGCAGCCGTTGCGGCATTGAAGGCGCCACTGTTGCTGGATGACCGTCGCCCCGCGACGGCAACGCGGCGCGCGCCGGGGCCAATCAAAGCGAGGGTCATCCGGTGAATCGCGCGACACGCCCTGGCCTGCCGCGGCGTGTAGTGCCAGGCGACGGTGTGGAGGCGGCGACCAACGGGGCAGCGTCAAAGAGCGCTCGAATCCTGAGCGCCGAAGGCCGGAGGGGGGAAGTCCGGTTCTTCCTACAGCGCGTTGCAGGAGGTCTCTATGTCGAACGAGAAGAAATCCCCCGGCGTGGGCTACGGACCCAGCAGTCCGTCCAGTTCGCGGACGCCGAGCACTTCAGGCAGTGGTGCGACAACGACCCCATCCGCTTCGAGCACCCGCTGCTCCACGTCAGCCTCAAGCGCGACGCCGACGAGCTCTGGCGAAGCATCGACGCCAGCCAACCCTGAGGCAACAGCGCTCGCGCAGGTCGTGGCGGCGGCCGACTACACCGAGCGCATCGCCACCATCGCCGAGCGCATCGCCGAGGCCAGGGACCAGGTAACCGTCCACGCGCTGCTCACGGAAGGCGTCCATGCGCTCGGGGCGGAGCACGCAGTCTTCGTCAGCTTCATCCGCGACAACGCCGACCTTTCGGCCTGCCGGTTCATGCTGGTGTGTGAGCCCGGCTGGTGCCAGCGCTACCTGGAAGCCGGGTGCTTTGCTCACGATCCATGGCTCGCGTACGCCGCGCACCACTCGGAGCCGATTCCGGCCAGATCGCTGTCGGTGCTGGACGCCGAGGGCCAACGGGTCATTTCCCTTGCGATGGAGAACGGCTTCGCATCGGCAGCGCTGGTACCGGCCCATTCCGGCGCCGGACATTCCCGGATCAGCCTGCTGTGCCTCGGATCAACCCAGCCTGGGTTCTTCGAGGGTGAAGGATTCGGACGATTCCGACTGGGGGCCCGCCTGATCGCCGCCGAACTGCACGAGTGGTGGTTGGCCCGCATCCGCCGCGAGTTGATCGTCAGGGCGCGCATCACCCAGGCCGACCTCGAACTCCTGCGCCACGAGCACCAGGGCCACAGCAGCAAGCGCATCGCGGCCGAACTGCAGGTCAGCAAGAGTTCGATCAACTCCCGCTTCCAGCGCATGAACATGAAGCTGGGAGTGCCGAACCGCCGCCTCGCGGCAAGGTTGGCCGTCGAGTGTGGGCTGCTAATCGGCTAGTCCAAATTTCTGCTGTAGAGCGGTAAGTCGAGGAACTCAGTACGACCCCTACGGGGCATCCGAGGCCCCAATCTCGTTATCACGAAACTGCCGCTCAGTGCCGGCCAGCGCGCCGAGTTCGCCTCGAAGCCAGCCATCCAGCGCGTCAACGCGCACGAAGGCGGTGGGCACGGGGTACGGTGGATGCTTAAGCCACCACGAGATATCGCGGCACACGTAGGCTTCTCGAAACACCGGCTCGCGACCCGCCGGGCTTTCCGGCCATCCGAGCAGAGGCCTCAGCCGGCCGACGTGGCGGGCGAGGAATTCTCGGCGGCGCTCGATCTTTGCGAACTGGCCATGGTCAGCTCCCGCGCCAAAGATCCGCTCTCGTAACCGTCGCGCGTCCTTGAGGCAATGCGACGGCTGGTTGTACTTGCACTCGACGGCCAGCCAGCGGTTCGATTGCGGCCAGTACGCGAGCACGTCGAAGTCTCCGACGTCATCGAAGCGCTCTCCGGGGAATCGCCGCCGGAAGTCGATTCCGTGCAGGACGTGCCCAGTATGCCGCGCACAGATCTCGTGGGCGCGCACCTCAAGCTGTGCCTCGATCTCGGCTTTTATCCGGCCCACAACACGATTGACGTTGGGCCACGGCAAGTCCGCCGGCAGGTAGCCGTTGGCAACGCTGCCCATCCAGATCGATTGCGCGCGCTCGGCGGTCGCAGCTCCCCACGCCAGACGCTCGTGATTGAGTCTCACCAACGGCCGGATCAGGTACCGGTGGACTCGCTTGAAGTGTTCCCAGACCGGCACATCCAGCTCGACCTCATCCTTGCCCGCCAAGCGACGAATGCCCTGGGCATCCAGCGTGCCGGAGACCGCGGCAACCCCGAGGTCGCCGGGCAGCGCGTCCAGCCTGGTGCCGGCGCTCAGCATGTCGTCGATCTTGTTCGCCCGGTCGTAGATGATGTCCGCCGCCTTGTCGGCCAGCACCTGGGCGCGCAATTCGGGGCGCACCTGGTCCAGCGTCTTGTCGGCGGCCGGGGTGATGGCGGTGACCTTCAGCACGTGCCAGCCCAGCGCGCTTTTGACCGGCGGCAGCACCGTGTTCACCGCCGCGCCGAAGGCGGCCTTGGCCAGTTCGGGGGCGGGAATCTCGGTCTCGACCGCATTGTCCAGCTCCACCGGGGCGCCGCCGTCCTGCTTGGCCAGCGCCTCGACCT
>MEGM01000242.1:0-1114 GCA_001725505.1 Rubrivivax sp. SCN 70-15 | reverse complement strand
CCTTGGCCTTGGCCTCGTCCTGCAGCAGCACGACCTGGATGGTGCGCTTCTCGGGCTGCATGAAATCGGCCTTGCGCTGCTCGTAGGCGGCCTTGAGGTCGTCCTCGGTGATCTGCACGTCGCGCGCCACCGTCTCGGGCGACAGCACGATGGCCTTGATGCGCCGGCGCTCGGGCGTGGAGTACTGGTCCTTGTGGTTCTCATACCAGCGGGTGAGCTCGGCGTCGGTCGGCGCCGGCGGGGCCGCGGCGGCGGCGAAGGGGAAGCTCAGCGCGTCGGCCACGCGCTTTTCCTGCTGGAAGGCGAACACCTGGCGGGTCAGCACGTCCGGGCTGGCGGTGCCGGCGCGCAGCGCGCTGACCAGCTGGCGCTGCGCCATGTCGATGCGCAGCAGATCGAGAAAATGCTGCTCGGTGTAGCCGTTGTTGCGCAGCACGGAGAGGAACACGTTCTTGTCGAACGCCCCGCCCGGCCCCTTGAACGCGGCCATGCCGAAGGTGGCCTGGCGCAGCGCCTCGTCGGGCACCACCACGCCCATGGCGGCGACGGCGGCGCTGACCGCGGTGCGGGTGATCAGCGCCTCCAGCGACTGGGCGGCCACGCTGCGGCGGATCTCGGGGGTCGGCTCGATGCTGGTGCCCAGCATGCGGGTCACCTGGGCAAGCTGGCGGCGATAGGCCTCAGACGCCTCCGGCAGCTCGATCTTGTGGCCGGCCACGGTGGCGACCGAGGTGTCGACGCCGGCGTTGCGGATCACGTCGCCCACGCCCCAGATGACGAACACGCCGACCAGGAGGAGGAAGAACACGCGAGCCGGCCAGGTGCCGAGGAAGTGGCGGAAGGTGGAGATCATCAGGTCATCCAGACGCGAAAAAAGGGCGCAAACCGGCGCGGCGGCGCACCATAGGGGCAGGGGCCGGCGTTTGCCAGCGGGGACGGCGTATTATAGGAGCAGCAGACATCGTTGCGGAGGAATGTCATGCGCCAGCTGATCGCCGGCAACTGGAAGATGAACGGGCTGACCGAGCAGGCCGCGGCGATCGCCGGCCCGCTGCGGCGTGGCGCCGATGGGCTGGGCTGCGACCTGCTGGTCTGCCCGCC
Source organism: Rubrivivax sp. SCN 70-15 (assembly GCA_001725505.1). Lineage (GTDB taxonomy): Bacteria > Pseudomonadota > Gammaproteobacteria > Burkholderiales > Burkholderiaceae_C > Rubrivivax. The sequence goes on along the minus strand of MEGM01000242.1, from coordinate 13 downwards.
GGCGACCATGATC
>MEGM01000241.1 GCA_001725505.1 Rubrivivax sp. SCN 70-15 | reverse complement strand
CAGCGATGCCAGTCGCGCCAAGCTGGTCTTCATGGTCGAGGCGCGGCCGCAGAACGGCGCGCCGCTCAAGCCCGGCCAGCCGGTCGACGTGCGGCTGCCCGCGCATTCCTGAGCCGCCGATGAGCGCGGACTACGCGATCGACGTGCGCGGCCTGACCAAGCGCTTCGGGCACCGCACCGTCGTCGACGACCTCAGCATCCAGGTCCGGCGCGGCGAGATCTGCGGCTTCCTCGGCCCCAACGGCAGCGGCAAGACGACGACGATCCGCATGCTCTGCGGCCTGCTCGAACCCGATGCCGGCGAAGGCCGCTGCCTCGGCCACGACATCCGCACCGACGCGCGGCGCATCAAGCGCCGCGTCGGCTACATGACGCAGCGCTTCGGCCTGTACGACGACCTGTCGATCGAGGAGAACCTGGACTTCGTCGCCCGCGTCTACGGCATGCCGGGGCGGCGCGAGGTGATCGGGGCCGCGCTGGACCGGCTCGGCCTGTCGGCGCGGCGCGGCCAGCTCGCCGGTTCGCTGTCGGGCGGCTGGAAGCAGCGGCTCGCGCTCGCCGCGTGCATGCTGCATGCGCCCGAGCTGCTGCTGCTCGACGAGCCGACCGCCGGCGTCGACCCGAAGGCGCGGCGCGACTTCTGGCAGCAGATCCACGGCCTCGCCGCCGAGGGGCTGACGGTGCTGGTCTCGACGCATTACATGGACGAGGCCGAGCGCTGCCACCGCCTGGCCTACATCAGCTACGGCAAGCTGCTCGCCGCCGGCAGCGCCGAGCAGGTGATCGCGCAGGCCGCGCTGTCGACCTGGGAGCTGCGCGGCGACGGCCTGGCGGACGCCGCCGCGCGCGTCGGCGCCGATGCGCGCTGGATGGTCGTGCCCTTCGGCAGCGCGGTGCATGTCAGCGCCGCCGCCGGGGCCGACCTGCCCGGCTGGCTCTCTGCGCACGGCCTGGCCGGGCGCTGGACCGTGACGCCGATCGCGACCGGCCTCGAGGACGTCTTCATCTCGCTCACCGAGCATGCGCCGGACAATTTCGAATAGCTTCGCGCGCATCTTCGCGGTGCTGCTGAAGGAGCTGGTGCAGCTGCGGCGCGACCGGCTGACCTTCGCGATGCTGATCGGCGTGCCAATCATGCAGCTGGTGCTGTTCGGCTACGCGATCAACGGCGACCCGAAGAACCTGCCGACCGCGGTCGTCGCGCTCGACCCCGGCCCGCTGGTGCGCGCGATCGTTCGCGCGGCCGAGAACAGCGGCTACTTCCGCGTCGTCGAGGTCGGCTCGGACCGCCAGGCCGAGGCCTTGATCGCGAGCGGCAAGGTCCAGTTCGCGCTCGTCTTCCCGGCCGACTTCTCGCGCCGGCTGCTGCGCGGCGAGACGCCCTCGATGGTGGTCTACGCCGACGCCACCGACCCGGCCGCCACCGGCTCGGCCGTCGCGGCGCTGCAGGCGCTGCCGCAGACCGCGCTCGCGCACGATCTCGTCGGCCCGCTCGCCCGGCTGCAGGGCGGCGCGGCACCGTTCGCGATGGTGATCCACCGGCGCTACAACCCCGAAGGCATCACCGCCTTCAACGTCGTGCCCGGGCTGATGGGCGTGATCCTGACGATGACGCTGGTGATGATGACCGCGATGGCGATGACGCGCGAACGCGAGCGCGGCACGCTCGAGAACCTGCTCGCGACGCCGGTGCGGCCGTTCGAGATGATGGCCGGCAAGATCCTGCCCTATGTGCTGATCGGCTACGGCCAGGTGCTGATCGTCTTCGTCGCCGCGCAGGCGCTGTTCTCGGTGCCGATGGAGGGCAGCTTCGCGCTGCTGTCGGCAATGGTGCTGCTGTTCATCGTCGCGACGCTGTCGGTCGGCTTCACGTTCAGCACGATCGCGCGCTCGCAGATGCAGTCGATGCAGATGACGATGTTCTACTTCCTGCCCAACATCCTGCTGTCGGGCTTCATGTTCCCGTTCCGCGGCATGCCGGGCTGGGCACAGACGATCGGCGAGCTGCTGCCGCTGACGCACTTCCTGCGCATCGTGCGCGGCATCATGCTCAAGGGCTCGACCTGGGCCGACGTCTGGCCCGAGGCCGCCGCGATCGGCGCCTTCATCGCCGTCGCCGGCACGGTGGCGATGCTGCGCTACCGGCAGACGATCGACTGATATCCATTCGCGCTCAACCGCTGAGAGAAGCCATGCGCCGGCTTGCGGCCCTGAGCGGCTGTTGGCCGCTCCGGGCCGAGCGGCCCTTTGCACTGCTCCCCCGCGCCCCCTCCGCGAGGGGGCTCCAGCTCGGATGACGAGTCGGCCCACCGGCCGACCCACTCTCGAGCCAGGTGGAGCTGTCGGTACGTGCAGCGCGTCGAACGACGCGCCGGCCGCGAGGCCGACCCGACGGTCATGCAGGTGCCCCCTCGCGGAGGGGGCTGGGGGAGCCGTGCGATACGGCCCTGGCCCGAAGCGGCCAACGGCCGCTCCGGGCCGCGAGCGGCCCATGCCTGGTCGATCGATCGCAGTTCGGTCTGAAGCCCGCCCGGAATGTGACCGGCGATGACGGCGCCGCCGGGTAGCGCAGGCGCCGGGTAAAGCAAGGTGAAGGGCCGCAGCATTCACCCGTCTGTTCGCCGCTTGGTGCCGCGGGTGGGCTGGCTACGCTGACTTCCCCTTCCCCACCCGCGAGCGTTTCGACATGGACATCACCCCTCTCGGCAGTACCAGCCCCCTGACGCCGACCTCCAGCGTCCAGGGCCCGAATTCGACCCCGGGCCGCGACGCCGATGGTGATGGCGACGGCGGCAGACATGTCCACCGCGGCTACCGCCACGGCGGCGGCGGCATGCGCAGCGCGATGATGGACGCGCTGCAGAGTCTGGGCCTCACGCTTGCGGCGCCGGGCAGCGCCGCAGCAGCCAATGGCAGTGGCGGTGCCACGTCGGGCAGCGACAGCGATGGCGACGACGACGGCAGTGGCGGCGGCAGCAGCAGCACCACGAGCGTGCGCCAGGACATGGGCCAGTTCATGCACACGCTGTTCGAGGCGGTGAAGAGCGACGCCGCCTCGACGAGCAGCAGCAGCACCAGCGGCACCGACGCTGCGGGCGGTGCGTCGCCGTTCAGCGCCGGACTCTCGGCGCTGATTTCGCAGGTGTCCAGCGGCTCGGCGCCCGCAGCGCTGCAAGGCGCCTTCGACAAGCTCGCGAGCGACCTGCAGTCGAGCGCCGGCACGGGCAGCGGGACGAGCAGCGGCACGAGCGGCAGCAGCCCGGACACGAACACGGCAAGCGCCACGCAGATCTCGCTGCAGGCCTTCCTGGCCAAGCTGCAGGCGAACCTGGGCTACGACAGCACTGCCGCTGCGGCGACCACCGGCAACATCGTCAGCACCTCGGCCTGAGGTCCGGCGGGCGCAGGCCCGCCATGGCCGCTCAGCCCAGCAGGCGGCCGGCCTCGATGCGCAGCTGGCGCTCGCAGCGCTCGGCGATGGCCGGGTCGTGCGTCACCAGCACCAGCGTCGTGCCGGCCTCGCGGTTGAGCTCGAACATCAGCTCCATCACGCGCGCACCGGTCGCGAAGTCCAGGCTGCCGGTGGGCTCGTCGGCGAGCAGCACCGCCGGGCGCACGACGAAGGCGCGCGCGAGCGCGACGCGCTGCTGTTCGCCGCCGGAGAGAACCTTCGGGTAATGGCGCAGCCGCTCGCCCAGGCCCACGCGCTGCAGCATCTCGGTGGCGAGCACGCGCGCGTTCGCGCGCCCCTGCAGCTCGAGCGGCAGCATCACGTTCTCGAGCGCGTTCAGGTTGCCCAGGAGCTGGAAGCTCTGGAACACGAAGCCGACCTGCGCCGCGCGCAGTGCGGCGCGCGCGTCCTCGTCGAGCGCGAAGAGGTCCTGGCCGGCGAGCCACACCCGGCCGCCGCTGGGCGTGTCCAGGCCGGCGACGATGGCGAGCAAGGTGCTCTTGCCCGAGCCCGACGCACCGACGATGGCCACCGATTCGCGCGGCGCGAGATCGAAACTGATCTCGTGGAGAATGGTCAGCGGCCCGGCCGAGTCGGCCACTGTTTTGCTGATGTTCTGGACGGAGATGATGGAGTCGGTCGACATTCGCAAGGGCTGGCACCGGCGGCAATGGCTGGCGCACTGTAGCCTGCTGCTCTGGGCCGCGCCGCTGCGGGCCCAATCGCGGTCCCCATCCGCCGAGCGCACGCTGCTCGTCGTGGGCGACAGCCTGTCGGCCGAGTACGGCCTGGCGCGCGGCAGCGGCTGGGTCGCGCTGCTCGCGCAGCGCATCGCCAAGGCAAGGCTGCGCTGGCGCGTCGTCAACGCCAGCATCAGCGGCGACACCACGTCGGGCGGGCTGTCGCGGCTGCCGGCGCTGCTGCAGGAGCACCGGCCGGCGGTGGTCGTCATCGAACTCGGCGGCAACGACGCGCTGCGCGGCCTGCCGCTGGCGATGACGCAGTCCAACCTCGAGGCGATGGCGAAGGCGGCGAAGGCCGCCGGTGCGAAGGTGGTCATCGTCGGCATGCAGGTGCCGCCCAACTACGGCCGCCAGTACGGCGACGAATTCGCCGCGCTGTTCGGCCGCGTCGCGAAGGCCGAGCACGCCGCGCTGGTGCCCTTCCTGCTACACGGCGTGGCCGACGTGCCGGGCGCCGACGCCAACTTCCAGCCCGACCGCATCCACCCGCTCGCGTCGCAGCACCCGCGCATGCTGGACAACGTCTGGCCGGTGCTGCGCCCGCTGCTGCGCTGAGAGCCTGTGAAGATATGAATCGCACGCGCGAGTCATACCTTCACAGGCTCTGAGCGCCCCCGGCGCCGACGGCGTCTCGAGCAAACGCGGCCCTGCCAGTCTGCTCGATCCCCGCGGGGGACGGCCGGCTTCGGCCGGCCTCGGGTCACTCAGTACTGCTGCTCGCGCGCGTTCGGGTTGCGCGACTCGGGCGTGCGCATGCGCGGGTCGTCGGACGGCGGCTCGCGCTTCGCGGCTGGCGGTCGTGCACCACGGTCCGGACGTTCGACCGGCGCCGGCGGCGGCACTGCCACCGGCGGCGCCGGACGTGCCGTCACCGGTGCCGTCGGCAGCGGCACCGGCGGCACCGGCGGCACCGGCGGCACCGGCGGCG
>MEGM01000240.1 GCA_001725505.1 Rubrivivax sp. SCN 70-15 | reverse complement strand
CTGACGCAGCCGGTCAACCTGCGCTCGACAGGGGCCGGGCCACGTCCTCGAGCGAACGCCGCTCGGCGGCGATCCCGAGCCTGAGCGTGACCGCCGCCGCGACCAGCATCAGCGCCGCGCCGAACGCGTAGCCCCGGCCGATCGCGCCACGCTCGCCGCTGCCGATCAGGCCGGCAAACACCCACGGTCCGGCGACGCCGCCGAGCGCAGTGCCGAGCGCGTAGAAGACCGCGATCGCCAACGCGCGCATCTCGAGCGGAAAGCTCTCGCCGACCGTCAGGTAGGCCGAACTCGCCGCCGCCGACGCGAAGAAGAAGACCACCGACCACGCGGCGGTCAACCCGGTCGCATCGAGCGTCCCGTCGACGAAGAGCAGAGCGGTGCCGGCGAGCAGCAGGCCCGAGGCCGCGTAGGTCGACGCGATCAGCGCCTTGCGGCCGACGATGTCGAACAGCGGCCCGAGCAGCAGCGGCCCGAGGAAGTTGCCGGCCGCGAAGGGCAGGATGTACCAGCCGATGCGGTCGTCCGGCACCTGGTAGAAGCGGCCGAGCACGAGCGCGTAGGTGAAGAAGATCGCGTTGTAGAAGAAGGCCTGCGCGGCCATCAGCACGAGCGCGAACAGCGAGCGCCGCGGGTAGGTGCGAAACAGCGTGCGCGCGACGTCGACGAGGCCGACGCGGCGTGCCTGCAGCTGGATGCGCGGCAGCGGCATCGCCGGCGCGCTCGCGCCGCACTGGCGCTCGATGTCCAGCGTCACGCGCTCGGCCTCGGCGAGTCGGCCGTGCGTCATCAGCCAGCGCGGGCTCTCGGGGATGTAGCGGCGCAGCACCAGGATCGCCAGGCCGAGCGTGGCACCGATGCCGAACGCGACGCGCCAGCCCATGTCCGGCGGCAGCCGCCCCGGCGCGAGCAGGAACACCGCGCCGCCGGCACCGAGTGCCGCCCCGACCCAGAAGCTGCCGTTGACGGCGAGATCGGTGCGGCCGCGGTAGCGCGCCGGGATCAGTTCCTGGATCGCCGAGTTGATGGCCGCGTACTCGCCGCCGATGCCCGCGCCGGTGAGCATGCGAAAGACCGCGAAGCTGGCGAAATCGGCGGAAAAGGCCGTCAGCGCGGTCGACACCAGGTACAGGCCGAGCGTCCAGCTGAACAGCCGGCGCCGACCGAAGCGGTCGGCCAGCGCACCGAAGGCCAGTGCCCCGGTGACGGCGCCGACGATATAAAGGCTGGCCGACAGCCCGATCTGGGCGTCGCCCAAATGCAGCGCCGGGCTGGACTTGAGCGCCCCCGACACCGAGCCTGCGAGCGTGACCTCGAGGCCGTCGAGGATCCAGGTGATGCCCAGCGCGGCGATCACGAGGGTATGAAAGCGCCCCCAGGACAAGCGGTCCAGACGGGTCGGTATGTCGGTCTCGACGAGGGCCGCGTTGGCGGCCCCGTCTGCACCGCGATCGCGGGGCTGGAAGTCCACCCGAGCATCTTAGGAGCCGAGCGGGCACGCGCCTACCGAGGAAACCTCGGGCCAGCGCCCGGGCCGCTTGTCGATCTAAGATGGCTCCTTCCTCCGCTTCCGCCCCGGAGCCCCCATGAACCTCATCGAACCGATCCTCGCCGACGCCGCACTGGTGACGACGCTGCGCCGCGACATCCACGCCCACCCCGAACTCTGCTTCGAGGAGGTGCGCACCGCCGACCTGATCGCCAAGGCGCTCGGCGACTGGGGGATCCCGATCCACCGCGGGCTCGGCAAGACCGGCGTCGTCGGCATCGTCAAGAACGGCAGCTCGAGCCGCGCGGTGGGCCTGCGTGCCGACATCGACGCGCTGCCGATGACCGAACACAACCACTTCCCGCACCGCAGCCAGCACCACGGCAAGATGCACGCCTGCGGCCACGACGGCCACACCGCGATGCTGCTGGCCGCGGCCAAGCACCTGGCGAAGCACCGCAACTTCGACGGCACCGTCTACCTGATCTTCCAGCCGGCCGAGGAAGGCGGCGGCGGTGCGCACGCGATGATGAAGGACGGGCTGTTCGAGAAGTTCCCGATGGAGGCGATCTTCGGCGCGCACAACTGGCCCGGCATGGCGGTGGGCCAGTTCGCGCTCAGGAGCGGCCCGGTGTTCGCGAGCAGCAACGAGTTCAGGATCACGATCCGTGGCAAGGGCGCGCATGCGGCGATGCCGAACAACGGCATCGACCCGGTGCCGGTCGCGTGCCAGATGGTGCAGGCCTTCCAGACCATCGTCACGCGCAACAAGCGCCCGCTCGACACCGCGGTGATCTCGGTGACGATGATCCACGCCGGCGAGGCCACGAACGTGATCCCCGACAGCTGCGAGCTCCAAGGCACGGTGCGCACCTTCACGACCGAGGTGCTCGATCTCGTCGAGCAGCGCATGCAGACCATCGCCGAGGCCACCTGCGCCGCGTTCGAGACACGCTGCGAGTTCGCCTTCAAGCGCAACTACCCGCCGACGATCAACCATTCCGCCGAGACCGAGTTCGCACGCGCGCTGCTCGGCGAGGTGGTCGGACCCGAGAACGTGCTCGACTTCGAGCCAACGATGGGTGCCGAGGACTTCAGCTTCTACCTGCAGCAAAAGCCCGGCTGCTATTTCCTGATCGGCAACGGCGACGGCGCCCACCGCGAAGGCGGCCACGGCCTGGGCCCGTGCATGCTGCACAACCCGAGCTACGACTTCAACGACGAGCTGATCCCGCTCGGGGCCACCGCGTGGGTCCGGCTGGCCGAGAGATGGCTCGGGACGGCGCGATGACGCGGCGCCATTTCGCAGGCAGCTACGCCCAGGCGCGGAGCAAGTTCTTCGCCACGGCCGAAGCGGCCGGGCTCGCCGTACAGTCGCACGCGCACCCGCTGCTCGGCCGCGACGGCGAGACGCTGGCGATGGACGTCGCGCGTTTCGGCGCCGCCGACGCGCCCGCGCTGCTGGTGCTGAGCAGCGGCTGCCACGGCGTCGAGGGCTACTGCGGCTCGGGCGTGCAGAACGCACTCATCGCCGACCCGGGCTTTCACGCCGCGGCGGCGCGCGCCGGCGTCGCGGTGCTCTACGTGCACGCGCTCAACCCCTACGGCTTCTCGTGGTGGCGGCGGGTGACGCACGAGAACGTCGACCTGAACCGCAACTGGCACGACTTCAGCCGTCCGCTGCCGAAGAACGAGGCCTACGACGCGATCGCCCACCTGCTCGTGCCACCGACCTGGCCGCCGGCGCCCGAGGTCGAGGCCGCGATCGGCGCCTTCGTCGCCCAGCATGGCGAGCGCGCGCTGCAGGCGGCCGTTTCCGCCGGCCAGTACGACCACCCGCAGGGCCTGTTCTTCGGCGGCCGCGATCCCACCTGGAGCCAGCAGACGCTGCGCCACGTGCTGCAGGAACATGGCCGGCGCTGCCAGCGGCTGGGCTGGGTCGACCTGCACACCGGCCTCGGTCCGCCCGGCCATGGCGAGCGCATCTTCGCTGCCCGCGACGACGCCGCGACGCTCGCCCGCGCGCGCGCCTGGTGGGGCCCGTCGGTGACCTCGATCTACGACGGCTCGTCGACCTCGGCGCTGATCTCGGGAATGATGTTCAACGCCGCCTACGAGGAGTGCGCGCAGGCCGAGTACACCGGCATCGCGCTCGAATACGGCACCGTGCCGATGGCCGAGACGATCGCCGCGCTGCGCGGCGAACAATGGCTCGAGAACCACCCCGAGGCTGGCGCTGCGCAGCGCGACGCGATCAAGCGCCGCATGCTCGCGGCCTTCTACACCGACACCGACGAATGGAAGCAGCGCGTCGTCGAGCAGGGTTTCGACGCGGCGCGGCAGGCCATCGCCGGGCTCGCGCGCTGAGCCGGACGGGCAATGTCCTGATTCGTCCGCTTCCGGTCCGCGCCGGTGCTGACGGCCGGCGCCGGCGCGCGCACGATGGCGACTCCATCCTCCGGAGTCCACGATGCAAACCGCCCTGCTGCTGATCGACGTTCAACAGTCCTTCGTCCACCGACCCTACTGGGACCCGACCAAGGTGCCGGCCTTCGTCGAGCGCTGCAACGCGCTGCTCGACGGCGCTGCCGCGCGCGGCGTGCCGGTCGTGCGCATCTTCCACACCGACGGTCCGCGCGCCGCGTCCAATCCGTTCGCGGTCGAGAGCGGCCTGATCCGTCCGCTCGACGGCCTGGCACCGTTCGACGCCTCGGCCACGTTCGAGAAGCACCGCCACAGCGCGCTCGTCGGCACCGGGCTGATGGTCTGGCTGCACCAGCACGGCATCCGGCGCCTCGTCGTCGCCGGCATCCGCACCGAGCAATGCTGCGAGACGACGACGCGCCACGCCAGCGACGAAGGCTTCGAGGTCGACTACGTCACCGAGGCGACGCTCACCTTCGAGATGGCCACGCCCGGCGGTGGTCGGCTGACGGCGGCACAGATCCGCGAGCGCACCGAGACCGTGCTGGCCGGCCGCTTCGCGACGATCTGCACCGTCGAGCAGGCGCTGCAGCGCGCGCGCTAGTCTTGCGTCGGACCGTCAGCGCGAAGGCCGGCGCCCCGACCCCGCAAGCGCACGCCGCGCGATGGAGCCCGCGATGATCGACGTCCTCTTCCTCGTCCTGCCCGACACGCTGCTTCTCGACCTGGCCGGCCCGGCCGAGGCCTTCCGGCTCGCGAACCAGGCGCTGGCGCGCCGGGGCCAGGGGCCGGCGTTCCGATTGCGCTATGTCGGCCCGCAGGCCGAGGCCGCGACCTCGGTCGGCGCCACGCTGGCAGCGGTCGAGCCGCTGCCGGCCGGCCTCGAGCGGCCGACCTGGCTCGTGCTGCTGGGCCAACCCAGCGGCAACACCAGATCGAGAAAGTGCGGGCGCGCCAGCCGCTCGCCATACTCGACGACGAAATCGCGCAACGCCGCACCGTGGCGCGCCATGCCGAACGAGAACATGGTGCGACCGGCTATTTCCAGAGTCATGCGCTGCATCACCTCGCGCAGGTCCACCGGCCCGTCGCGTCGCGCGTCGAGGTCAGCCATGGTCTCGTCGATTGCCGAGACCATGTGCGGCACCAGCGTCGTCACTGCGCGCGGCGTGAAGGCCGGCGCCAGCGTGCGGCGCTGATGTTTCCAACT
>MEGM01000239.1 GCA_001725505.1 Rubrivivax sp. SCN 70-15 | reverse complement strand
CCGAGTGGGGGCAGTCCGCCGCGGTGGCAGGAGACGGTGGCCCGGGGGTGCGGGCGCAGGGCCCATTCGCGGTCGCCACTCCCCATGGCACGAGAAGAGGGCGTTGACGAGGTCACCGTGGCGCACCCCAGCAGGTCGCCCGCGAGCGTGGACCGGAGAACGCACCCCCGGGCCACCGGCTCACGCTGAACCTCGCGCACGCGCGGCAGGGCCGAATGCGCGAACTGGGCCCCGAGCCGACACAGGGTCCTTTCAACGATCGATCGCGAGTGCGTATGAAACGCCGCTGCGCTCAGGGCGTCTCGGCCGCCGGGTAGCGCAGGCTCTCGACCAGCGCCTGCGTGCGTGCGCTCGGCGCCGGCGTGAGCAGGCTCACGACGACGATCACCGCGAAGCCCACCGGCACCCCGAACACGCCGGCCGAAATCGGCTGGATGCCCCACCACAGCGTGAGCGGCGACTCGATGCCGAACACGCCGCGCAGCCAGGGCTGGGTGCCGACCATGTAGAACAGCGTCACGCCCAGCCCGGCGACCATGCCCAGCGTCGCGCCCCAGCGGTTCGCGCGCTTCCAGAACACGCCCAGCACCAGCGCCGGAAACAGCGCCGAGGCGGCGAGCGAGAACGCGGCCGAAACGAGGAACAGGATGTCGGCCGGCTTCTGCGCCGCGATGTAGGCGGCGGCGAGCGCGACCATCAGCAGCAGCGCCTTCGAGATCGTGACCCGCCGCGTCGGCGGCGCGCCCGGATCGACCATCCGGAAATACAGGTCGTGGCTGAGCGCGTTGGTGATCGTCAGCAGCAGGCCGTCGGCGGTGGACAGCGCCGCGGCCAGCCCGCCGGCGGCGACCATCGCCGAGACGACGTAGGGCAGGCCGGCGATCTCGGGCGTCGCGAGCACGATGATGTCGCCGCCGATGCGGATCTCGCCGAGCTGCAGGATGCCGTCGTGGTTGACGTCCGAGACCGAGAGCAGCCCGGGGTCGACATGGCTCCAGTTGCCGATCCATGCGGGCAGGTGGTCGAACGGCGTGCCGACGAGCACGTTGAAGACCTCGTACTTGACCAGCACCGCGAGCGCCGGCGCAGTCAGGTACAGCACCAGCACGAAGAGCAGGTTCCAGGTCACCGACTCGCGCGCCTGCTTCACAGACGGCGTCGTGTAGTAGCGCGTCAGGATGTGCGGCAGCGCCGCGGTGCCGACCATCAGGCAGAAGGTCAGCGCGAGGAAGTTGCGCCGTGACTCGTCGAACGCGGCGCGTGCCGCGGCATCGCCGTTCGGATCGCCGGCGAACTCCTGCGCGTGGCGCGGCATGCCGCCGAGCGGACGCGCGCGTTCGAGGTCGGCGTCGCGCGCGGCGGTCCACGCACTGCGCGCTTCGTCGACGTCGCGCGGCAGCCGCGCCTGCGCCTGCGCCGCTGCCTGCAGCCTGGGCAGCGGCGCATCGGCCGCGCGCAGCGCGGCCAGCCGGTCGGCCGCCGCGGCGCGGTCGGCGGCGAGCGCTGCGGGCACGTCGCGCAGCTTCACGTCGAGGGCGTCGGCGCGCGCCTTGAACACCGCGATGACCTGGGCCTCGCGCGGGTCGTCGAGCAGCCGCTGCTCGGCCTGGCTGACCTTCTTCAGCTGCTCGCCGTAGGACAGCAGCGGCACCGGGTCGCCGGTCTGCTGCGCCGAGAGCCAGACCACCGGCACCAGGTAGGCGATGACGAGCACGATGTACTGCGCGACCTGGGTCCAGGTCACCGCGCGCATGCCGCCCAGGAACGAGCAGACGAGCACGCCGCCGAGGCCGACGAAGATGCCGATCTCGAACGCGAGCCCGGTCAGCCGCGCGGTGATCAGCCCGACGCCGTAGATCTGCGCGACGAGGTAGATGAACGAGCACAGCACTGCCGCGAGCGCGCCGACGACGCGCGGCAGCCGGCCCTCGAAGCGCTCGCCGAGGAAGTCGGGGATCGTGTACTGGCCGAACTTGCGCAGGTAGGGTGCGAGCAGCAGCGCGACGAGGCAGAAGCCGCCGGTCCAGCCGAGGATGAACGCCAGGCCGCCGTAGCCGCTGAGGTAGAGCGTGCCGGCCAGGCCGATGAACGAGGCCGCGCTCATCCAGTCGGCGCCGATCGCCATGCCGTTGTAGAACGCCGGCACGCGCCGCCCGGCGACGTAGTACTCGTCGGGGTTCGTCGTCCGGCTCAGCAGCCCGATCACCGCGTACAGCGCCACCGTCGCGAGCAGGAAGATCAGCCCGATCCAGCTGCGCGGCAGCCCGAGGCGCTCGAGTACGGCGAGCAGCAGCACGAAGGCGATGAAGCCCACGGTGTAGGCCCCGTAGATCCGGTGCAGCCGGCGGCGGAAGGCGCGCTGCGCCGTCATTCGCCTTCGTCCAGACCTTGCGTGCGGTCGAGCCGGTTCATCGCGCGCGCGTAGACGCCGACGATCGCCAGGTAGACCAGCAGCGCGCCCTGCGACGCGACCCAGAAGCCGAAAGGCCAGCCGAAGAAGTCGAAGTTCAGGTCGCGCGAGAACCAGCTCGCGCCGAAGCTGACCACGAACCAGACCAGCAGCAGCAGCCCCGTCAGGCGCCGGTTGCCGCGCCAGTGCCGGCGCCGTTGCTCGGGCGTGGCCATCGCGTGCCCGTCGGCGGCTAGAGCCAGGCCTTCAGCGGCGTCGCCGGATCGCAGGCCGCGGCCGGCGCCGGGCTGCGTCCGGTCTCGAGCAGCTTCCTCGCACTCAGGTGGTCGTGCGGCGCGTTCACGCTCTCGACGCAGGCCAGCCGCTCGCCGACGTAATGCAGGATCGAGAAGCTCGCCGGCGTCGCGCCGGGTCGGCGGTGGCGCGTCGCGTCGGCCGGCATCAGGCCGGCCATCTGCAGGCGCAGGCCGCCCTGTTCGGACCAGAACCAGGGCAGCGCGCGATAGGGTTCGTCGCGCCCGAGCAGCGTTGCCAGCGCGGTGCGCGCCTGGTCGTTCGCGTTCTGCACCGACTCCAGCCGCAGCCGGCGGCCGCTGCCGCCGGGATCGGGAAAGCTCGCGCAGTCGCCGATCGCGAGGATCGCCGGGTCGTCGGTGCGCAGGTTCGCGTCGACGACGATGCCGTTCGCGCAGGCCAGCCCGGCGGCCGCGGCGAGGCTGTCGTCTGGCACCGCACCGATGCCGAGCACGAGCAGCTCGACCGGCTCGCGCCGGCCGTCGACGCTCAGCGCCGCGAGGCGCCCGACCTCGATCTCGAAGCCGCCGGCGGCGACGCCTAGGCGCAGGTCGATGCCGGCGCCGCGGTGCGTGCGCAGCACGTGCTCGGCCAGCTCGGGCGAGACCGAGCGCGCGAGCAGGCGTGGCGCCGCCTCGAGCACCGTCACCGCCTTGCCGAGCGCGCGCGCGGTCGCGGCGATCTCCAGGCCGATGAAGCCGCCGCCGAGCACGGTGAGCGACGCCGCGCCGGCGAGCCTGTCGCGCAGGCGCGCGGCGTCGGCGGCACTGCGCAGCGTGCAGACGTTGGCGAGCGCGTCGCCGAGGTGCGGCAGCAGGCGCGCGCGCGCCCCGGTCGCGAGCACGAGGCGCTCGTAGGGCAGCTCGGTGCCCGAGCGCAGGCGCAGCCGGTGTGCGGCGCGGTCGATCGCCACGGCCGGGTCGGCGCGGTGCAGCGTGATGCCGGCCTCGGCATACCAGGCTTCGCTGCGGTGCAGCTGCAGCGCCTCGGCCGGGTTCTTCTGGAACGCCTTCGACAGCGGCGGGCGCTGGTAGGGCAGCTCGGCCTCGGCGCAGACCAGGTGCACGCGCGCGCCCTGCCCGGCCTCGGCGAGCCCGGCGCACAGCTGCGCCGCGGCGTGGCCGCCACCGACGATCACGATCGGGTCCGTCATCTCCCACCTCTTCGAACGCTGCGCTGAGGCCCGGATTCTCGTGCACCGCCGCGCATCGCTATGCTGCGCACCCATGCGACTGCTGCTCGTCGAGGACGACCGGATGATCGGCGAGGGCCTGCGCTCGGCGCTGCGCCTCGAGGGCCATGCGGTGGACTGGGTGCGCGACCTGGCCGCGGCGCGCGCGACGCTGGCGAGCGAGCGCTTCGACCTCGTGCTGCTCGACCTCGCCCTGCCGCCGGGCGGGCCGGTGCGCGCCGAGCCCGCCGACGGGCTGACGCTGCTGCGCGAGCTGCGCGACCGCCACGACGCGACGCCGGTGATCGTCCTCACCGCGCGCGACGGCCCGGGCGACCGCGTGCGCGGCCTGGACAGCGGCGCCGACGACTACCTCGTCAAGCCGTTCGAGCTCGAGGAGCTGAACGCGCGCATGCGCGCGGTGCTGCGCCGCCACGGCGGGCGCGCCGAGCCGCTGCTCGCGCACCAGGGCGTCACGCTCGACCCGGCGACGCGCCAGGTCACGAAGGACGGCCAGCCGGTGCTGCTGTCGGCGCGCGAGTTCGCCGTGCTCGAGGCGCTGATGGCGCGCCCGGGCGCGGTGCTGTCGCGTGCCCAGCTCGAGGACCGGCTCTACGGCTGGGGCGAGGAGATCGAGAGCAACGCGGTCTCGGTCTACGTGCACCAGCTGCGCCGCAAGCTCGGCGCCGAGTTCATCCGCAACATGCGCGGCGTGGGCTACTTCCTCGACGGCGCGAAGTGAACTCGATCCGGCTGCGCCTGCTCGCGCTGCTGCTGGCGATGCTGGCGCTGGCCGCGCTCGTGATGGGCGCGGTGACCTACCGCAACGTGCTCGCCGAGACCGAGTCGCTGTTCGACTACCAGCTGCGCCAGATGGCGCTGTCGCTGCGCGACCAGGGCGAGATCGAGCCCGCGCAGGCCGGCGCGCTGGCCGACAGCGAGCTCGACTTCGTGATCCAGATCTGGAGCGCCGATGGGCGCGCGATCTACGCGTCGCGCCCGCACGACGTGCTGCCCACGCGCGCGCTGCTCGGGCTGGCCGACGTCCAGGTCGGTGGCCAGGTCTGGCGCGCGTACAGCGTCTTCACCGGCACGCGGGTGATCCAGGTCGCGCAGCCGCGCAAGATCCGCCGCAAGCTCGCCGCCGACGCCGCGCTGCGCAGCGTCGCGCCGCTGCTCGGCGTGGCGCCGCTGATGGCGCTGCTGATCTGGTGGCTCGCGGCGCTGACGCTGCGCCCGCTGCAGCGCGTGGCCGGCGCGGTGCGCGAGCGCGACTCGCAGTCTCTCGCGCCGCTGCCCA
>MEGM01000238.1 GCA_001725505.1 Rubrivivax sp. SCN 70-15 | reverse complement strand
CCCCTTGCGGGGCCCTCGTCGCTTGGTGCTCATGCTGCTGCCATCAAAACCGCGTCCTCGCCGCCGAATAGAGGCGGATCGACACCGCCGCCAACAGCTGCCCAGCCGAGGAGGCCCAAAGGCTAAACCTCGATTGCGAAACGTCACAGGCAATCCGCCTCTACTACGGAGTCTGTGATGAAGAAGGTTCTCCCCCAACTGCCCGCCACCGGGCTCACCCCTGTGGCCCAGGCCACTGCCGCGTCTGCTGTCACCTCCGCCGCTGCACAGGCGTCGCCGACGCCCCCCACCGCTGCTCCTGCGAAGAAGCGCGGGCGCCCCTGCAATGCCAAGCCTTTCCAGGTCAAGGACTGCCAAGGGTGGTGCGCCCATCCCACACTGCCCGATGGCACACGCCCGCAGCGTACGTTCGATACCGAGGCTGAGGCTGCGAAGTGGATTGCCGAGCAGATGGAAAAGGCCACAGCGGCCATCCAGCCCGCCCTGGGCGGTCCCGAGCAAGCGACCGTGGGCCAGTTGCTGTTCAAGTACGCCTACCGCGCCACGGTCCTCAAGGGTGGCGCCAATGCAGAACTCACGCGCATCAACAACTACCTGGCCGGCAACGCACTGCCGAGCCTGCGCCTAGTCGTCGATAGCGAGGGCCGACGCAAGCTCGAGCAGGTGGCCACGCAGCCGAAGGCCGGCATCCAGCGTGGCTGGCAGCAGTACATCGACGCGCGGCGCGAGTTGCGCGAGCAGACGTATACGCTCATCCACCGCATCGGTGGCATGAAGTGCAGCCGACTGACGACCGAGCTGCTCGGCGAGCTGGCCACGGTGATGGAGGCCGAGGGTCTGAGCGAGAGCACGGTCCAGAAGGAAATCGCGCTGCTGAAGGCGGCCTTCAACACCGCCAGCCGCGAATGGCGCTGGAAGGGCTTCGAGAACCCGGCGGTGGGCATCAAGCTGGGCAAGTCGGAGTCGCGGTTCGTGCGCGTGAGCGCCGAGGAGGAGCAGCGCTTGGCGCAGGCCCTGGCCCGCTGCGACAACCCGCAGATGTGGCCACTGGTGGAGCTCGCCATCAGCACCTGCATGCGCAAAGGCTCGTTGCTGGGCTTGAAGTGGTCTCAGATTAGCTTCGAGACCGGTGAGGCTCACGTTTGGGGCAAGGGGTTCAACGTGACCCTGCCGCTGTCGCCGCGTGCCATCGAGTTGCTCAAGTCACTACCGCGCGACGGCAGCGACAAGGTGTTCTCGATGTCTTCGAACGCGGTGCAGCTGGCCTGGAATCACGTTCGCAAGAACGCGCGGCTGCCCCATCTGCAGTTCCGCGACCTTCGTCACGTCGGCGCGACCTTCTACGCCAAGGCAGGCTTGAACGCGCACCAGCTCAAGACGGTGCTCGGCCACAAGTCCACGCGCATGGCCGACATCTACGTCAACCTCGTGAACTCCGATGTCTGCGACGCGATGACCCGCGCCGAGACCGACCACGGCGGGTCGCGCGCCATGCCTCCCGCGGATGTTCATGCCGGCAGCGACATCAAGGCAATCATGGCGCAGCGGCGAGCACAGCGGCTCAATGGGCAACCGGAGCTGCCGCCCAACGTCGTGCGCTTCCCGATGAAGCGCCGTGCCTGAGGCGGGCTGACGCCTGAGGCACGTCTTGGGGGCCGAGTCCGGATGCCGGGCTCGGCCCTTGTCATCGGGGGCGTCGACGGCCTCAGCTTGTGGACGGTGACGAGCCTGCAGCGCCGGCACAAAACCAGCAGCCGTTCGGCACTCAGGCGCCGAACGGTTGCAATGTGCTGGGGATGCGCTGGCGGTGCCAGCGCAGACGGCTCAGATGGCCAGCTTGCCCAGCGACGCGGTCAGCGCTTTGAGCTCATCGCTCGACAGGCTGGGCGGCTTGGTACGTTCGGATGTATCAGCAGCGTTGCGAGGCTCGCGCGTCTTGCGGGGCTTACGGCGCTGGGGCGCGTCTTCGGCCTCGAGCTCGTGGGTCGCAGGAATCATGCCGGGCGCCAGTGGCTCTTGCGCAACCGCCGTCAACGCGGCTGCCGCATGCGGCGCACTCGTGCCGGGCTGCCACAGAAGTTGCTCCTGCTCCGCGAGTCCGAGCACATGCTCGACGGCGGACTCGAACCAGAACACGGCACGGCCGTAGCGCCGCGGTTCCGGGAAGCGCTCCTGCTTGACCAGCCGCTCCAAGGAGCGCTCGCTGCAGCCCAGACGCGCGGCCACCTGGGCCTTGCTCAGGAGCCGGCGCGAGGCCGGCGAGGAAGTCTCGTGGTCTGCGTGCGCTGCTGCGGCGTCGCGAGCGCGCTCGGTGGGGGCGGTCATGGCTGCAAAGTCCTCATCGGATGTCGATGCAGCCTGTAGACAGCGGGGTTTATATCGGGCCCGCGAGTGCCCGAAAAAGTTGCGGGCGACACCAAGGTCGCCCGCGTGAATCAAAGCCTCGTGAACTTGCTCTCTGCGTGGCCGAGTCGAGGCGGCTGCTCGCCTGGTCGGCTCCCTTCCTCCGCGCGGCAGCGCTCGGTGGCCCGTTGCGCTTGCGCGGCGACCTGCTGCAACGCGAGCCGGCGCAGGTGGTGCGAGATGGTGGTGTAGCTGCCGCGGCCGAGCTGCAATCGCAGGTTGCGGGGGCCGGGGGTGCGTCCTTGTTTGAGCAGCGCGACGTACGCCTGAACGACGTCTGCGCTGGTGATGCCCTTGCGTGCCATGTTGGTCCTCGTTGAGGGTCCTGCGAATGCAGGACCTGGGACGTATAGGCAGATTGGCGGAGCGGATTACGTAACCGAAATCGCTTGAGTGCAGACGGTCGGCTGCGAAGAATGCCGTCATCGCAACCCTCGGGACCTTGCATGCTTCCACCGCTTCCCCAGCCCACCCAAGCCGTCCGCACCACGCTCCACTTGTCGCCCGCGGTGTCGGTTGCGGCACTTCTGGCCGCACAGCGGCGCGGGCTGCGTCTGCGCGAGTGGCTGGACCAGGTGGTGGTCGACGCGGTCAGCGGGGACGCTGGCGACGACGGTTCGGCACAACGCGTGTTGTCGGATGCCACCGCGTCGTTGTTCGCGCGTCTGGTGTCCGTTGCCCCTGAGCGGCTGGAGGGTCGCTGGCGGCTGCTCTACGAGCGTGTGCGCCTGGACGACAGTCTGTGGAGCTATCCCCGCCAGACCCTGGACGAGGTCGAGCTGGACGGCGGCGAAGAACCCGTGCTCGACGAGGCTCAACTGCGTCGGCGCTGGCCGGAACTTTTGGCAGCGGCGTTCCTGATGTGAGGAGACGGTGGTGGGCGGTCGGGGCTGCGGCAGTCCGCCCGGGCGGAGGAGCGCTTCGACCGAGGCGTCTAGCAGCCCGACTAATATCTGTTGTTTATTGACATGGCTACTGTTTGCACTTTATTGGCGAGAGTCATAAACTTGCTTTATTGACCCCACCAATAGAGCGCGCCATGTCGACCCGCCCGCAGACCCTCCGCACGCCGGCCCAGTTGGGACTGCTGCTGCAGTCCGCCCGCAAAGCGCGCGGCATGACCCAGGCCGAGCTGGCAGGCCGGGTCCGGCTGAGCCAGTCCCGCATCTCACAGCTCGAGAAGGACCCTGCCGAGCTCTCCGCCGAGAGGCTACTGGCCTGGTGCTCGACGCTGGGGCTGGAGCTGTCGGTGGCGCGGCGGGGCGACGCCTCGCCGACGACAGACAACACCGCCTGGTGAGACATGGGACGCAAGTCGCATAGCCGCAGCCTGGCCATCTGGGCCAATGGCGTACGCGTGGGTCTGTGGACGCTGCCTGCGCGCGGTGACGCGACGCTGCATTACGACCCGCAGTGGGTTGCCTCGGACGCGGGCCGCCCGCTGTCGCTGTCGCTGCCGTTCAACCTCGACAACCGGCCCTTGAAGGGCCCGGCCGTCGCCAACTACTTCGACAACCTGCTGCCGGACAGCGACCAGATTCGCAAGCGGGTGGCCGAGCGCTTTCACACCGGCTCGACCGACCCCTTCGACCTGCTGCAAGCCATCGGCCGGGACTGCGTCGGCGCGGTGCAGTTGCTGGCCGAAGATGAGGGGCCTGAGGACGTCGACACAGTGCAAGCGCAGCCGCTGTCTGAGAAGGACATCGAGCGCCACCTGCTGGAAGCTGTGTCGCCGTCGAAGTTCGGGGCAGCGGGCGAGCCCGACGACGACTTCCGCATCTCGCTGGCCGGCGCACAGGAGAAGGCGGCGTTCCTTCGCTGGGAAGGCAAGTGGTGTCAGCCCCGAGCTTCGACGCCGACCACACACATCTTCAAGCTGCCGCTGGGCCTCGTCGGAGGTCGTCAGGCGGACTTCTCGACCTCTGTCGACAACGAGTGGGTATGCCTGCGTTTGATGAAGGCCTACGGGCTCGACGTGGCCGAGGCAAGCATCGAGCGCTTCGGTTCGCAGCGTGTGCTGGTCGTCGAGCGGTTCGACCGGCGCACTGCGCCGGGAGGCAGCTGGATATTGCGTCTGCCTCAGGAAGACTTCTGTCAGGTCCTCGGCGTCTCACCGCTGCGCAAGTACGAGAACCAAGGTGGGCCAGGCCTGAAGGCGCTCTTCTCGACGCTCCAGCAGTCCGAGCGCGCCGAGGAAGACATGCGTACGCTGCTCACCGCCCAGGTCCTGTTCTGGCTGATGTGCGCCCCGGATGGGCATGCGAAGAACTTCAGCATCCACTTGCTGCCGCGGGGCCGCTTCAGGCTCACTAAGCTCTACGACGTGATGTCCGGCTACCCCGTGCTCGGCGACGGCCCCAACCAGTGGTCACCCCACGAGGTCTCGCTCGCGATGGCCCTGCTCGGCAAGAACCGCCACTACCGAATACGCGATATCCGCCGGCGTCACTTCAACAGCACCGCCAAGCTGGTGGGCTATGCAGAGTCGGCCGAGCCTATCGTGCAGGAGCTCATAGAACGCACGCCCGCGGCCATCGCGCAGGTCCGCACTGAGTTACCCGCTGACATCAATCCGAAAGTGGTCGACGCCATCCTAGGCGGCGTCGAGAAGGCCGCGCAATCGCTGCAGCACATGGGCCCAGAGGACTAGGCTGCAAAGACCAACGACCGGGTCGCTTGTCCCGCTTCGTCACAGCGCCAGCCCGGCGACCAATGCGCGTGGCTTGCGACATCTGCTCGCGGTCGCTGCGCGCAGTCCCCCTACCTGTTGACGCCGACCGAAAACTGACCAGGCAATCCGGGTGATGCCGACCCAAAGTTGACCAGGGTGTTCAACCTACCCTGCTGCTTTTTTGTGCAGCGGG
>MEGM01000237.1 GCA_001725505.1 Rubrivivax sp. SCN 70-15 | reverse complement strand
CGCCTGGGCCTACGCGATGGCGCTCGAGTCGGCCTGGCGCATCGAGGTCCCCGAGCGCGCGACCTGGCTGCGCGCGCTGATGCTGGAGCGCGAGCGCATCGCGAACCACCTGGGCGACCTCGGGGCGCTCGGCAACGATGCGGCGCTGGCCTTCGGCCTGGCGCAGTTCTCGCGCCTGCGCGAGGACTGGCAGCGCCTGTCGGGCACGGCCTTCGGGCACCGGCTGATGATGGACGCCGTCGTGCCCGGCGGCGTCGCGCAAGACCTGACGGCGCCGCTGCGCGACCGCATGCTCGCGCAATGCGATGCGATCGAGCGCGAGGTGCAGACGCTGAGGACCGTCTACGACGAGCATGCCGGGCTGCAGGACCGCTTCCTCGGCACCGGGCGAGTGACGCCGTCGCTGGCCGCGCAGCTCGGGCTCACCGGGCTGGCCGGACGCGCCAGCGGGCAGGCCTTCGACCTGCGCCGCGACCAGCGCTGGGCGCCCTACGACCGCTTCTCGGTCGCGGTCGCGACGCAGCAAGGCGGCGACGTCGCCGCGCGCGTGGCGCTGCGCTTCGACGAGGTGTTCGAATCGCTGCGCCTGGTGCGCGCGCTTTGCGCCGGCCTGCCGCAGGGCGGGTGGCGCACCGAGCCGCGAGCGCCCGCCCAAGCCTCGTTCGGCGCGGGCTGGGTCGAGGGCTGGCGCGGCGAGGTCCTCGTCGCGCTCGAGGTCGGTGCCGAGGGCCGCATCGTGCGCTGCCATGGCCACGATCCTTCGTGGCAGAACTGGCCGGTGCTCGAGCATGCGGTGATCGGCAACATCGTCCCCGACTTTCCGCTCATCAACAAATCCTTCAACCTCAGCTACTCGGGACACGACCTCTGATGTGGAATGTGTTGAAGCAGATCGTCCGCACCGGCATCGTCACCGAGCCGGCACCGCAGCCCACAGAGGCCGACACCAGCGCGGTGCAGCGCATCCACCAGGACCTGCTCGACATCCTCGGCCAGGCGCTGACGATCCGCCAGGTCGACGCCGGCTCGTGCAACGGCTGCGAGCTGGAGATCCACGCGCTCAACAATCCCTACGTCAACATCGAGGGCCTGGGCATCAAGTTCGTCGCCAGCCCGCGCCACGCCGACCTGCTGCTCGTGACCGGCCCGGTGTCGCGCCACATGGAGGAGGCGCTGCGCCGCACCTACGAGGCGACACCCGAGCCCAGGCTGGTGCTCGCGGTGGGCGACTGCGGCTGTACCGGCGGCATCTTCGGCGAGAGCTATGCCAGCTGCGGCAAGGTCGCCAACGTGATCCCGGTCGATGCGACGGTGCCGGGCTGCCCGCCGCCGCCGATCGAGATCCTGCGCGGCATCCTGGGCGTGGTGCGTCGGCGCCTGCCGGCGGGCCGGCGCTAGCGGCGCGGGTTCACGGCGCCGAGCGCTGCGACCTCGCGCGTCGCGCGGTCCAGCGCACCAGGGCGTCGAGGGCCGGCCTTGCCGCCTGCGCGTGCGCATCGTTGACGATGGCCACGAGCCGGTAGCGCCGGCCATCGTCGGCCAGCACCCAGCCGGCCAGCCCGACCACGTCGCGCAGCGAGCCGGTCTTCAGGTGCGCGGTCCTGCCCATGCGCTCGTCGTGGCGCAGCGTGCCGTCGACACCGGGGATCGGCAACGACGACATCAGCTCGCTCATCAGCGGACTGCGCCAGGCCCAGCCGAGCACCGCGGCGAGCTGTGCGGCGCTCAGCCGCGTGCGCCGCGACAGCCCGGAACCGTTCTCGATGAAGGCCGCGGCGGCCTCAGCCGCTCCGGTGCGCTCGGCCAGCCAGTCGGTGAGCATGCGCCGGGCGCTCTCGGGCGTGGCCGGCGCCGCACCGCGCAGCGCCAGCGGCAGGGTCAGTGCGAGTTGCTCGGCCATCAGGTCGTTGCTGTACTTGTTGATGTCGCGCACGACCTCGGCCAGCGGCGGCGAGACCCAGTCGAAGCTCGGCGCCGCGCCTTCGGGCGCGCGACCCTCGCGCACCCGGCCAACCAGCTCGCCGCCCATGCCGTGCCACAGCGTCGCCAGCAAGCGGGCGTCGAAGCTCGCCGGCTCGGGGTCGGCGACGGCCCAGCTCTGCTCACCGCACGACGCCGGGTAACGGCCCGCGAATCGGGTGCCGTCGGCCGCGAAGCGGGCCGCCAGCGCGCCGCGCCAGTCGACACAGGGGCCGTCCGACAAGGGCACCGTGCGCTCCATCGGGCTCGTGTCCAGCGCCGGCTCGACGCGCACCCGTGCAACGCCGCGCAGCGGGTCGGGCGTGAAGGTGTACAGGCGCGACCGGAAGTTGAGCAGCAGCGCGGCGGGGCGGACGTTGTAGGGCCGCAGCGGCTCGCCGTCGAAGGCATCGGGCGCGATCGGCGGGAGCTCGAAGGCGCTCTCGTCGAGCACGATGTCGCCGTCGATCCTGCGCACGCCGGCCTCGCGCAGACGCTGCAGCAGCAACCACACGCGCTCCTGGACGAGGCTCGGGTCACCGCTGCCGCGGATGAACACCGAACCGTGCAGAACCCCGTGCTCGAGCGGCCCCTGCATCCACACCGGCGTGTGCCAGCGCCAGCCGGGGCCGAGCAGGTCGAGCGCGGCGGCGGTGGTCACGAGCTTGGTCAGCGAGGCGGGCTGCATCGGCCGATCGGCCTGCCATTGCAGCAGCGGACGCCCGCCGCCGGCCTCGCCCACGACGGCGGCGAGCGCCGAGGCCGGCACGCCGGCGTGCGCGAGGGCGGCGCGCACCGCGACCGGCAGCGCAGGCGCAGCCCGCGCGCACGGCGCGACGGAAACGGCGCACACCAGCAGCCAGCGCAGGAGGGCGGTAGGGACGGTAGGCATGCGGTCATCATGGCACGCACGGACCGGGCGCCAGGCGAGTTCGTGCGCCCGGATCGCGTCCCGCGACCTGCCCGAGCCTATGATTCAAGTCATAGGCTGCGGCGGCGTCCCTGGTCCAACATTCGGCCCCTGTCGAACCGGAGTCCATCGAATGAACAAGCTCGTCCTCGGCCTGACCTTTGCCTTGACCGCAGGCGCCAGCAGTCTGGCGCTCTGCGCCGACCCGTCCGAGGCCCATCAGCACGACCACACGAGCATGGACATGTCGATGCCCATGCCCATGCGGACCGACCCGGCCGGGCCCATGAAGGACAGCCGTCAGCTCGTCCGTTACCCGGAGCCGATGCGCATCCACACGCTCGCGAACATGCGCGACCATCTCGCCACCTTGGCGCAGATTCAAGAGGCGCTGGCCCATGGCGCCTTCGACCAGGCGAGCAGCCTCGCCGAGGAGCGCCTCGGGATGTCGTCGCTGCAGATGCACGGGGCACACGAACTGGCGATGTACATGCCCAAGGGCATGCAGGAAGCGGGCACCGCGATGCACCACACGGCCAGCCAGTTCGCCATCGTCGCGAAGGATGCCTCGGTGACCGGCGACCTCAAGCCGGTGCTGGCCTCGCTGGCCAAGCTCAACCAGACCTGCGTCGCTTGCCACGCGACCTACCGGCTTCACTGATGCCTCGACCGGCGACCGACATGCTGGCCGCAGCGGACAGACAGTCGCGCCGGTTCGATGACCCACTCGCGGTCGACGGCGTCGGCATGGACATCGGGTGGGCCGCGGCCTCATGAGCTCGCCCAAGCCCAGAGGTTTCCCCTCTGCCTTGCTTGCGTGCGCCGTTCCGGTGTCCTGCGCAGCGGGGGCGAACATCTTCAGGACAGGGAGCCCGACGCATTCGGTGTTCTTCGTGCAAACCGGTGCCGTCCGCCTGCTGCGTTTCGGGCGGGCGGGCGAGGAAGTCGTGCTGCACGAGGCACGCGCCGGCGAGTTCTTTGCAGAGGCATCTCTGGACAGCCCGCGCTACCACTGCGACGCCGTCGCCAGCGAGCCGAGCGAGCTGCTGCAGGTGCCCGCCGCTGCACTTCGGGACCTGCTGGAGGTCGACGGGGATTTCGCGCGCCAATGGGCCGCGCTGCTGGCGCGGCAGCTGCGCGACGTCAGAAGCCGCGTCGAGCGGCTCTCGCTGAAGGGCGCCGCCGAGCGCGTGCGCCACCTGCTCGCCTGCGAGGGGCGGGGGCCGCGCTGCGAAATGGTCCTGGAGGGGACGCTGAAGGACCTGGCCCGCGATCTGGGCCTGACGCACGAGACGCTCTACCGGACGCTCGCGGCGATGGAGCGCGATGGGGTCATCGAACGGCACGAGAAGGTTCTGCGCCTGGCGAAGTGATCGCTGTCCCGCGGGCCCCGGGGCGGCGGCGTCCAGCCGGCTCGCGCCGGCTTGTACGATGCGCAGGCGCAGGTCGACGATCCGCCCTGCGCGCCAGACCCCGACCGCGCCGAACGAGCCCGGGCCTCTTCCAACCACCGTCCGGGAATCCATTGAAACTCGCCACCTGGAACGTCAACTCACTGGCCGTGCGCCTGCCGCAGCTGCTCGACTGGCTTGCCGCGCACCCGGTCGACGCGCTCGCGCTGCAGGAGACCAAGCTCACCGACGACAAGTTTCCGCACGCCGAGATCGAGGCCGCGGGCTATTCGGCGCAGCGCTTCGGCCAGAAGACCTACAACGGCGTCGCGCTGCTGACACGCGGCGCGGCCTCCGACGTGACCAAGGGCATCCCGGGCTTCGCCGACGAGCAGGCGCGCGTGATCGCCGCCACGCTGGGCGGGTTGCGCGTGATCGGCGCCTACTTCCCGAACGGGCAGGCGCCCGACAGCGAGAAGTTCGCCTACAAGATGCGATGGCTGGACGCGCTGCGCGACTGGGTCCGCGCCGAGCTCGCCGCCCATCCGCGCCTCGTGCTGATGGGCGACTTCAACATCGCGCCCGAGGACCGCGACGTCTACGACCCGGTCGCCTGGGCCGGGCAGATCCACTGCACGCCCGAGGAGCGCGCCCAGTTCCAGGCGCTGCTCGCGCTCGGCCTCGTCGATGCGTTCCGCCTCTTCGAGCAAGCGCCGAAGTCGTGGACCTGGTGGGACTACCGCAACCTCGCGTTCCGCAAGAACCAGGGCCTGCGCATCGACCATGTCCTCGTCGGCGAGGCGCTGCGGCCGCAGGTGCTGGCCTGCACGATCGACAAGCTGCCGCGCAAGAACGAGCGCCCGAGCGACCACGCACCGGTGATCGTCGAACTCGCGCCCTGACCGGCCGGCCGGCTCGTCAGGCGTCCGCCGCCACGAGCGCCGCGGCCAGCCGCCCGGCGTCGACGCGCGCGGCGCGCGGCGGCAGAGGCTCGAGGATGCCCTCGCGCCGCA
>MEGM01000236.1 GCA_001725505.1 Rubrivivax sp. SCN 70-15 | reverse complement strand
CCTCGGCGCGCAGGCGGCGCAGCACTTCGTCGCCATCCAGCGCCGTGCCGACCTCGAAGCCGGCGCGGCCGAGCACGAAGCTCAGCGACTCGACGATGTTGGCGTCGTCCTCGGCGATCAGCACCTTGCGCGCGGTCACCGCCGCTTCCCCCATGCCTGCCATCGGGGCAGTGTAGCGAGGCCCTGCCTGGGGCGGGCTGGGTGGCTTCCCTGGGGCGCAGACCCGGGACGCTTGCCTTCGCGGTCCGGCTGCGCCGCGCGTTCGGGAGGTTCAGCGTGAGCCGGTGGCCCGGAGAACGCGGGTGCCGCCGGTGACCTGCCGCAGCGGCGCTCGCGGACGCGCACCCCGAACGGCCGCAACGGGCCGCGAGTAGCCCCGTGACCCTTCGCGACGATCGATCCCGAATGGGCGTGACAGGCGTGACAGGCGTGACAGACGCGACGCGGGCGTGCGCTACGGCGCGCGCTTGAGCCGCAGGTGGGCCATCAGCCCGCCGTCGGGTGCGTTCGTCAGTTCGAGGCTGCCGCCCATGCGCTGCATCGCCTTGTCGACGATCGCCAGGCCCAGGCCCGCGCCGGTGGCCGCGGTGCGCGCCGCGTCGCCGCGGAAGAAGGGCGTCGTCAGCTGCGACAGCTTCTCGGGCGCGACGCCGGGGCCCTGGTCGCGCACGCTGACGATGACCCAGGGGCCGGCGCGCACGTACGACACCGTGACGTCGGCGACGCCGGTGTCGTTGCCGCGGCCGTAGCGGCGCGCGTTCTCGAACAGGTTCGCGAACACGCGCGCGAGCTCGGTTTCGTCGGCCATCACCTTGAGGTCGATCGCGACGCGCGAGGTGATGCGGATCTGCGTCGGGTCGCGGAACGCGGCCGCCTCGCGGTCGATCAGCTGCGCGATGTGGACCGCGCGCATCTCGGTGTCGCCCGGGCGCGCGTAGTCCATGAACTTGTCGATGATCTTGTCGAGCTGGTCGATGTCCAGCGCCATGTTGCGCTTGGCTTCCTCGTCGCTGACGCTCATCTCGGTCTCGAGCCGCAGCCGCGCCAGCGGCGTGCGCAGGTCGTGGCTGATGCCGGCGAGCATCACCGCGCGGTCCTCCTCGACCCGCGCGAGCTCGCGCGCCATCCGGTTGAAGCCCATGTTGACTTCGCGGATCTCGCTCGTCAGCGTGTTCTCGTCCAGGCGCGAGTCGAGGTCGCCCTCGCGGATCCGGCTCGCCGCGAACGACAGCTGGCGCAGCGGCTGGTTGATCAGCCGCGCGATCGCCGCCGAGCCGACCAGTGTCGCGAGCACCGCGATGCCGATCCAGACGAACCAGGTGCTGCGCGACAGCGGGCTGGTGTGCGCCGGCTCGGCCTGCAGCCAGTATTGGTCGCGGTCGATCGAGAAGCCGACCCACATGCCGGGCTGGCCGTTGACCGAGCGCGCGACGATCGCGCCCGGCCCGAGTGCGGCGCGCAGTTCGCGGCTGACGCGGCGGCTGAAGCGGTCGACCTCGAAGGGCTCCCACTTGTCGCCCGGTTCGCGCGGCGTGACGCGGATCGAATCCTGCGCGCCGAAGGTCTTGACGAGCGCGACGCGGTTGATGCCGTCGGCCTGCATCAGTGCGGCGCGCGACAGGTTCACGAGGCCGGCGGTCTGCAGCGCGGCCTCGACCGCACGCGGCTCGAACTCGAGCGCGCGCAAGGTCTGCACCCAGGCGAAGATGCCGCCCGACAGCAGGATGCCGAGCAGGAAGAAGGTGCGCCAGAACAGGCTCAAGGCCAGGGGTCTCCGCGGCATGGCCCGGGATCATGCCTCAGCGCCACGCCGCGCCTGCCGTCAGCCCGCGCCATCGGGGACGAAGACGTAGCCCACGCCCCAGACGGTCTGGATGTAGCGCGGCTGCGCCGGGTCGGGCTCGATCATCTTGCGCAGGCGCGAGATCTGCACGTCCAGGCTGCGGTCGAAGGGCTCGAACTCGCGTCCGCGCGCCAGCTGCGCCAGCTTGTCGCGGCTGAGCGGCTGGCGCGGGTGCCGCACCAGCGCCTTGAGCATGCTGAACTCGCCCGTCGTGAGCGCGATCTGCTCGCCGTTCTTCGCCAGCCGGCGCAGCGAGAGGTCGAACTCGAAGGGCCCGAAGTTCACGACCTGGGCTTCCTTGGACGGTGCGCCCGGCGCCTCGGGGGCGGGCCGGCGGCGCAGCACGGCGTGGATGCGGGCAAGCAGCTCGCGCGGGTTGAAGGGCTTGGGCAGGTAGTCGTCGGCGCCGACCTCAAGGCCGACGATGCGGTCCACGTCCTCGACCTTCGCCGTGAGCATGATGATCGGCGTGAGGTCGTTCGCCGCACGCAGCCGGCGGCAGATCGACAGGCCGTCCTCGCCGGGCAGCATCAGGTCGAGCACGATCAGGTCGACCGTCTCGCGCGTGAGCACGCGGTTCAGCGCCTTCGCGTCCTCGGCGAGCAGCACCTCGAAGCCTTCCTGGGCGAGATAGCGGCGCAGCAGGTCGCGGATGCGGGCGTCGTCGTCGACGACGACGATGCGGTCGGCACGGGCGTTGGCTGTGGCGTTCATCGGGGGCTCCGAATTTGTAACAGCCGCATTGTGGGGCGCGCCGGCCCGTCGCTTGGCTCAGGTCTGACCATCTGTTACAAGTCTTTCTGGCCGCCGTGCCCCCGGGCTTGCCTGGCCGTGACGCCTGTCACGGGCCAGGTGAGCCCAAAGCATGCAAACCCCGTGACGAAAGGAATCCGATGAGCCTCTCCCGCCTTGCCGCCACGGCCTTGCTGGCCGCTGCTGCGGCCGCACCGGCGCAGACGCTGCCGCCACCGCAGAACGTGGTCGGCCTGAGCGCCAGCGCCAGCGTCGAGGTCGCGCAGGACTTGCTGACGGTGGTCTTCTCGACCACCCGCGAGGGCAGCGATGCGGCCGTCGTGCAGGGCCAGCTCAAGCAGGCGCTGGCCGCCGCGCTAACGGCGGCGCGCAGCGCGGCGCAGCCCGGGCAGATCGACGTGCAGACCGGCAACTTCTCGCTCTTGCCGCGCTACACCCCGAAGGGCGCGCTCGACGGCTGGCAGGGCCGCGCGGAGCTGATCGTCACCGGCCGCGACGTCGCCGGCATCGCGCGCCTGACCGGCCAGGTGCCGACGATGACGATCGCCCGCGTTGGCTTCTCGCTCTCGCGCGAGGCGCGCGACAAGGCCGAGGACGAGGTCTCGGCGCAGGCGATCGCGCGCTTTCGCGACAAGGCCGACCGCGTCAGCCGCGACTTCGGCTTCGGCGGCTGGAGCCTGCGCGAGGTGTCGCTGTCGTCGAACGAGCCCGGCCCGGGCGTGGTGCCGATGATGCGGGCCCAGGCCGCGCGCGCCGTCGACGACACCCCGCTGCCGGTCGAGGCGGGCAGGACGGTCGTCGCCGCCACGGTGAGCGGCAGCGTGCAGCTGTCGGCGCGCTGATGCGGGGCCCTGCTCGCCCTACTGCGCGACCCAGCCGCCGTCGACGTTCCAGGCCACGCCGCGCACGTTGTCGGCCGCCGGCGAGCACAGGAACACCGCTAGCCCGGCCAGCTGCTCGGGAGTCGTGAACTGCAGCGAGGGCTGCTTCTCGGCGAGCAGCTGGCGCTGGGCGAGCTCGGGCGCGATGCCCTCGGCCGCGGCACGTGCGTCGATCTGCTTCTGCACCAGCGGCGTCAGCACCCAGCCCGGGCAGATCGCGTTCACCGTGACGCCGGTCGTCGCGCATTCCAGCGCCGCGGCCTTGGTCAGCCCGACGATGCCGTGCTTGGCCGCGACATAGGCGCTCTTGCCCGGCGACGCGACCAGCCCGTGCGTCGACGCGACGTTGATGATGCGGCCCCAGTTGCGCTGCTTCATACCGGGCAGCGCGACGCGCATCGCGTGGAAGGCCGAGCTGAGGTTGATCGCGATGATCGCGTCCCAGCGCTCGACCGGGAAGTCCTCGACGTTGGCGACGTGCTGGATGCCGGCGTTGTTCACCAGGATGTCCGGTCCGCCGAGCTGGGCCTGGCACTGGTGGACCATGTCCTCGATCTCCGCCGGCCGGCTCATGTCGGCGCCGTGGTGGACGACCTCGCCACCGACGGCGCGCACCTGCGCGAGCGCGCCTTCGACGTCGCCGAAGCCGTTCAGCATCACCTTCGCGCCCTGGCGCGCGAAGGTCAGCGCGATGCCCAGTCCGATGCCGCTGGTCGAGCCGGTGACGATGGCGGTCTTTCCCTGAAGCATGGATGGCACTCCGGCGGTTGATACGATGCCGCGATTATCCGACCGCAGCGCTGCCACCATGACGACCGAACCCCGCCTGGCCCATGTCCAATGCCTGGACTCGCGCGGCCTGCACAAGATGGCGTACTGGGAATGGGGCGACGCCGCGAACCCGCGCGTGCTCGTCTGCGCGCATGGGCTGAGCCGGCAGGGGCGTGACTTCGACACCCTCGCGCGCGACCTTGCCGGCGATTACCGCGTCGTCTGTCCGGACGTCGTCGGCCGTGGCCGCAGCGACCGCCTCGCCGACCCGATGGGCTACGCGATCCCGGCCTACGTCGCCGACATGGTGACGCTGCTCGCGCGCCTGAATGCCGGCACGCTGGACTGGCTGGGCACCTCGATGGGCGGGCTGATCGGTCTCGGGCTGGCGAGCCTGCCGGGTTCGCCGGTACGCCGGCTCGTGCTCAACGACGTCGGCCCGACGATCCAGCCGCAGGCGCTGCAGCGCATCGGCAGCTACCTCGGCCAGCCGGCGCACTGGGCCACGCTGGACGAGGCGGCCGACGCGCTGTGGAGCATCTCGAAGGGCTTCGGCCCGCACACGCGCGAGCAATGGCTCGAACTGACGCGGCCGCAGCTCGTCGCCGACGAGTCCTCGCCCGGCGGCGGCTTCAAGCCGCACTACGACCCGGCGATCGCCGTGCCGTTCCGCGCCATCACGCCGGAAATCGCCGCTGCCGGCGAGGCCCTGCTCTGGCAGAGCTACGACCGCCTCGCCTGCCCGACGCTGCTGCTGCGCGGCGCCGAGTCCGACCTGCTCTCGCGCGAGACCGCGCAGGCGATGACGCAGCGCGGGCCGAAGGCGAAGCTGGTCGAGTTCGCCGGCGTCGGCCATGCGCCGATGCTGGTCCAGCCCGAGCAGCGTCGGGTGGTGCGCGACTTCCTGTTCGCGCTGCGCTATTCGCCCGCCTCGAATTTCGTGCCGGCCACGCAGGCCTGCCTGCGCAATGTCGTGCGCTACGGTCCGGCCTACCTCTATGCCGAGGAGGGGTTCGGCGCGACGCTGATCCGCTATGTCTCCATCCCCGTTGCCGAGGGTTATCTGTCGCGCGACCGCTGGGGCCAGGTCGATACCTTCCATCGCCGCTACGAGCGCACCGCCCGCCAGGCG
>MEGM01000235.1 GCA_001725505.1 Rubrivivax sp. SCN 70-15 | reverse complement strand
GGTCGCGGCCGGACGCAGTGCCGACGACGGCGCGCGCCTGCTCGCCGCCGAATGGGCGCTGGACGACCGCGACGCGCCGCGCGCGCTGGAACTGCTGGCCGAGCTGCCCCCGGGCGTCGCGCGCCGCACGCAGGCGCTGCGCCTGAAACTGCAGGCCACCCGGATGGCGCGCCAGCCGCTCGACGCGCTGCACACTGCGCGCCTGCTCGCCAACCACCAGGCCTTCAGCGCGACCGCGGCCAAGGGCCTGCTGCGCTCGCTGGCCTTCGACGCGCTCGAGAGCGCGCACGACCTGCAGCAGCTGAACCGGCTGTGGGAGCAGTTCGACGCCGCTGACCGCCGCGACCCGCTCGTGGCCGCACGCGCGGCGCTGCGCGCGGTGGTGCTCGACGCCGCCGCGCAGGCGCGCGACTGGCTGCGCCCGTTCTGGGACCGACTGGCCGAGCTGAGCCGCGACGAACGCGAGGCGATCGCGCTCGCGCTGCTGGAGGCGACGCCGGGGATGGCCGGCGACTGGCTGCCGCGCCTGGAGGCCGCTCTCACCGCCTACGGCCACGAACCCGCCGTCGTGGCGGCGGTCGGCACCGCCTTCGCCGAGCGCCAGCTCTGGGGCAAGGCGCGCCGGCTGCTCGAACAGGCGGCTGCCGCGCCGGTGCTGCCGGGGCGCACGCGCCGGCGCGCCTGGCGGCTGCTGGCCGAGCTGGCGCGCCAGGAATCCGACGAGGCCAGGGCCCAGGACTGCGAGCACGCCGCCGCCGCGATCGACTGAACCCGCGCCCTGCAGTGCTATACTGCGCGGCTCAGCGGCTGTAGCTCAGTTGGATAGAGTACTTGGCTACGAACCAAGGGGTCGTGGGTTCGAATCCTGCCAGCCGCACCAGAATTTAGGTTCTAGATCAACGGGTCAGAAGCTTCGGCTCCTGGCCCGTTCTTCTTTGCTGGGGGACTTCTGGGGGACTGGCATCGCCCGGCCCTCTTGCGGTTCACGCCCGAGCATCGCCAGGCTCTTGTTCCGGCGGCCCGTGTCGTCCTCGATCTTCTCGAGTGACGAGTGGATCCGGACGATCCGGGCGGCGCTGCAGCGCCGGGTCATGGACTGCTTGCCTGCCACGGAATGTCCGCGCTCGTGCCTTCGGGTGCCACGGCCTCGCGCAACGGGCTCGGTGGCAGCGTGCTCACGGCGACCGCGCCCGGCCCGAGTGGGCCGCCCTGGAAGGCCTGGCCAAGGGGCTGGAGGTGAGCCTGCCCGCGGGGCGTTCGTTCGTCGACCATGGCGGCGTCGAACGCTTCGAGGTGCGTGCGCGCTGGTGGCTGCCGGCGCCGGGCACGCTGCGCGACGTGGCGATCGTCGACGAGGCGCGGCGCCACCGCGTGCCTGAGCTGCCCTTGTCGGCCGACCATGCCGCGCAGCCGGTCGAGGGCGCCCCCGTCTTCGTGGGTCGCTACTGGCTGACGGGTGAGCTAGCGCCGCAGACGCGGCGGCTCGCCTGCCTCGACGACTCGGCCGCCATGGATGGGCCTCTGGTGGCGCATCGCTGGGACGGAGAGCGCGAACTCGATGCGGCGGGGTTCGTCCGGGCGGACGGGTGAGGGCGTGACGCCGACCTGCGAGCGCTGAAGACAGACCGCCGGAAGGACCGCAGGGACGAACGGTGCGCCCGGCGCTGCGGCCCCGGCTTCAGCCCAGCCCCAGCGCCTTGCGCGCCAGCGCGAGGAAGGCGGCCCCCTCCGCGGGTGACAGCGGCGCCAGGATGTCGGCCTGCAAGGCTTCCACCACCGGCCTGCTGGCGGCCAGCAGTTGCTCGCCGTCGGGCGTGAGGTACAGCCGGCGCACGCGCCGATCCTGCGCGCTGACCTCGCGCTGGACGAGGCCCTTGCTCTCCAGCCGGTCGATCACCCCGCCGATCGTGGCGCGGTCGAAGCTGATGGTTGCGGCCAGGCCGGCTTGATCGATGCCAGGCTGCTGTGCGATGGCGTCGAGCGCGGCAAACTGGACCGAAGTCAGGTCCAGGCCCGCGGCCTGCGTCTGCGCCTGGAAGACCTGTGTCGACTGCTGTTGAAGGCGCCGGATCAGGTGCCCGGCCATCTCGATCCTGTCCATCCCTGTCTCCGTTCGTTGCAGTTCACAAGCTGCCATCCGAGCGCCACTCTCGCGGTGCTTGACCACTGTAGCATGCATACGTACCATATGTACACGTATCAATAGCGAACTCGGCAAGCAGAGGAGACACCGTGCAATACCACGTCAACGGCTTCAAGCCCGGTGATCCCGATGTCTTCCCGGCGGCTCCGGGCCACCGCCGCGCGGGCGCCCCGTTGCCGCAGACCGTGGACGTGCTGATCGCGGGTTCGGGTCCGGCGGGCCTGTGTCTGGCCGCCCAGCTCGCCCGGGTACCGCAGATCCGCACGATGCTGGTCGAACCCAGGCTGGGGCCGATGGAAAAGGGGCAGGCCGACGGCATCAGCGTGCGCTCGATGGAGATGTTCCAGGCCTTCGGCTTTGCCGAGAAGGTTCTGCGCGAGTCGGTCTGGATCAACGAGACCACCTTCTGGGCGCCCGGCGCGGAGGCCCCACTCACTCGCGTCGCCCGTGTGCAGGACGTGCCCGACGGCAGTTCCGAGATGCCCCACGTGCTGATCAACCAGGCGCGGGTGCACGACATGTTTCTCGACCTCATGCGCAACGCGCCCACCCGGCTGGAGCCCGACTACGGCCTGAAGGTGGTTGGTCTGCGCGTCGACCCGGCCGCCGCCGAATTCCCCGTCACCGTCACGCTGCAGCACACCGCCCCTGGCCGCGAAGACCAGACCGCCCAGGTGCGCGCCAACTACGTCGTCGGTTGCGACGGCGCCCGCTCGAACGTCCGCGCAGCCATCGGCGGTGCGCTGCACGGCGACGCGGCGCACCAGGCCTGGGGCGTGATGGATGTGCTGGCCGTCACCGACTTCCCCGACTGGCGCATGAAATCCTTCGTGCGCTCGCAGGACGACGGCATCCTGATGGTGCTGCCGCGCGAGGGCGG
Organism: Rubrivivax sp. SCN 70-15; assembly: GCA_001725505.1. Taxonomy (GTDB): domain Bacteria; phylum Pseudomonadota; class Gammaproteobacteria; order Burkholderiales; family Burkholderiaceae_C; genus Rubrivivax. The sequence continues at coordinate 2,366 of MEGM01000235.1, read as the reverse complement.
GCACCTGGTGCGCCTGTACGTGGAACTCGACGCCCTGGGCGAGCACGAGCGCGCCGCCGACCGCGGCATGGGCGCCGGCGACATCATCGCCAAGGCGCAGCGCATCTTCAGCCCCTTCCGGCTCGACGTGAAGGAGGTGGTCTGGTGGTCGATCTACGAGATCGGCCACCGACTGACCGACAAGTTCGACGACGTGCCGGAAGACCAGGTCGCCACGCGCGCACCGCGCGTGATGCTGGCCGGCGACGCCTGCCACACCCACAGCCCCAAGGCCGGGCAGGGCATGAACGTCTCGATGGGCGACACCTTCAACCTGGGCTGGAAGCTGATCTCGGTGCTGACCGGCCGCGCGGCCCCGGCCCTGTTGCACAGCTACTCGGGCGAACGGCGCGCCGCAGCCAAGGGTCTGGTGGAGTTCGACCACAAGTGGGCGCGCGTGGTCGGCGCCCGCGCCGAAGACGACGCAACGACGGACGGCCTGCCCCGCGTGGCGCGCGAGTTCGTCAGCAACCTGCCCTTCACCTGCGGCCTGACCATCCAGTACGAACGCAGCGCGTTGACTGGCGCACCCACGCATCAGCATCTCGCGACGGGCTGGCCCATCGGCAAGCGCTTCCATTCCGCGCCTGTCGTCCGGCTGGCCGACGCCAGACCCATGCAACTGGGCCATTGCATCGAGGCCGACGCGCGCTGGCGCCTGTTCATCTTCGCCCCCGCGGACGACATTGGCCACCAGGGCGGCGCCGTTGCCACGCTATGCGACTGGCTCGAGCACGACCCGGCCTCGCCGGTGCGCCGCCATACCGCCCAGGGGGAAGACGCGGATGCAGTCATCGACACCCGAGCGGTCTTCCAGCAGGGTGCCCGCGCGCTGGACTTCGGCGCCATGCCCACGCTGCTGCGTCCGCGCGTGGGCCGCTACGGGCTGTGCGACTACGAGAAGGTGTTCTGTGCCGGCTCGAAGCGGGGCGAGGACATCTTCGGGATGCGTGGCATCGACCGGGCGGCAGGCTGCATGGTCGTCGTTCGCCCGGACCAGTACGTCGGTCATGTCCTCCCGCTGCACGCCCGCAACGACCTGGCGGGGTATTTCGCCGACATCCTGCGCGCGCGCGGCTGATTCGGCCGAGGCATCGAATCCATCGCCGGATAGCCAAGGACGATCACGCTTGGGTACTGCGCGCGGCCGCTGGAGGACATCGCGCCGGCGTCGCCGATCTGTGCGCCCTCGAGCGCGCTGCCCACGGCCAGTGCGGCGGCGAACACCGGGCCCATCACGGGTGCCGCCGCGACCCTCGGCGCAACGCCCGCGCCGGTGCCGACCTTGGTGCCGGTGACGCTGCCCTGGTGCGCCTCCTCGCGCGCGGTGTCGCCGATGCGCGCTGCGGTCGCGCTGGTCGCGGCGGCCGCACCCGCGCGCTCAGGGCAACCGGGCGACCACGCACTTGACGCCCGTGATGCCCGAGCCCGGCGTGGTCTCCGTCTGGCAGGCCAGCGCCTGGCGCGACGACGGCTCGTGGAACCAGGCCGTGCTGGTGGTCCCGCTGGACGACACGCCGATCGGGATCCAGCTCGGCGACGCATTGATCTGCGAGCGCGCGCTGGTGGACCAGAACGCGGCCGCGCCGATCGTCGTGATCGCGGCTGCCATCAGGATGCGCAGGTTGCGTGTCGGCATGGGCCTTCTCCGGAGTGGGACGGGAGCGTCGGTCCCATGCTACTGCCGTGCCGTTCGCGCCGTGCTCGCCCGGTCAGCCCCGATGGCGCTGCAGCGCCTGTTCGATGCGCCGGTCCGGAACGAGCCAGAGCAGCGCCACCAGCACGTACAGGGCCTGCGCCAGCCATCCAGCCCACAGCGTGGAAGCGATGGCCACCAGGTACAGCACCGGCGAGAGCCTGCCCTTCCAGTCGCCGCCGACCGCGGCCCCGAGAACCGACCCCGGGCCTTCGGCGGCGATGAGGGCCTGCTGCAGCACCCAGTACGCGATCGCCGCCATCAGCAGCACCCCGCCGTAGAGCGCCGATGGCACCGCGGCGAAGTGGTTCTCACCCATCCAACCGGTGGCGAACGGCAGGAGCGACAGCCAGAACAGCAGGTGCAGGTTGGCCCAAAGCACCGCGCCGGAGATCCGCGTGCTGGCGTGCAGCATGTGGTGGTGGTTGTTCCAGTAGATGCCGACGTAGACGAAGCTGAGCACGTAGCAAAGGAACACCGGAACGAGAGGCGCCAGCGATTCGAGCGCGTCGCCGTGCGGCACCTTCATTTCGAGCACCATGATCGTGATGATGATCGCGATGACGCCGTCGCTGAAGGCCTCCAGCCGCCCCTTGCCCATGCCGACTCCACCGTGCCGGCCAGGGTGCCG
>MEGM01000234.1:5422-6289 GCA_001725505.1 Rubrivivax sp. SCN 70-15 | reverse complement strand
GACGCCGCCCATTGCCAGCCGCCGTTGTTCGTGGCGAGGTCGAAGTCGTTCAGGTGCGTCGCGAAATACGCCTCGCCGCGCCGCCAGTCGATGCCCAGGTCCTTGGTCAGGAAGCTCGCGACCACCATGCGCAGCCGGTTGTGCATGTAGCCGGTCTGGTTGATCTGCGCCATCGCGGCGTCGACGAGCGGGTAGCCGGTGCGGCCGGCGCACCAGGCGTCGAACAGCGCGTCGGCGTGCGCGCCATGCTCCCAGCGGATGCGGTCGTAGGCCGGCTTGTAGGCATGGCCGACGACCTGAGGGTGGTGGTGCAGGATCTGGTGGTAGAAGTCGCGCCAGATCAGCTCGGACAGCCAGACCTCGGCGCCGCGGCTGCCCGCCGTCATGCGCTCGTGCGCCTCGCGCGCGAGCCGGCGCACCGAGACCGTGCCGAAGCGCAGGTGCGTGCTCAGGTAGCTCGGGCCCTTGAGCGCCGGGAAGTCGCGCGTCTGGTCGTAGCGGGCCATGCGCGGCAGGAAGTCGTCGAGCAGTTCGTGCGCGCCGGCCGGGCCGCTGGGCAGCTTCAGCGCATGCAGGTTGGTCGGCTCGAAGCCGATCGCGGCCAGTGTCGGCAGCGTCTCGCCGGCCGGGCGCGGTGCCAGCGCGCCGGCATGGTGCGCGACCGGATAGGGCTTCAGGTAGAACGGGTCGACCTTCTTCAGCCACGCGTTGCGGTAGGGCGTGAAGACGCTGAACGGGCCGCCGCCCTGGGTCAGGACTTCGTCGCGCTCGAAGACCACATGGTCCTTCGCGGTGTGGAAGGCGATGCCGGCGTCGGCGAGGTGCCCGCGCACGCGCGCGTCGCGCGCCAGCGCGGCGGGGTCGTCG
>MEGM01000234.1:0-5399 GCA_001725505.1 Rubrivivax sp. SCN 70-15 | reverse complement strand
CGCGGTGGCCAGGCGCGGCAGCTCGTCGGTCGCGACGCCGTGGCGCACGATCAGCCCGGCGCCTTCGATGCCATGCGACGCGGCGAGCGCGCGCAGTTCGGCGTCGACGCCGACCAGGCTGTCGCGAATGAACTCGACGCGGCGGTCGGTGCGCGGCAGCGGGTCGAGGAGCGCGCAATCGAACACGAAGCCGCACCACACCTGGCGCGCGGCACGCAGCGCGTGGTACAGCGCGGCATGGTCGTCGGTGCGCAGGTCACGGCGCAGCCAGACGAGGGCTAGATCCAGGGGCTTGTTCACGGGCCGGAGTGTGCCGCGGAATAAAATAAACCATGGCACCCGCTGCACGCATCGACCTGACGAATCAGTTCCTGATCGCGATGCCGGGCATCGCCGACGACAACTTCGCCGGCAGCGTGGTCTACCTGTGCGAGCACAACGAGCGCGGCGCGCTCGGGCTGGTGATCAACAAGCCGATCGACATCAAGCTGAAGAACCTGTTCGAGAAGGTCGACCTGACGCTGGACCGCGAGGAGCTCGCCGAGCAGCCGGTCTACTACGGCGGCCCGGTGCAGACCGAGCGCGGCTTCGTGCTGCACGAGAGCCAGGGCGGCGACGGCGGCAGCTACAGCTCGACGATGACGATCCCCGGCGCCGGGCTCGAGATGACGACGAGCAAGGACGTGCTCGAGGCGCTGGCGCAGGGCGCCGGGCCGAGGAAGCTGCTCGTCACGCTGGGCTACAGCGGCTGGCAGGCCGGGCAGCTCGAGGACGAACTCGGCCGCAACGGCTGGCTCACGGTGGACGCGGATCCGGCGATCATCTTCGACACCCCGGCCGAGCAGCGCTGGGACCGCGCGCTCGCGCTGCTCGGCTTCGACCCGCGCATGCTCTCCCAAGACGCGGGGCACGCATGAGCCGGCCGTGCGACCGTGCCTGCGCACGGGCGAACGCCTGCGAATGGGCGCCGCGTCCTCGCGGCGCGCGCCGTGCAAGGGTGAGCCGGCCGTGCGACCGTGCCTGCGCACGGGCGAACGCCTGCGAATGGGCGCCGCGTCTCGCGGCGCGCGTGCTGCAGGCATGACGGACGCGAGCGGCCGCGCCGGCATGACCCGTGCGCTGTCGTTCCTGGCCTTCGATTTCGGCACCCGGCGCGTCGGTGTCGCGAGCGGCAACACGCTGCTCGGCCATGCGCAGCCGCTGAAGACGCTGGCACTCGAAGGCGATGCGCGCTTCGCCGCGATCGGCGGGCTCGTCGCCGAATGGCGGCCCGACGCGCTCGTCGTCGGCGTGCCCTTCCACCCGGATGGCGCGGCGCACGACAATACGCGCCGCGCGCAGCGCTTCGCGCGCCAACTGCACGGCCGCTTCGGGCTGCCGGTGCACGAGGTCGACGAGCGCTACACCACCGTCGAGGCCCTCGCCTCGGGGGGCGCGGCCGACGCCGACGCCGCGGCCGCGGCGCTGATCCTCGACCAATACCTGCGAAGCCTCCCATGACCCTGCTGCAGCTCGACGCCGAAGCCCTGTACGCCGAATTGCGCCAGGGCGTGCGCTCGGTGCTTCCCCCCGACGCGGCGCTGGTCGGCATCTGGTCCGGCGGCGCCTGGCTCGCCGAGCGGCTGCAGCGCGAGCTCGCGCTGCCGGGCAGCCCGGGCGTGATCTCGAGCACGCTGCACCGCGACGATTTCGCCGAGCGCGGCCTGGCCGCCGGCGGCGCGAGCACGCAGCTGCCCTTCGCCGTCGAGGGCCGCCACATCGTGCTCGTCGACGACGTGCTCTACACCGGCCGCACGATCCGCGCCGCGATCAACGAGCTGTTCGACTTCGGCCGCCCGGCCAGCGTCACGCTCGCGGTGCTCGTCGATCGCGGCGGGCGCGAGCTGCCGATCGCGGCCGCCTTCGCTGCCGCGCGCATCGCGCTGCCGGCGAACCAGCGGCTCGCGCTCGCGCGCGACCCGGCCGGCCTGTTCACCTTCGCCGTCGAGGAGCTCGAATGAAGTGCCCCCACGCTCGCGGCTGCGCCGCTTCGCTGCCCCCCGAGGGGGCGGACGCCCGGCTCGGGGCGCCCGGGCGGGAGGCGTGATGCTGATGCGCCGCAACCCGCAGCTCAACACCCATGGCGAGCTGATCCACCTGCTGTCGATCGAGGGTCTGCCGCGCGCGGTGCTGACGCAGATCCTCGACACCGCGGGCACCTTCCTCAGCGTCAACGACCGCGACGTGAAGAAGGTGCCGCTGCTGCGCGGCAAGAGCGTGTTCAACCTGTTCTTCGAGAACAGCACGCGCACGCGCACGACGTTCGAGATCGCCGCCAAGCGGCTCAGCGCCGACGTGATCAACCTCGACATCAACAAGAGCAGCACGGCCAAGGGCGAGAGCCTGCTCGACACGATCGCGAACCTGAGCGCGATGCACGCCGACATGTTCGTCGTGCGCCACAGCGAGAGCGGCGCCCCGTACCTGATCGCGAACGCCTGCGCGCCGCACGTGCACGTGATCAACGCCGGCGACGGTCGCCACGCGCACCCGACGCAGGGGCTGCTCGACATGTACACGATCCGCCACTTCAAGAAGGACTTCAGCAACCTGACGGTGGCGATCGTCGGCGACATCGTCCATTCGCGCGTCGCGCGCTCGGACATCCATGCGCTGGCCATCCTGGGCGTGCCCGAGATCCGCGCCGTCGGGCCGAAGACGCTGGTGCCCGGCGACCTGGCCGCGATGGGCGTGCGCGTCTGCCACGACATGGCCGAGGGCATCCGCGGCGCCGACGTGATCATCATGCTGCGCCTGCAGAACGAGCGCATGAGTGGCGCCTTGCTGCCCAGCGCGGGTGAGTTCTTCAAGCGCTACGGCCTCAGCGACGAGAAGCTCGCGCTGGCCAGGCCGGACGCGATCGTGATGCACCCCGGGCCGATCAACCGCGGCGTCGAGATCGACTCGACAGTGGCCGACGGCAAGCACAGCGTGATCCTGCCGCAGGTGACCTTCGGCATCGCGGTGCGCATGGCCGTGATGTCGACGATCGCGGGGAACATCGCCCACCCCCGCAGCGGCTTCGCCGCTCCCCCTCCAGGGGGCGACGCCAGCGGCCCGGCGGAGCCGGTTCCGCGGCGTCCGCTCGACACGCGCGACGGAGCGACGCGATGAAGATACTCATCCGCAACGGCCGCGTGATCGATCCGGCGTCCGGCCGCGACGAGATCGCCGACCTCGCGATCGCGTCCGGCCGCATCGTCGGCATCGGCGCGGTCGGCGACTTCCAGGCCGAGCGCACGATCGACGCCGCCGGGCTCGTCGTCGCGCCCGGCCTCGTCGACCTCGCGGCGCGGCTGCGCGAGCCGGGCCAGGAGCACGAAGGCATGCTCGAGAGCGAGCTCGCCGCGGCGGCGGCCGGCGGCGTGACGAGCCTGGTCTGCCTGCCCGACACCGACCCGGTGCTCGACGAGCCGGGGCTGGTCGAGATGCTCAAGTTCCGCGCGCGCAAGCTCTCGCGCTGCCGGCTCTTCCCGCTCGGCGCGCTGACGCGCCGGCTCGAGGGCCAGGCGCTGACCGAGATGGCCGAGCTCACCGAGGCCGGCTGCGTGGGCTTCTCGCAGGTCGACGTGCCGCTCGCCGACACGCAGGTGCTGCTGCGCGCGCTGCAGTACGCATCGACCTTCGGCTATTCGGTCTGGCTGCGTCCGCAGGATGCCTGGCTGGGCAAGGGCGTCGCGGCGCAGGGCGCGGTCGCGACGCGGCTCGGGCTGTCGGGGGTGCCGGTGGCGGCCGAGACGATCGCGCTGCACACGATCTTCGAGCTCGTGCGCGCGACCCGGGCGCGCGTGCACGTCTGTCGCCTGTCCAGCGCCGCCGGCGTCGCGCTGCTGCGCGCGGCGAAGGCCGAGGGCCTGCCGGTGACGGGCGACGTGAGCATCAACTCGCTGCACCTGACCGACGTCGACATCGGCTACTTCAACGCCGACCTGCGCCTGACGCCGCCGCTGCGCCAGGGTGCCGACCGCGACGCGCTGCGCGCCGGGCTCGCCGACGGCACGATCGACGCGCTCGTCTCCGACCACAACCCGGTCGCCGAGGACATGAAGAACCTGCCCTTCGGCGAGGCCGAGCCGGGCGCGACCGGGCTCGAGCTGCTGCTCAGCCTGGCGCTGCGCTGGGGCGCCGACGCCGGGCTGCCGCTGGCGCAGACGCTGGCCCGGGTGACCCAGCACCCGGTGCGCGTGCTCGGCGACGCGGTCGGCTCGCTCGCGTCCAGCGCCGGCCGGCTCGTCGAAGGCGGCGTCGCCGACGTCTGCATCTTCGACCCGGCGGCGGTCTGGTCGGTGACGCCGGCGGACCTGGCCAGCCGCGGCAAGCACACGCCGTTCGCGTTCGCGACCACCGGCATGGCCTTGCCCGGCCGGGTGCGGGCGACGCTGGTCGCGGGTACCGTGGCCCATGAGAGAGGCTGAGTGCGCGCGCTCTGGCGCCTGGCGCGCGCGCTGCTGCATGGAGTCCATGGCTTGCTGATCGTGCTGCTGCTCTTTCCCTGGCTCGGCGCGCATTCGCGGCGCGAGCGCGTGCGCTGGTGGGCAGCGAAGATGCTGCGCATGCTCGGCATCGAACTGCGCGTGCAGGGCCGCTTCAGGCCCGGGGCCAAGCTGATCGTCGCGAACCATGTCTCCTGGCTCGACGTGATGAGCGTGCACGCGGTCTGCCCCGAGGCGCGCTTCGTCTCGAAGGCCGACGTCCAGCGCTGGCCGCTGGTCGTTCGCGACGATTTTTCGGCGGTCAGTACCCGGCGCCCTTCGCGGGTGGTGGCACGTTTGCCGGGGTGGCTGGCGGTCGTCATGTGGCGAAAATAGCACGATCGTTCGTGCATTTCATCAACACCGCGTTGATCCCGGTCGTGATTTCCTGCCGGTATGCTCGAAACCACGACCATCAAGGGGAACCACGCATGAGACTCCGCCATCTGCTCATCCCGCTGGCCGCCACGTTGCTGGGCGGCTGCGTCACCTCGCCCACCGGCCGTTCACAGCTGATGGTGGTATCGGACAGCCAGATGAGCCAGATGGGCCTGGCCGCGTTCAACGACATGCGCAAGCAGGGCAAGTTCGTCGACGCACCGCGCGAGCGCGCCTACGCATCCTGCGTGGCCAATGCCCTGGTCGCGGTGCTGCCGCCGCCATGGAACACCCAGCAGTGGGAGGTGCAGATCGTCGGCGACGACAGCGCCAACGCGTTCGCCCTGCCCGGCGGGCGCATCGGCGTGAACAAGGGCATGTTCAAGCTGGCCAGCAACGAGGACCAGCTGGCCACGGTGCTTGGTCATGAATTGGCGCACGTGGTGGCGCGCCACGGCGCGGAGCGGGTGTCGGACAACCTCGCTGCGCAGGCTGCGGTGGCCGCCGGCA
>MEGM01000233.1 GCA_001725505.1 Rubrivivax sp. SCN 70-15 | reverse complement strand
GTTCAAGGCGGCGAACCGCATGAATGCGTACAACACCTACCTGCTGATGGAGCAGCAGGGCGGCGACTGACCCGCAGCGCGCGCCGGATCAGTCCGGATCCATGCGGTCGAGGCGCCAGGCCTGGTAGCGCAGCGCGGCCCAGGCACCGGCGACGATCGCTGCCACCGCGAGCACGCTGCCCAGCGACAGTGTCGAGAGCCCCGACAAGCCCTGGCCGACGGTGCAGCCGAGCGCGGTGACGCCGCCGACTCCCATCAGCAAGGCGCCCACCAGGTGGTTCGCCGTGTCCTCGACCGAGCCGAAGCCTTCCCAGCGGAAGCTGCGCGTCGCCAGCGCGACGGCGGCCGAGCCGACGACGAGCCCGGCGACGCCGACGATGCCGGTCGTCAGCCCGGTGTTGCTGTCGCTGAAGTAGAGCAGCCAGTCCAGTGCATAGGCCACCGGCGCAGCCAGGCTGAGGGCTTCCATCCGGTGCGAACTGGTAGCCAGGAAGGCCGGCTGCAGCGTGTTCGGATCTTCGGCCAGGTAACCGAGCCGGCCCGAGACCCACCAGAGCGCGACGATGACGCCGCCAATGCCCACGCCACCGAGCCAGACCTCGGCGCGGCGGCCCTCGGGTCGGCGCAGCACCCAGGCCACGAGCAGGGCGGCGACCGCGAGGCCCAGCGCCCAGGCGACCGACGGCACCGCGTGGCCGGTGCGCCAGGCGATCAGCGAGGGCAGGTCCTGCCCGGTCGGCAGCGCCAGCGCGACGCGGTCGACGCTGCGCACGCGCAGCACCGCGGTCAGGCCCTTGAGCGTTGCGAATCCCGCCACGCCCATCACGATCACGACGACGAGCGACTTGAGGTTGCCGCCGCCGACGCGAATCAGGCTCTTGCTGCCGCAGCCCGACGCCAGCACCATGCCGAAGCCGAACATCGCGCCGCCCACCAGCGCCGAGAGCCAGAGCAGACGGGGGCTCGCATAGAAGCTGTTGCCGGCCTGGACCCAGCCCAGCCCGACCATCGTGTTGAAGCCGGCCGTCGCGACCGCCACCGCCAGCGCCCACATGCGCACGCGCGTCCAGTCGCCCATGTTGACGACGTCGGCGATCGCCCCCATCGTGCAGAACTGCGTCTGGCGCGCGATCGCGCCGAACAGCACCGCGAGCGCGAACGCGCTCCACAGCACGGTCGAGATCAGCGCCGAATGGTCGAACTCCTGCATGGCCGAATTGTGGCGTCATCCGGCGTACGGCCGCCCGGCACCCTCGGGTGCGGGTGCGGTGCGTTGAAATATCGGTGAATCCGAATAGAATTCTTCGGATAGCAAGCAGTCTGGGGGCCCCGGATGGGCGAGAAGAGCAGTGAAGACCAGGTGTTCGACTCCGTCGCCGAACTGTTCGCCGTGCTGTCCACGCCGATCCGTCTGAAGATCATCAGCGCGGTCTGCCAGGGCGAGAAGAACGTCTCCGAGTTGCTGAGCGAGATCGACACGACGCAGCCGAACATGTCGCAGCATCTGTCGATGCTCTACCGCAGCGGCGTGCTCGCGAAGCGGCGCGAAGGCACCCAGATGTACTACCGGCTGCAGAGCGAGCGCGTCGCGACGCTGTGCCGCGCGGTGTGCACGCAGGTCGCGATCGAACTGGAAGGCGAGGCGCAGATCGCGACCGCCGACCGGCTGGTCCCGGCCATGCACCGCTAGACCTTCGCTCGAAGCGTCGACCGCGACCGGCCCGCAGGCCGGCCGCCTTCCACCCCTATTCCGACGCCGCCGAAGCCGCCGGCGCGGCGATCACCGCCGCGGCGGCCGGCGCGCTGGCCGCTTCGGTCTTCGCGGTGCCGGTGGTCATCGGCAGCAGCGGCACGATGAGCAGCGCGACGATGTTGATGATCTTGATCAGCGGGTTGACGGCCGGGCCTGCGGTGTCCTTGTAGGGGTCGCCGACGGTGTCGCCGGTGACGGCGGCCTTGTGCGCCTCGCTGCCCTTCTTGTGCAGCTTGCCGGCCGCGTCGGTGAAGCCTTCCTCGATCAGCTTCTTCGCGTTGTCCCAGGCGCCGCCGCCGGTGCACATCGAGATGCCGACGAACAACCCGGTGACGATGGTGCCCATCAGCAGGCCGCCGAGCGCGGCCGGGCCGAGCAGCATGCCGACCAGGATCGGCGCGACCACCGGCAGAAGCGACGGAACGATCATCTCCTTGATCGCCGCGGTCGTCAGCATGTCCACCGCCGCGCCGTACTCGGGCTTGCCGGTGCCTTCCATGATGCCCGGGATGTCGCGGAACTGGCGCCGCACCTCGACCACCACCGCGCCGGCGGCGCGGCCCACCGCTTCCATCGCCATCGCGCCGAACAGGTAGGGGATCAGGCCGCCGATGAACAGGCCGACGATCACCTTGTAGTCCGACAGGTCGAAGCTCAGGCTCATGCCGCGCGCCTGCAGCGCGTGCGTGTAGTCGGTGAACAGCACCAGCGCGGCCAGGCCGGCGGAGCCGATCGCGTAGCCCTTGGTCACCGCCTTCGTGGTGTTGCCCACCGCGTCGAGCGGGTCGGTGATGTCGCGCACGCTCGCGGGCAGTTCGGCCATCTCGGCGATGCCGCCGGCGTTGTCAGTGATCGGGCCGTAGGCGTCGAGCGCGACGACGATCCCGGCCATGCTGAGCATCGAGGTCGCGGCGATCGCGATGCCGTAGAGGCCGGCCAGTCCGTGCGCGACCCAGATCGCGACGCAGATGAAGAGCAGCGGCCACGCGGTCGACTTCATGCTCACGCCCAGGCCGGCGATGATGTTCGTGCCGTGGCCGGTGGTCGAGGCCTGCGCGATGTGCTTGACCGGGCTGAACTGGGTGCCGGTGTAGAACTCGGTGATCCAGACCAGCGCCGCGGTCAGCACCAGGCCGACGACGCAGGCGCCGAACAGCCGCATCTGCGTGCCGGCGCCGAGCGCGTCGTCCGGGATCAGCGCGCGCGTGACGAAGTAGAACGCGATCAGCGACAGCACGCCGGCGACGACCAGGCCCTTGTACAGCGCCGGCATCACGTTCTTCATGCCGGGGCTGGCCTTGACGAAGCTGCAGCCGATGATCGACGCGATGATCGACACGCCGCCGAGCAGCAGCGGGTAGGTCACCGCGGCGAGCGGCGCCGCGGTCATCAGCAGCGCGCCCAGCGCCATCGCCGCGATCAGCGTGACCGCATAGGTCTCGAACAGGTCGGCCGCCATGCCGGCGCAGTCGCCGACGTTGTCGCCGACGTTGTCGGCGATCACCGCAGGGTTGCGCGGGTCGTCCTCGGGGATCCCGGCCTCGACCTTGCCCACCAGGTCGGCGCCGACGTCGGCGCCCTTGGTGAAGATGCCGCCGCCCAGGCGCGCGAAGATCGAGATCAGCGACGCGCCGAAGGCCAGCCCGAGCATCGGCTTGAGCGTCGCCGAGTCGGCGTGCGTGCCGCCGGTGATGGCCCAGAAGAACAGGCTCACGCCGAGCAGCCCGAGGCCGACGACGAGCATGCCGGTGATCGCGCCGCCCTTGAAGGCGACGTTCAGCGCCGGCCCGATGCCTTGCGTGGCCGCCTGCGCGGTGCGCACGTTGGCGCGCACCGAGACGTTCATGCCGATGAAGCCGCAGGCGCCCGAGAGCACGGCGCCGAGCACGAAGCCCGCCGCGGTGAGCTTGCCGAGGAAGACGAAGATCAGCACCGCGAGCACGACACCGACCATCGCGATCGTCTTGTACTGGCGCGCCAGGTAGGCTGCCGCGCCTTGCTGGATGGCGCCCGAGATCTCCTGCATGCGCGCGCTGCCGGCATCCTGGCGCAGGATCCAGCTGCGCTGGACGAAGCCGTAGAGCACGGCGGCCAGACCGCAGGCGAGCGCCACGTACAGCGCCATCGTGGTGGACATGGACATGGAAAGCGATCCTTCCTGGAATCTTGGGCGTGGTTTGTGCGTCGACCCGTCCGGCGCGTGCCGGACGGTCTGGCGCGAGGGATGCTAAGTGAACCGCGGCATGGCCCGGCAAGGGAGTTTCCCTCGGGGCCGCTGCCGCGCCCAGGGCCGCCGCGGCCGCCCCGTAAAATCGCGCCAATCCCGCTTCTCTTCGAGACTCCCATGAGCCTGCACAACGTCACCCCGGGCCCGAAGGCACCGGAAGAGTTCAACGTGATCATCGAGATCCCGATGAACGCCGACCCGATCAAGTACGAGGTCGACCACGACAGCGGCGCGCTGTTCGTCGACCGCTTCATGAGCACCGCGATGCACTACCCGTGCAACTACGGTTACATCCCGAACACGCTGTCCGACGACGGCGACCCGGTCGACGTGCTCGTGATCACGCCGGTGCCGCTGATCCCGGGCGTCGTCGTCACCTGCCGGCCGCTGGGCCTGCTGAAGATGGACGACGAGGCCGGCGGCGACAACAAGCTGCTCGCGGTGCCGATCGACAAGATCCTGTCGATCTACACGCAGTGGCAGAAGCCCGAGGACCTGAACCCGGCGCGGCTGAACACGATCCGTCACTTCTTCGAGCACTACAAGGACCTCGAGCCCGGCAAATGGGTCAAGGTGCTGGGCTGGGAAGGCCCGGATGCGGCACGCGCCGAGGTCAGCAGCGGCATGGCCAACTGGGCCAAGTGCCAGCCTTCAACCTGAGGCGCCGTCGCCCGTCTTGAACGGGCTGCGTTCGCGCAGCTCGTCGACGTACTGCTCGACGCCGGCGCCTTCGCTGGCCAGGAAGTCGGCCACCGCCGACGCGAAGCGCTCGTCGCGCAGCCAGTGCGCCGAGAACGTGCGCACCGGCAGCAGGCCGCGCGCCATCTTGTGCTCGCCCTGCGCGCCGCCCTCGAAGCGGCGGTAGCCGTGCGCCAGGCACCAGGCCAGAGGCTGGTAGTAGCAGGCCTCGAAGTGCAGGCAGGGCAGCGGCTCGGTGCAACCCCAGTAGCGGCCCCACGCGGCGCCGCGATCGGGGTCGATCGCGACCAGCGACGCGGCGATCGGCGCGCCGCCGCGCTCGGCGACGAACATCACCCAGTGGCGCGCCATCGTCGCCGCCATGCGCGCGAAGAAGTCGCGCGTCAGATAGGGCGTCGAGTGGTGCGCCTGGTAGGTCAGCGTGTAGCAGCGGTAGAAGAAGTCCCAGTCGGCGGCCGTGATCGCGGCGCCTTCGAGGATGCGGAAGCTCACCCCCTGCTCGGCGACGCGGCGGCGCTCCTGCTGGATCTTCTTGCGCTTGTCGCGCTGCAGCCGGGCGAGCAGGGCGGCGAAGTCGGGCACGGGGTGCTCGGCGTCCTGCGTCCAGTGGAATTGCACCCCTTCGCGCAGCAGCCAGCCGGCGCGCTCGAACGCGGCGCGGTCGGCGTCGGCGAGGAACAGCACGTGCGCCGACGACAGCTCGGCGTCCTGCGCGAGCTGGCGGATCAGCTGCACGAGCCGGTCGCGGCCGGCGTCGTCGCGCGCCAGCAGCCGCGTGCCGGAGCAGCTTCGGGTAGTAGTGCAGCCCGTGGCGGCGGTAGGCATCGGCCCAGGACCAGTCGAAGACGTACTCGCCGTAGGAATGGCTCTTCAGGTAGAGGGCGCAGCCGGCGACGAGCCTGCCGCCGGATTCGAGCGTCAGGATCTGCGGCGCCCAGCCGCTGTCGGGCACCGCGCTCGCCGAGGCGTGCAGCGCCTGCAGGTACTCGTGGCGCATGAACGGCGTCGGCGCGGGCTGTGCGTCGAGAAGCTCGTTCCAGGCCGCGGCGTCGATGCTGCCGGGCTCGCGGTGGACCCGGATGACATAATCGTTCGCACTGGTTTTGGCTGACATTCAGAAGGGAAGAGCGTGAAGGTCGCGCTGGCACAGATCAACGCGACGGTCGGTGACCTCGCCGGCAATTCGCGCTTGCTGGCCGCTGCCGCTCGGCGCGCCCACGCCCAAGGCGTGCGGCTCGTGCTGGCCCCGGAACTGGCGCTGAGCGGCTACCCGCCCGAAGACCTGCTGCTGCGCCCGGCCTTCATGCAGGCCTGCGCCGAGGCGCTTGCGGCGCTGGCGGCGGAACTGGCGGACTGCGTGGGCTTGCATCTGGTGGTGGGGCACCCGCACCAGTTCGGCGAGCAGGGGGATGTTAGGTCCAAGTCGATGGCCGTGCAGCGGCGCTACAACGCGGCTTCGGTCCTCGCCGCGGGCCGCGTCCAGGCCACCTACTGCAAGCGCGAGCTGCCGAACTACCAGGTCTTCGACGAGAGGCGCTACTTCGCCAGCGGCCGCGACGCCGGCCTCGGGCCGCTGGTGTTCGAGATCGAGGGTCACCGCTTCGGCGTGCTGATCTGCGAGGACGCTTGGTGCGTCGCGCGCGGCCTGCGCCGGC
>MEGM01000232.1 GCA_001725505.1 Rubrivivax sp. SCN 70-15 | reverse complement strand
CCGGGGCCGAGACGCCGGCAAGCAGCGAGCCGAACGCGGCGCCGCCGGCGGTCAGTCCGGACAGCGTGAGCGCGCTCAGCCCGAGCGAGCCACTGAGCTGGAAGCTCGGGTAGCGCGCCGCGTCGGCCTGCGCGACCCGCTGCGCGGCGGCGCGCACGCGCAGCTCGGCAGCGCGCACGTCGGCGCGCTGGCGCAGCGTCTCGGCCGGGAAGGCCAGCGCCAGGTCGGCCGGCGCCTGCGGCTGCGCCGTGCCGGCCGGCAGCACCAGCGCGCCGACGGGGCGGCCGGTGAGCAGCGCCAGCCGCTGGCGCGACTGGGCCACGCCGGTCTGCAGCGCGAGCCGCTGCGCGCGCGTCTGCTCGACGGCGGCGCGCGCCTGCTCGGCGTCGATCGAGGTCGCCAGGCCCGCCTGGACGCGCCACTGCGTGATCTGCAGCGTCTCCTCTTGGGCCTCGAGGTTGGCCTGCGCGATCGCGAGCCGGGCCTCGGTGCCGCGCAGCGTGATGTAGGCGAGCGCGACCTCGGCCGCGACCGCCACCTGCACGTTGCCGAGGCTGGCCGCGCTTGCCTGCGCGTCGAACTCGGCCGCGTTGCTCGCGCTGCGCCGCGCGCCGAAGACGTCGGGAGCCCAGCTCGCGTCCAGGCCGGCGCGCAGCGCATTGCCGGCCGGGCTGCCGGCGCTGCGGCTGCGCTGCGCCGAACCGGACGCGTCGACGCTGGGCCCGAGCGTGGCCGCCTGGGCCTGGGCCAGCGCGCGCGACTGGCGCAGCGCCGCGCGCGCCGTCTCGAGGTCGGTGTTGGCCTGCAGCGCCTGCGTGATCAAGGCGCTCAGCGCCGGGTCGTCGAAACGCTGCCACCAGGCGGCCAGCGACGCGGCGCCGGCAGGTGTCTGCGCCGCCCCGGACCAGGCCGCCGGCAGCGCGACGCCGGCGTTCGGCTCGGGCGTGGGCGCCTTGGGCGTCGCGCAGCCGGCCAGCGCGCCCGCCAGGAGCAGCGGTGCCAGCATCGGCTTGCGGTAGCGGCGGGTTCGCGAAGTCATGGCTCCAGTCTGCCCGCCGGCCATTGCGTGGCCGAGCCCGGGGCGTCAAGGCTTGTAAACCGCAGCCCCCGGCGTGCTCACGCGCTCACTGGAAAGCCACTTCGGCGAAGCTGCGCAGCTTGCGGCTGTGCAGACGGTCGGTGCGTTCCTGGCGCAGCAGTTCGATCGCGCGCATGCCGATGCGCAGGTGCTGGTCGACGCGCTCGCGGTAGAAATGGTCCGCCATCCCGGGCAATTTGATCTCACCGTGCAGCGGCTTGTCGCTGACGCAGAGCAATGTTCCGTACGGAACCCGGAAACGAAAGCCGTTCGCGGCGATCGTCGCCGACTCCATGTCCAGCGCCACCGCGCGGCTCTGGCTGAAGCGGCGCTCGGGCGTGCTCTCCTTGTGGTGGAAGGGCAGCAGCTCCCAGTTGCGGTTGTCGGTGCTCGCGACGGTGCCGGTGCGCATGATCTTTTTCAGCTCGTAGCCCCTGAGCTGGGTGATCTCGGCGACGGCCTGCTCGATCGCGGTCTGGACCTCGGCCAGCGGCGGGATCGGCACCCACAGCGGCAGGTCCTCGTCGAGCACGTGGTCCTCGCGCACGTAGCCGTGGGCGAGGACGTAGTCGCCGAGGTGCTGCGAGTTGCGCAGCCCGGCGCAGTGGCCGAGCATCAGCCAGGCGTGCGGGCGCAGCACCGCGATGTGGTCGGTGATCGTCTTCGCGTTCGCGGGGCCGACGCCGATGTTGACCATCGTGATGCCGGCGCGGTCCGGCCGCACGAGGTGGTAGGCCGGCATCTGCGGCAGCCGCGGCGGGGCGCGGCCGAACTCGTCGCCGGCCTGCGGGGCGAGGCCGGCCCGGCGCGTGACCACGTTGCCGGGCTCGACGAAGGCGCTGTACTCGCCGCCCTCGGAGCCCATCAGCGCATGGCCGAGCTTGACGAATTCGTCGATGTAGAACTGGTAGTTCGTGAACAGCACGAAGTTCTGGAAATGCTCGGGGGCGCTGCCGGTGTAGTGGCGCAGCCGGTGCAGCGAGTAGTCGACCCGCGGCGCGGTGAACAGCGCGAGCGGCTGCGCCTCGCCGGCGCGCGGCTCGTGCGTGCCGTTGGCGATGCCGTCGTCCATCGCCGACAGGTCGGGCAGGTCGAACAGGTCGCGCAGCAGCAGCCGGCGCTCGGGCGGCATCGAGCCTTCGAGATGGTCGTGCTCGGCGAACGAGAAGTGCACCGGGATCGGCTGCGCGCTCGTGCCGACCTCGAGGCTGACGCCGTGGTTGCGCAGCAGCAGCGCGAACTGCTCGCGGTAGTAGTCGGCGAACAGGTCCGGCCGCGTCAGCGTCGTCTCGTAGACGCCGGGGCCGCTGACGAAGCCGTAGGCCAGGCGCGAGTCGGCGCGCGCGACGGTGCTCGTCTGCACGCGCACGAAGGGGTAGCAGGCGCGCACGTGCTCGCCCAGGGCGTCGCCGGCGACGAAGCGCTGCAGGCTGTCGCGCAGATGGGCGATGCTGGTGTCGTAGATCAGCCGCACCTGGGCCAGCGCGGCCTCGGCATCGTCGAAGCGTGTCGGGGCGATGAACAGGGAAGGGGACGTCATGGCGCCGATTGTCGGCCGCTTCGACGCCCTTGCGGACGGGCTGCCGACCGCGACCTCAGCGCCAGGCGCTGGCGCGGTCGAGCGCGGCGATCGTCGGGGCGTCCAGCGCGAGCCGCGCCGCGCCGGCCAGTTCGGCCCACTGCGCCGTCGAGGTCGCGCTGGCGATCGGCGCCGTCAGCCCGGGGCGCGCCATCTGCCAGGCGAGCGCGACCTGGGCCGGGGTCGCGCCCAGCCGCGCCGCGGCCTCGTCGAGCGCGGCCAGGATGCGAAACCCGCGCTCGTTCAGGCAGCCCTTGACGCCGGCGCCGCGCGGGCTCTTGCCGAGGTCGGCCTCGCTGCGGTACTTGCCGGTCAGGAAGCCGCGCGCGAGGCCGAAGAAGTTGATCACGCCGACGCCTTCGGCGCGGCACAGCGGCTCGAGCTCGGCCTCGTAGGGTTCGCGGTCGACCAGGTTGTACAGCGGCTGCAGGCTCTCGTAGCGCGGCAGCCCCAGGCGCCGGCTCGTCGCGAGCGCCTCGGCCAGGCGCGGCGCCGTGAAGTTGGACGCGCCGATCGCGCGCACCTTGCCCTCGCGGATGAGCTCGGCGAAGGTGGACAGCGTCTCCTCCAGCGGCGTCGCGGTGTCGTCGTCGTGCGCTTGGTAGAGGTCGATGCGGTCGGTCTGCAGCCGGCGCAGCGAGTCTTCCACCGCCGCGCGGATCCAGCGCCGCGACAGCCCGGTGCGGCCCTCGCCCATCGGCTTGCCGACCTTCGTGGCGATCACGACGCGGTCGCGCCGGCCCTTGGCCTTGAGCCAGCAGCCGATGATCGTCTCCGACTCGCCGCCAGTGTGGCCGGGAACCCAGCGCGAATAGACGTCGGCGGTGTCGATCAGGTTGAAGCCGGCGTCGACGAAGGCGTCTAGGAGCGAGAACGAGGTCCGCTCGTCGGCGGTCCAGCCGAACACGTTGCCGCCGAACGCGAGCGGTGCCACCTGGAGGCCGGAGCGGCCGAGTTCGCGCGGTTCCATCGGGTGCCTTGCCGACGAGACGGCCGATCCTGCGCCGCGCCTACATGCTGCGCCGGTACTGCCCGCCGAC
Source organism: Rubrivivax sp. SCN 70-15 (assembly GCA_001725505.1). GTDB lineage: Bacteria > Pseudomonadota > Gammaproteobacteria > Burkholderiales > Burkholderiaceae_C > Rubrivivax. Next base: position 4,672 of record MEGM01000232.1, on the reverse strand, counting down.
CTCGAACAGCGCGTTCGTGATCTGGCCCAGGCTGCAGCAGCGCACCGCGTCCATCAGCACCTCGAAGACGTTGCCGTTCGCGATCACCGTCTGCTGCAGCCGCGCCAGCATCGCCGGCGCTTCGGCCGCATGGCGGGCCTGGAAGTCGGCCAGGCGCGCGAGCTGCGAGCGCTTTTCCTCGTCGGTCGAACGCGCGAGCTCGATGTGCTGGGGCACCGGGTCGCCGTGCGGGTTGCGGAAGGTGTTGACGCCGATGATCGGGTACTCGCCGGTGTGCTTGAGCATCTCGTAGTGCATGCTCTCTTCCTGGATCTTGCCGCGCTGGTAGCCGGTCTCCATCGCACCGAGAACGCCGCCGCGCTCGGCGATGCGCTCGAACTCGGCGAGCACGGCTTCCTCGACAAGCTCGGTCAGCTCGTCGATCACGAACGCGCCCTGGTTCGGGTTCTCGCATCGAGCCAGCCCCCACTCGCGGTTGATCACGAGCTGGATCGCCATCGCGCGGCGCACGCTCTCTTCGGTCGGCGTCGTGATCGCTTCGTCGAAGGCATTGGTGTGCAGCGAGTTGCAGTTGTCGTAGACCGCGATCAGCGCCTGCAGCGTGGTGCGGATGTCGTTGAACGCGATCTCCTGCGCGTGCAGGCTGCGGCCGCTGGTCTGGATGTGGTACTTGAGCTTCTGGCTGCGCTCGTTGGCGCCGTAGCGCTCCTTCATCGCCACGGCCCAGATCCGGCGCGCGACGCGGCCGAGCACGGTGTACTCGGGGTCCATGCCGTTGCTGAAGAAGAAGCTCAGGTTGGGCGCGAAGTCGTCGATGTGCATCCCGCGCGCGAGATAGGCCTCGACGAAGGTGAAGCCGTTGGACAGCGTGAAGGCGAGCTGGCTGATCGGGTTCGCGCCCGCCTCGGCGATGTGGTAGCCGCTGATCGACACCGAGTAGAAGTTGCGCACGTCGTGGTGCACGAACCATTCGGCGATGTCGCCCATCACCTTGAGGCTGAACTCGGTGCTGAAGATGCAGGTGTTCTGGCCCTGGTCTTCCTTCAGGATGTCGGCCTGCACCGTGCCGCGCACGTTGGCCAGCGTCCAGGCGCGGATCTTCGCTGCTTCGTCGTCGGTGGGCTCGCGCCGGTTGTCGGTGCGGAACCTGTCGAGGTTCTGGTCGATGGCGGTGTTCATGAACATCGCCAGGATCGTCGGCGCCGGGCCGTTGATCGTCATGCTGACGCTGGTGGCGGGGTTCGTCAGCTCGAAGCCCGAGTACAGCACCTTCATGTCGTCCAGCGTCGCGATGCTGACGCCGGAATTGCCGACCTTGCCGTAGATGTCGGGCCGCAGGTCCGGGTCGTTGCCGTACAGCGTGACGCTGTCGAACGCGGTGCTCAGCCGCTTGGCCGGCATGCCCTCGCTGACCATCTTGAAGCGCCGGTTGGTGCGGAACGCGTCGCCCTCGCCGGCGAACATGCGCGTCGGGTCCTCGTTCTCGCGCTTGAAGGCGAAGGTGCCGGCGGTGTAGGGGAAACTGCCGGGCACGTTCTCGAGCAGCAGCCACTTCAGCAGCTCGCCGTGGTCCTCGTACGCCGGCAGCGCGACCTTGCGGATCTTCTGGCCCGACAGCGTGGTGTGCGTCAGCGCGGTGCGGATCTCGCGGTCGCGGATCTTCACCACGTACTCGTCGCCGGCGTAGGCACGCTGCATGTCGGGCCACATCGCGAGCAGCTTCTTCGCCTGCGGATCGAGGCGCGCCTCGCGGTCCTCGGCCAGGTGCTTGGCGATCGCGAGCATCGCCGAGGCCGCACGCAGCTGCTGGATCTCGCGCGCCAGCGCGGCCTGCTCGCGTGCGCGCCGCTTGTAGCCGCGCACCGTGTCGGCGATGTCGGCCAGGTAGCGCACGCGCGCCGCCGGGACGATGGGCACCTGGTGCGTGCTGTGGCGCGTGGCCACCCTGGGCAGCCGGCTCTCGGTGACCGCCATGCCGAGCGCGGCCAGCCGCGGCAGCAGCGCCTGGTACAGCGCGGTGACGCCGTCGTCGTTGAAGCGGCTGGCCATCGTGCCGAAGACCGGCATCGCCTCGGGCGGGGTCCTGAACGCCTCCTTGTTGCGCTGGACCTGCTTGGCGACATCGCGCAGCGCGTCGGCGGCGCCCTTGCGGTCGAACTTGTTGATCGCGACGAACTCGGCGAAGTCGAGCATGTCGATCTTCTCGAGTTGGCTCGCGGCGCCGAACTCGGGCGTCATCACGTACAGCGGCAGGTCGACCAGCGGCACGATCGCCGCGTCGCCCTGGCCGATGCCCGAAGTCTCGACGACGATGAGCTCGAAGCCCGCGGCCTGCACCGCGAGCAGCGCCTCGGGCAGCGCCTGGCTGATCTCGCTGCCGAAGTCGCGCGTCGCGAGGCTGCGCATGAAGACGCGCGGCCCGTTGGACCAGGGAGAAATCGCGTTCATCCGGATCCGGTCGCCGAGCAGCGCGCCGCCGCTCTTGCGCCGGCTCGGGTCGATGCTGATCACCGCGATGCGCAGCGCGTCGCCCTGGTCCAGGCGCAGGCGGCGGATCAGCTCGTCGGTGAGGCTGCTCTTGCCGGCGCCGCCGGTGCCGGTGATGCCGAGCACCGGCGCCGTTTTCGGCACCGCGGCGAGCGCGGCCCTGAAGCCGGCGTCGGCGCGGCCGTTCTCGAGCGCGGTGATCGATTGCGCGAGCGCACGCCAGGCGGCGTCGGTGTGGCCCCGGAGCGCGTCGACGGCGGTCGGTGCGTGCGGTGACAGGTCGTGGTCGCAGCGCATCACCATCTCGCCGATCATCCCGGCCAGCCCCATGCGCTGACCGTCCTCGGGGCTGTAGATGCGGGCCACGCCGTAGTCCTGCAGCTCCCGGATCTCGGCCGGCACGATGACGCCGCCGCCGCCGCCGAAGACGCGGATGTGCTCGCCGCCGCGGCTCTTGAGCAGGTCGACCATGTACTTGAAGAACTCGACGTGTCCGCCCTGGTACGAGCTGATCGCGATGCCCTGCACGTCCTCCTGCAGCGCCGCGGTGACGATCTCGTCGACCGAGCGGTTGTGGCCGAGGTGGATCACCTCGGCGCCCATGCCCTGCAGGATGCGGCGCATGATGTTGATCGCGGCGTCGTGGCCGTCGAACAGGCTCGCGGCGGTGACGAAGCGCACCTTGTTCGTCGGGCGGTAGCTGGCGAGGGCCTGGAATTCGGCGGACAGGTCGGTCATGGCTGGCGCGGGTGGGGCGGCCGGGCGGCCGCGGACGATCGGATTGACGTTGACGTAAACGTCAACGAGCAATCATGCCATTGCTGGCGGCCGCAGGCGACCGTGGTTACCATCGGCGCCGACCCCGCTGCCGCCGCGTTCCCGCCCGACCCCGCGCATGAGCTTTCTCGCCCTCGACATCGGCAACACCCGCCTCAAATGGGCGCTCTACGCGCAGCCGCAGCCGGGCGCGCCGATGCTCGCCCATGGCGCGGTGTTCCTCGAGACCATCGACACGCTCGCCGAGAAGGACTGGGGCAGCCTGCCGGCGCCGCACAGCATGCTCGGCAGCGTGGTCGCGGGCGACGTCGTGCGGCGCCGCGTCGAGGAGCAGATGGAGCTGTGGGACATCGACGCGCGCTGGGTCGTGCCTTCGGCGCACGAGGCCGGCGTCGTCAACGGCTACGACCACCCGAGCCGGCTCGGCGCGGACCGCTGGGCCGCGCTCGTCGGCGCGCGCGCGCGTGCCGTCGCAGGGGGGCGGCCGCGGCCGGCGCTGGTGGTGATGGTCGGCACCGCGGTCACCGTCGACGCGCTGGACACCGAGGGCCGATTCCTCGGCGGGCTGATCCTGCCCGGCTTCGGGCTGATGCTGCGCGCGCTCGAGATGGGCACCGCCGGCCTCAAGGTGCCGACCGGCGAGGTCGTCGATTTCCCGACCAACACCAGCGACGCGCTGATGAGCGGCGGCGCGAACGCGATCGCCGGCGCCATCGAGCGCCAGCACCGCCAGCTCGTGCGGCGCACCGGCGCCGAGCCGCTGCTGCTGATGACGGGCGGCGCGGCGGTCAAGCTCGCGCCGATCACCGACCTGCGCTTCGAGACCGTCGATTCGCTGATCTTCGACGGCCTGCTCGTGATGCAGTCGCACCGGCTCGCGCTCTGAACGCCAGCGCGGCGGGCCCGCGCTACAGGATGAAGCGCGACAGATCCTCGTTCTGCGCCAGCGCGCCGAGCCGCGCGTCGACCGCGGCCGCGTCCAGCGTCACCGTCTGGCCGCCGCGGTTGGGCGCGTCGAAGCTGAGCTCTTCGAGCAGTCGCTCCATCACCGTCGCGAGCCGGCGCGCGCCGATGTTCTCGGTCCGCTCGTTGACGTCGTAGGCGATCTGCGCGAGCCGGCGCACGCCGTCGGGCGTGATCTCGAGCGCGAGGCCCTCGGTCGCGAGCAGCGCCTGGTACTGCTTGACCAGGCTCGCGTGGGTGCTGGTGAGGATCGCCTCGAAGTCGTCGACCGACAGCGGGCCGAGCTCGACGCGGATCGGGAAGCGCCCCTGCAGCTCGGGGATCAGGTCGCTCGGCTTGGCGAGGTGGAACGCGCCGCTGGCGATGAACAGGATGTGGTCGGTCTTGACCATGCCGTACTTGGTGCTCACCGAGGTGCCCTCGACCAGCGGCAGCAGGTCGCGCT
>MEGM01000231.1 GCA_001725505.1 Rubrivivax sp. SCN 70-15 | reverse complement strand
GCGGGCGCGGCGGATTCAGCGCGTAGATCGCGCCGTACTTGGCCGCCGCGGCGACGAGCACGGCGCGCGAGGCGATCACCTGGCTCTGCGGCGAGGCCCAGGCGCCGAGGCGCGAATCGAGCGGCCGGCTCGCGAAATAGGCGTCGGACTCGTCGGCGCCGACCTTCCCGACGCGGCCCTCGATGCGCACGACGCGTTCGAGTTCGACCCAGTGGAACTGGAGCGCGGCACAGGCATTGCCTGCGAGCTCGCGGCCCTTGCGGCTCTCGTAGTTGCTGTACCAGACGAAGCCGCGCGCGTCGAAGCCCTTGATCAGCACGATGCGCGTCGACGGCCGGCCGTCGGCGCCGACGGTGGCGAGCGTCATCGCGTTGGGTTCCGGCAGCTCGGCCTTCAGCGCCTGCTCGAACCAGCGCTGGAACTGCTGCAGCGGGTCGGCGGCGGAAGCGGTCTCGTCGAGCGCGTCGCGCTCGTAGCTCTTGCGCAGGTCGGCAATGTCCATCGCGCCAGTATAGGAAGTCGTCCGGCCGCCGGGCGGCGGCCGGTCGGCGCGTCGGCAGCGGCAATCGGGCGGGCCGATTAAGTGGAACGACTTAAGTGATGGCCCCACTATCTTGCACTGCACAACGCGGCCATTCTCGGGCCACCCCGCCAGAACGGGGCGTGCAACGACAACAGACCATGAGGTTCCGCCCGACCATCGTCGTGCCGGCCGCCGGACAGGGCAGCCGCTTCCACGACTCGCGACACAAGCTGGAGCAGCCCTTCGACGGCAGCACCGTGCTCGGCACGACGCTGCAGCACGCGATCGAGACCGGGCTGCCGGTGGTGGTGGTGACGATCGCCGCGCTCGCGGCCCAGGTCGCGCCGCAGCTCGCGCTGCGCGACATCGTCGTGCTCGACGAGGCCGATGCGCGGCGCGGCATGGGCCACTCGATCGCGGCCGGCGTGGCCGCGCGCTCCGGTGCCGTCGGCTGGCTCGTGCTGCCCGGCGACATGCCGCTGGTGCGCGCGTCCAGCCTGCTCGCCGTCGCGGCGGCGCTCGAGCAGCAGCCCGTGGCCTACGCGCAGCACCGCGGCCGGCGCGGCCACCCGGTCGGTTTCGCGGCCGAACTGTTCTCCGAACTCGTGCTGCTGTCGGGCGACGAAGGGGCGCGCCGGCTGATCGCGCGCTATCCGGCGCAGGCGGCCGAGGTCGACGATCCCGGCGTGCTCGTCGACGTCGACACCGAGGCCGACCTGGACGCGCTGCGCCGCGTTGCGATGCCCGAACGCGGCGCCGACCGGCTCTAGGAGCCCGACAGGCGTCCTAGACCAGGCCGTTCGCGGCCGCCAGCCCCATCAGCCGCTCGATCTCGCGGTCGCGCACGCCGCGCTGGCGCAGGGCGTGCGCGGTGTCGGCGAGGTAGTCCAGCGTGGTGCCGCAGCGCCCGCGCGCGGTGCGCAGGATGTGCAGCACCTGGTCGTCGGGCATCCGGCCCATGTAGCTCTCGCTGCGCCGGCTGAGCGTGAAGGCGAGCGCCGGCACCACGCCCTGCGCCGTCTGGCAGGCGAGGAAACGCGGGTCGTAGACGCCGGTCGGCATCTCGCGCGCCCAGAGCCGGGCGAGCTCTTCGTCGGCGTGCTCGCGCCGCATCCGGTAGACGACGCCGCGGCAGGCGCCGCCCTGCAGCAGCTCGCACCAGCCCGGGCTTCTGCGGCGTGCCGCGGTTCACGCGCGAGCGCATGCGCAGCGCGCGGTGCCAGCCGCGCACGAGCGCGCTGCGGTGCTCGGCGGCGTCGAACTCGGGGCGCCAGATCAGCGACGCGTAGCCGAACACCCACAGATCGCCACGCCCGCCCCATTCGGCGCGCAGGCGTTCCAGCTGGGCGGCGGGATCGCGCACGATCAGGTCAGCACTCACAGGCTGCATGGTGGGCCAGCATTGCATCACGACGGGATATCGGCCTCAACGCGCCGAGGCCCGTGGCGGATGACGTGAACGATTTGACGATGTAATTTGGTTACTCGATAATTGAAACATCGGTTACGGCCCGGCCTGCCGTCCTCCCTCCCGTCCGCCACGAGGTCCGCCATGAAGTCCAGCGTCGCCCAGATCACCCAGCGCATCCGCGCGCGCAGCGCCGCCACCCGGCAGGCCTACCTCGAACGCGTCGAACGCATGGCGCAGCGGCCGCGCGGCAGCGATCGCATGGGCTGTGCCAACGTCGCGCATGCGGTCGCCGCGCTGCCCGCGGCCGACAAGCTGCGCGTCGTGGTCGAGCGCGCGCCGAACATCGGCATCGTCAGCGCGTACAACGACATGCTGTCGGCGCACCAGCCCTACGAGGCCTACCCGGCGCTGATCCGCGACGAGGCGCACCGGCGCGGCGCCACGGCGCAGGTGGCCGGCGGCGTGCCGGCGATGTGCGACGGCGTCACGCAAGGCCTGCCCGGCATGGAGCTGAGCCTGTTCTCGCGCGATGCGATCGCGATGGGCACCGCGATCGCGCTCAGCCACGACGTCTTCGACGCCGCGCTGCTGCTCGGCGTGTGCGACAAGATCGTCCCCGGGCTCCTGATCGGCGCGCTGCATTTCGGCCATCTGCCCTGCGTCTTCGTCCCGGCCGGGCCGATGGGCAGCGGGCTGGCGAACAAGGCCAAGGCCGAGGTGCGCGAGCAGTTCGCGCAGGGGCTGGTCGGCCGCGACGCGCTGCTCGCGGCCGAGACCGCGGCCTACCACGGCCCGGGCACCTGCACCTTCTACGGCACCGCCAACAGCAACCAGATGCTGCTCGAGGCGATGGGGCTGCACGTGCCGGGCGCGGCCTTCGTCCACCCACACGCCGAGCTGCGCGAGGCGCTGACGCGCGAGGCGGTGCGCACCGTGCTGGCGATCACGCAGCGTGGCCGATTCACGCCGATCGGCCGCCTCGTCGACGAGCGCGTGATCGTCAACGCGATGGTCGCGCTGCTCGCCACCGGCGGCAGCACCAACCACCTGATCCACTGGGTCGCGGTCGCGCGCGCGGCCGGCATCGTGATCGACTGGACCGATTTCGCCGAGCTGTCGGCCGCGGTGCCGCTGCTGGCGCGCGTCTACCCGAACGGCAGCGCCGACGTGAACCAGTTCCAGGCCGCCGGAGGCCCCGGCTTCGTGCTGCGCGAGCTGCTCGACGCGGGCTGCCTGCATGGTGACGTTGCCTGTGTCGGCGAGCGCGGCCTGCGCGCCCATGCCGAGGTGCCCGAGCTCGACGGCGATCGGCTGCGCTGGCGCGCGCTGCCGGCCGAGCCGGGCGATGCGAGCATCCTGCGCCGCGCCGACCAGCCGTTCTCGCCCACCGGCGGGCTGACGCTGCTCACCGGCAACCTCGGCCGCAGCGTGATCAAGACCTCGGCCGTGCCCGACGACCGGCATGTCGTCGAGGCGCCGGCGCGCGTCTTCGACAGCCAGGAGGCACTGCTCGCCGCGTTCAAGGCGGGCGAGCTGGAACGCGATGTCGTCGCGGTGGTGCGCTTCCAGGGCCCGCAGGCGAACGGCATGCCCGAGCTGCACAAGCTGACGCCGCCGCTCGCGGTGCTGCAGGGCAGGGGCTTCAAGGTCGCGCTCGTCACCGACGGGCGCATGAGCGGCGCGTCGGGCAAGGTGCCGGCGGCGATCCACGTCAGCCCGGAGGCGCTCGCCGGCGGCCCGCTGGCCAAGGTGCACGACGGCGACCTGGTCCGGGTCGACGCCGTCGCCGGCACGCTGGAGGCAAAGGTCGACAATGCGGTCTGGAACGCGCGCGAGGTCGCGACCCGCGACCCGGCGATCGCCGCGGCCCAGGGCCACGATCTCGGGCGCGAGCTCTTCGCCGGCATGCGGCGCAACGTGAGGACGGCCGAAGAAGGCGCGGTGACCTGGCTATGAACAAGCTCCCGATGAACCCGCTCGAACTCGCCGCCCACGGCCCGGTGATCCCGGTCATCGTGCTCCAGCGCGTGGCCGACGCGGTGCCGCTCGCGCAGGCCCTCGTCGCCGGCGGCGTGCGCGTGCTCGAGGTCACGCTGCGCACGCCGGTGGCGCTGCAGTGCATGCGCGAGATCATCCAGGCGGTGCCGGATGCGATCGTCGGTGCCGGAACGATCCGCTCGGTCGCCGATGCCGAGGCGGCCAAGGACGCCGGCTGCGCGTTCGGCGTCAGCCCCGGCTTCGTCACCCGCCTCGGCCATGCCTGCCGCAACCTGGGGCTGCCGCTGCTGCCCGGGGTCGCGACCGCGAGCGAGGTGATGGCGGCGAACGCCGACGGCTACCAGTTCCTCAAGTTCTTCCCGGCCAGCGCGGCCGGCGGGCTGCCGTTGCTGAAGGCGCTGGCCGGGCCCTTTCCGGACGTGATGTTCTGTCCGACTGGCGGCATCACGGCCGAGACCGCGCCGCAGTTCCTGGCGCTGCCGAACGTCAAGGTCTGCGGCGGCTCCTGGCTCACGCCGCAGGACGCGGTCGACGCCGGCGACTGGGGCCGGATCACGAAGCTGGCGCAGGCGGCAACGGCACTGCGCCGCTGATCAGCCGCCGCGCAGCAGCGCCGGGAATCGTCAGTGGCCGCGCAGCAGCGCCGGGGGAATCGTCAGTGGCCGCGCAGCAGCGCCGGGGGAATCGTCAGTGGCCGCGCAGCAGCGCGGCCATGGGGTCGGCGCCGAGTCCGGCAGCGACGCCCAGCCGGTCGGCCTCGCTGCGGTTCTGGCTGACTTTCCACTTGCCGAGCAGGCGCTCGACGCCGATCTCGATGCCGACGATCGCGCGCAGCATCTGCGCGATGTAATCCTCCGGCGCATCGGCCACCGACCAGGGCTCGGGCGGCGCCGCGCGCTCGGCCTCGAAGCGGTCGGTCAGGCGACCGACCAGCGCGCGCAGCCAGGGTGCGTCGTCGACCGCGCGCAGCCGGCCATGGGCGTGCACCACCGTGTAGTTCCAGGTCGGCACGACCTTGTGCGTCGCCGCCTTGCTCGGGTACCAGCCCGGGCTGACGTAGGCCTGCGGGCCGCCGAACACGGCCAGCACCGGCTGGCCGTCGGCGTGGCGCCAGAGCGGGTTGGCGCGCGCGACATGGCCGCGCAACGTGCCGCTGGCGGCGTCGTACTCGAGCGGCAGGTGGTCGGCGGTCGGGCCGTCGGCGGCCGTCGTGACCAGCGTCGCGAGCGGGTGCGCGCGCATCAGCGCGTGCAGCGCCTGGACGTCCTTCTGCTCGAAATGGGCCGGCAGGTACATCGCGCGCCCGGCTACCAGCTGCCGACGTTGGGCATCGAGGCCCAGGGCTCGGCGGCGGGCAGCGCGTCGCCGGCCTGCAGCAGCTCGATCGAGATGCCGTCGGGCGACCGGACGAAGGCCATCCGGCCGTCGCGCGGCGGGCGCGCGATCGTCACGCCATGGTCGGCCAGCCGCTGGCAGGCGGCGTAGATGTCGTCGACCGCATAGGCCAGGTGGCCGAAGTTGCGGCCGCCGGTGTAGGTCTCGGCCGTGCCGTCGGGCGCGGGCCAGTTGTAGGTGAGCTCCACCTGGGCCGAGCGGTCGCCCGGCGCGGCAAGGAAGACGAGCGTGAAGCGGCCGGCCTCGCTGTCGCGCCGCGACAGCAGTTCGAGGCCGAGCGCGTCGCGATAGAAACGCAGCGACGCCTCGATGTCGGTCACGCGGACCATGGTGTGAAGGTATTTCATGGCCTTGATTGTCGCCGGCGTCGGCCGAGCCTGCAGGGCGCGGCTTCAGGCGGCGGCGCGCGTCGGCAGGTCGAACACCAGGCAGGTCGTGGTCGCGTGCGCGTAGAGCGTGCCGTCGGGCCCGACCAGGCGCGCCTGCGCGGTGGCGAGCTGGCGGCCGCAGTGCACGACCTCGCCCTCGGCGCGAACGCGCGTCACGCGCGGCGTGATCGCGCGCACCAGGTTCACGCCCAGCTCGGCCGTCGTGTAGCCTCGGCCGGCGGGCATCATCGTGTGCACCGCACAGCCCAGCGCCGAGTCGAGCAGGGTCGCGAACCAGCCGCCGTGCACGGTGCCCATCGGGTTCAGGTGCGCGTCGAGCGGCCGGCCCTGGAAGACGGCCCGGCCCGGGCCGATCTCGAGCAGCATGAAGTCCAGCGTGCGCGCGATCGCCGCATAGGGCAGCTCGCCGCGCAGCATCGCCTGCATCAGCGCCAGGCCGTCCATCGACGCCGCCAGCTCGCGCGGCGCCACGCCCGGACCCGGCCCGCGCTCCAGGATCGCGCGCTGCTCGGCCTCGGCGGCGAGCCAGTCGGCGAGGCGGGATCCGGTCGTCATGCGCTGTCCTTTAACTTGCATATGCAATCAGTTTAGAGCAGACTGCGCGCGATGGCAAACGATGGCGAGACCGGCGCGCTGCCGCGCGGCTGCACCAACCTCAAGCTCAGGCAGGCGAGCCGCCTCGTCGCGCGCCACTACGAGGCCCACCTGGCCGCGGCCGGGCTGAAGGCGACGCAGTACTCGCTGCTGTCCTATGTCGTCAGGCTGGGCCCCTTGCGCGCCGGCGAGCTGGCCGCGGCGATGCGGCTGGACGCCTCGACGCTGTCGCGCAACCTGCAGCCGCTGATCGACAAAGGCTGGGTCCGCGTCCATCCGGGCGCCGACGCGCGCAGCCGCATCGTCGAGGCCAGCGAGGCCGGCTGCGCGCTGCGCGCGCAGGCGCAGAAGGCCTGGAAGCGCGCCCAGCTCGCGCTCAACGACAAGCTCGGCGCGGCGCGCGTGGCCGCGCTGCACGAACTGCTCGACGAATGCATCGCGCGCCTGGCCGCGCAGGAGATCGAAGATGACTGAACGCCTGCGCCCGCTGGGCTGGGTGCTGCTCGCCGCGGGCGGGACCTTCGCGCTGACGATGGGCGCGCGCCAGACGATGGGGCTGTTCGTCGGCAGCATCAACACCGCCACCGGGATCGGCCTGGGCGGCGTCAGCCTGGCGTTCGCGTTCGGCCAGCTCTGGTGGGGGCTGACGCAGCCGCTGGCCGGCATCGTCGCCGACCGCCGCGGTCCGGGGCAGGTGCTTTTCGTCGGCGTGCTGCTGGTCGCGCTGGGCACCTGGCTGATCCCGCGCATGCAGGGCACGCTCGGGCTGACGCTGGCGATCGGCGTGATCGCCGCGGGCGGCGCCGGCCTGGCGCGCTTTCGCGACCGGCGTCGTCAACGCCGGTGGCTCGTTCGGGCAGTTCGTCTTCGCGCCGCTGGCGCAGGCCGTGACCAGCGCCGCTGGCTGGATGGCGGCGGTGCAGACGCTGGGCCTGGTGACCTTGCTCGCGCTGCCGGCGGCCTGGGTGCTGCGCGCGGCGCCGCGCGCGCCGGCGGCGCCCGGCGCGCCTCGCCACGGGAGCACGCGCGAGGCGGTCGGCCGCGCGCTCGCGCTGCCGAGCTTCCGGCTCCTCGCGGCGGGCTTCTTCGTCTGCGGCTTCCACGTCGCGTTCCTCGCCACGCACCTGCCGGGTGTGGTGGCCGCCTGCGGACTGCCGCCGGCGGTGGGCGCGTGGTCGCTCGGCGTGCTGGGCCTGTTCAACATCGTCGGCAGCCTGGGCATCGGTGCGGCGATGGGGCGTTGGCGCATGAAGTCGCTGTTGGCGGCGATCTACGCGGCGCGCGCGCTCGCGGTGCTGGTGTTCGTGCTCGCGCCGAAGACGACACCGGTGTTGCTCGTCTTCGCCGCGGTGATGGGGCTGACGTTCCTGTCGACCGTGCCGCCGACCGCCGGTCTGGTGGCGCGCTTCTTCGGCCCCGTGCACATGGCGACGCTGTTCGGGCTCGTGATGTTCACGCACCAGATCGGCGCCTTCCTCGGCGCCTGGCTCGGCGGCAAGGCGTTCGAGGCGACCGGCAGCTACGACTGGATGTGGTACGCCGACATCGTGCTCGCCGTCGGCGCGGCGCTGCTGCATCTGCCGATCGTCGAGAGGCAGATCCAGCCGGCGGCGGCCTGAGGGAAGGACCCCGGTCCCGTTAGGGACAACCAGCACGCGCGAATTTTCGAAAGTTGACGGCAGTCAAGAGCAATTTTTCGCAAGGCTCGGACATTGACCCCCGACTCGAACCGCGATGCGACGAGCCCGGAGTGCAGGAGGAGACAGCCCGCGCACGCCGAGGCCCGACGAGTTCGAGCGCCATCAAACGACAGCGCAAAGGACAGCCCAGCCATGAATCAATCCGCCGCAGTCGCCGGGGCCGGAGGCCCCGCAGCGATCACCCAGAGTCCAGGCTTCCGATGGGGCCAGTTGGTGATGGGCATCGTCTGCATGGCGATGATCGCCAACCTGCAATACGGCTGGACGCTCTTCGTCGGCCCGATGGACAGCAAGTACCACTGGGGCAAGGCCGGGATCCAGTTCGCGTTCGCGATCTTCGTGCTTGTCGAGACCTGGCTCGTCCCGGTCGAGGGCTACCTCGTCGACCACTTCGGCCCGCGTCCGGTGATCGCCGTCGGCGGCATCCTCGCCGCGCTCGGCTGGGTCATCAACTCCTACGCCGACACGCTGCCGATGCTCTACGCCGGGGCGGTGATCTGCGGCGTCGGCGCCGGCTGCGTCTACGGCACCTGTGTCGGCAACGCGCTCAAGTGGTTCCCGGACAAGCGCGGCCTCGCCGCCGGGCTCACCGCGGCCGGATTCGGTGCCGGTGCGGCGCTGACCGTGATCCCGATCGCCAACATGATCCAGTCGTCGGGCTACGAGCACACGTTCTTCTTCTTCGGCATCCTGCAAGGTGCGGTCATCTTCGTGCTCGCGCTGTTCATGGTCCGGCCGCGCCCGCCGCTCGGCGTGCTCCCCGCACCGCGCATCGTCACGTCGAAGGTCGACTACAACGCCGGGCAGATGCTGCGCACGCCGGTGTTCTGGGTGACCTACGCGCTGTTCGTCGCCGTCGCCGCAGGCGGCCTGATCGCGACCGCTCAGATCGGCCCGATCGCGAAGGACTTCGGCCTCGCGAAGCTGCCGATCAGCGTGTTCGGCGCGACGCTGCCGCTGCTGACGCTGACGCTGGCCATCGACAACCTGGCGAACGGCTTCACGCGGCCGCTGTGCGGCGTGATCTCCGACCGCATCGGGCGCGAGAACACGATGCTGATCGTGTTCGTCGGCGAGGGCCTGGCCCTGCTCGGGCTGCGAAGCTACGGCCACGACCCGGTCGCGTTCCTGATCTTCGCGCCGCTGGTCTTCCTGTTCTGGGGCGAGATCTTCTCGATCTTTCCGGCGCTGGCTGCCGACACCTTCGGCGCGAAGAACGCCACCGGCAACGCCGGCACGCTCTACACCGCCAAGGGCACGGGTTCGCTGCTGGTGCCGCTGGCCTCGGTGCTTTCGGCCGGCGGCCACTGGAGCTCGGTGCTGGTGCTCTCCGCCGGCATCGCGATCGTCGCCGGGCTGGCGTCGAAGTTCATCCTCGCGCCGATGCGCAAGCGTCTGATCGACGAGACGAACGCGCGCGGGACGCCGAACGCCTGAACGGCGCTCGCGACGCAGGCCGG
>MEGM01000230.1 GCA_001725505.1 Rubrivivax sp. SCN 70-15 | reverse complement strand
CCTCTACCGGCTCGCCTCCTCGCCCGGGGTGAGATCTCTGCTGGCGATGCCACCGCGTTCCGGGCATGTGATCCGGCCCCTGCTCTCGCTCGACCGCAGGCTGATCCGTCGCACGATCGAAGCGGTCGCGCCCTACGCGGAGGATGCGACCAACCAGGATCCGTCATATGCCCGCAACCGGATCCGGCTCGAGGTGATCCCCGAGCTCGAGGAGGTCAACCCGGCGGCGCAGACGAACGTCATCCGCACCCAGGTCGAGCTGGCCGAGGACGACAGCTGGGCGCGCGGCCAGTGCGAGGGCCTGCAGGCGCGGCTGGCCGACGGCGTCAACTCGCGCAGCGTGCGCGCGGCGAGCGAGCTGCTGGCCGAGACGCGCGAGCGCCAGCAGCGCGTGCGCGGCGAGCGCAACGCCGCGCGCGACGCGCTCAAGTCGCTGATCCACCGGATGCTCGAGGAGCTCGGCGAGCTCGGCGAGAAGACCGGCCGCTACAACGACGCCGTCGGCCGCCACGTCGCGGCGATCGAGGGCGCCGATTCGCTCGAGAGCCTGGCCGGCGTCGTGCGCGCGCTCGTCGACGAGAGCCGCGCGGTGCAGACGATGGTCGGCCAGGCGCAGCAGCGGCTGCAGCAGGAACATGCGCGCGCCGGCGAGCTCGAGTCGCGCGTGCGCGAGCTCGAGGGCGAGCTGCGCCGGCTTTCCGACGAGGTCTCCACCGACGCGCTGACGCAGGTCGCGAACCGGCGCGGGCTGGCGCAGGCCTTCGAGGCCGAATGCGCGCGCGCCGGCCGCGCCGCGCCCGACGCGCCGCCGCTGGCGGTCGCGCTGATCGACATCGACAACTTCAAGAAGCTCAACGACGCGCTCGGCCACGCCGCCGGCGACCTGGCGCTGAAGGCGCTCGCGACGGCGGTGCGCGAGCGGCTGCGCCCCGCCGACCACCTGGCGCGCTTCGGTGGCGAGGAGTTCGTCGTGCTGCTGCCCGCAACCCCGCTGGCCGAGGCGCAGCAGGCGCTCACGCGGCTGCAGCGCAGCCTGACCGAGGCACTGTTCCTGCACGAGCAACGCGAGGTCTTCGTCACCTTCTCGGCCGGCGTCACGAGCTGGCGCCCCGGCGAATCGCTCGAAGCGGCGCTCGAGCGCGCCGACGAGGCCTTGTACGAAGCCAAGCGCAGCGGCAAGAACCGCAGCTGCGTGGCCTGAGCGGCCGGACACAAGCGCTCACGATTGCGCGCGTCGGCGGGCCTCAAGCGCGGGCGCGCGCGGCCGACAATCCGTACACGATGAGCGCCAAGACCCCTTTCCTTGCGCCGCTGAAGAGCGCGGTGCGCGCCTTCTTCAAGCACGATGTCGCGCTGCAGCGCGGCGACGCCGGCGTGCGCCTGGTGCTGCACGAGCGCGGCCAGCCGGCGGCGCGGCCGCCCACGCGCGCCGAGGCGGCGCTGCGCAAGGACGAACGCGAGCTGGCGCAGGCGCGCGAGGACCTGGCGCGCGTGCTTGACGAGGACTCGGCGAGCCGCTCGACGATGCGCCACCTGGCCTTCGTCGAGCACGCGCTCGAGAAGAAGGGCTGGCGCGCACTGCACAAGGTGCCGCTGGACGTGCTGCGCAAGGCGCTCGAGCAGCTCGAGGCGCAGGTGACGAACTGGTCGCCGGTCGGGCTGGCCTGCCTGCGCTCGAAGATGGCGGTGGCGGTGATCGACCGCGACCACCACGATCCCGAACCCGAGACCGAATCCGACGCCTACCGCACTGCCGCGGTGCTGGAGTCGCCGCCGGTGCTGGCTGCGCGCGCGATCGAGGCGGCGAAGAGCTCGGCCGACGAGGACGCCGCGCTGCTCGCGGCCTACGCCGCGCTCGGCGACGCGCTGCCGCAGGAGGCGGTCGAGCTGCAGGGCGAACTGGGCTCGCGCTCGGCCCAGGCGCTCGCGCGCGACGGCGCGCGCAGCGGCGCGAACGGCGCCGAGCCGCTCAGCCTGCGCGACCTGAAGGGCTGACCCGGCCGCGTGCGTCAGGTCTGCGCCGATCGCGCCAGTGCGCGGTCCACCATCTGCGGCGCCAGGCCGAGGTAGTTCGCCGGGTCGGTCAGGCGCTCGATCGCGGCGCGGTCGAAGTGGCGCGCGACCTCGGGCAGCGCGGCGAGCGCATCGGCGAGCGTGCCGCCTTGCGCGTCCACCGTGCGGCAGGCGTCGTAGACGAGGTCGTGCGCGGCCTGGCGGCCGATCGCCGGCGCCAGCCCCATCATCACCGCCTCGGCGACGATCAGGCCCCGGCTGAGGCCGAGGTTGTGGCGCATGCGCGCGGCGTCGACGACCAGCCCGCCGAGCGCGAAGCGGGCCTGGTGCAGGGCACCGGCCGTGAGGACGAAGCTCTCCGGCAGCGCGATCCACTCGGCGTGCCAGGGGCCGGTGGCGCGCTCGAAGTCCTGCACCATCGCGTCGAGCATCAGCCCGGCATGCTGGCGCACGGCTTTCGCGGCGGCGAGCATCAGCTCGCTCGAGATCGGGTTGCGCTTCTGCGGCATCGTGCTGCTCGCGCCGCGGCCCTTGACGAAGGGCTCGGCGAGTTCGCCGAACTCGGTCGACGCCATGATCATCACGTCGAGCGCGATCTTGCCGAGCGAGCCGGTGATCAGCGCGAGCAGGTTCACGCTCTCGGCGAAGCCGTCGCGCGCGACATGCCAGGTCGTCGCCGGCACGCCCAGGCCGAGCTCGTCGGCCAGCGCCTGCTGGACCTCGAAGCCGCGCGCGCCGAGCGATGCCAGCGTGCCGGCGGCGCCGCCGAACTGGACCACCTGGACGCGCGGCCGCAGCTCGGCCAGGCGCTGCTGGTGGCGGTCGAACATCGCGAGCCAGACCGCGACCTTGGCGCCGAAGGTCACCGGCAGCGCCTGCTGCAGATGGGTGCGGCCGGCCATCGGCGTGTCGCGGTGCCGGCGTGCCAGGTCGGCGAGGATGCGGCGCAGCTCGCGCAGGTCGGCGTCGACGAGGTCGAACGCGTCGCGCAGCTGCAGCACGGTGGCGCAGTCCATGATGTCCTGCGTCGTCGCGCCCCAGTGCAGCCAGCGTCCGGCGTCGCCGCAGATCGCGACGAGCTGGTGCACGAGCGGCAGGATCGGGTAGCCGACGATGTCGGTCTGCGTGCGCAGCAGGTCGAAGTCGATGCGCTCGGCGCGCGCCTCGCGCGCGATTGCCTGCGCCGCGTCGGCCGGGATCACGCCGCAGCGCGCCTCGGCGCGCGCAAGGGCGACCTCGACCTCGACGCAGCGCGCGACGAAGCGGCGGTCGGCGAAGACCTCGCGCATCGCGGGCGTGCCGAAGGCATCGCGGAACAGCGCCGAGTCGATGACGGTGCTGGCGCCGGGGAACAGGGCAGGGTCGGACATCTCGGCTCCTTCGGGGTCGGTGGTTCAGGCGATCAGCGCGAGATCATGCTCGATGCCTCGAGCAGTGCGGTCAGGCGCACGTGGGGCGGATGGCGATAGCCGCGATCGCGGCGCCGCTGCGCGCACGCACTGCAGTGCGGGTCAGCAGCTGACGCTCTCGTCGCGCAGCGGCGCGCCCGCAGCCTCGGCCGCGTCGATCTGCTCGCGCGTCGGCTCGGCGCCCACCGACTCGCCGATTCCCCGGAGCGCAGGCGACCGCGCGGGCTCGATCGATGGGCCGCACTCCAGAAGCCGCGCCTGGCGGCTTTTCTGGGTTCCGTCGATCGGCCGGGCGCACGAAGTCAGCGCTCCTGCGTCGGGCGCTGTCGGCGGTCCGGTCCCGATGCACTAAATTGGCTGACGTCGCGGCCGGCATCCGCCGGGCCGGGCGCCGCAGAGGAAGCCATGATCACCGAGTACGTGTTGTTCGACCTGCCCCCCGGCATCACGCGCGAGCAGGTGGTGCAAGGCATGCGCGAGGTCGCGCCGCGCTGGCGCACCGAGCCCGAGCTGGTGCGCAAGACCTTCGTCCATGACCCGGTCGCGAACCAGGTCGGCGCCTTCTACGTCTGGACGAGCCGCGCCGCCGCCGAGCGCGCGCACGACGCCGCCTGGCGCCAGCGCCTGCGCGACGCCTACGGCAGCGACCCGGTCGTGCGCGTCTTCGACACCGCGCTGGTGGTGGACAACGCCCTCGGCCGCGTGATCGAGCCGGGGGCCGACGGCGCACCGCTGTTCGCCGCACGCGGCCTGCACGCGCGCGAGCTGGCGGCGGCCGACCTGCCGGCGATACAGGCCTTCTACGAGGCCAACCCCGAGTACCTGCTCGCGATCAACGGCCGCGCCCCCGCGCCCGACGAAGCCCGGCGCGAGTACGACGACCTGCCGCCGGCGCATCTGCCGCATGGCCGGCGCTGGCGCATCGGGCTGTTCGACGCTGCCGGCGCCTTGCAGGGTCTGGCCTTCGTGCTGTCGGACTTCGTCGCGGTCGGCGTCTGGCATGTCGGCCTGTACATCGTCGCGACCCGGCTGCACGGCAGCGGCGTTGCCGGCGCGCTTTACGACGCGCTCGAGGCCTGGATGCGCGACGCCGGCGCCCGCTGGCTGCGGCTGGGCGTCGTCGCCGGCAATGCGCGCGCGGAAGCCTTCTGGCGGCGCCGCGGCTACGTCGAGGTGCGCCAGCGCCACGGCGTCGACACCGGCGGCCGGATCAACAGCCTGCGCGTGCTGGTCAAGCCGCTCGCCGATGCGCCGCTGGGCGAGTACCTGGCGCAAGTCGTGCGCGACCGGCCCGACTCCGAGCTGGCCTGACGGGTTTCGCTGGAGGCTCTCGAGATGAGTGACGACCCGGCCGCGCCGATCTGGATCGCCTGCCTGTGCGCCGCGTGGTGCCGCACCTGCGACGACTACGCGCCGGTGCTGCGCGAGGTGGCGGCCGAGTTCGCGGCACCGGGGCTGACGCTGCAGTGGATCGACATCGAGGACGAGGCCGACCTGCTCGGCGACTGCGACGTCGAGACCTTCCCGACGCTGGCCATCGTCGACGCCGAGGGCGTGCGCTTCTTCGGCCCGCTGACGCCCCAGCCCGAGACCCTGCGCCGGCTGCTGCGCGCGACGCTGCAGGGCGGCGCGGCGGTGGCGGTCGCGCCCGAGGTGCAGGCCTTCGCGGCGCGGCTGCGTCGGCGCGGCTGAGCGCCGGCTCGGGCACACTCGCGCGCTGATCGGGCGATGCAAGGTGTGCGAGCGATGGGACCTCTTCACGGACTGCGGGTGATCGAACTGGCGGCCATCGGCCCGGGGCCGATGTGCGCGATGCTGCTCGCCGACCTCGGCGCCGACGTCATCCGCATCGACCGGCTCGAGCCGGCCGGCCTGGGCGTGGCGATGGACGCGCGCCACGACGTCAATGCGCGCAACCGGCGCTCGGCGGCCATCGACCTGAAGGCGAGCGCCGGGCGCGATGCGGTGCTGCGTCTCGTCGAGGGCGCCGACGTGCTGATCGAGGGCTTCCGCCCCGGCGTCGCCGAGCGGCTGGGTCTCGGCCCGGCCGACTGCCAGGCGCGCAACTCACGCCTGGTCTACGGCCGCATGACCGGATTCGGCCAGACCGGCCCGCTGGCGCAGGCCGCCGG
>MEGM01000229.1:9480-16633 GCA_001725505.1 Rubrivivax sp. SCN 70-15 | reverse complement strand
GCGCGCTCGGCGCCGTCGGCCTCGCCCTCGGGGCCGTCGAGCGCGGTGTCGGCGCGGCCGCTGCCCGGCCGGCCCAGGCTGTCGTGCAGCGACTGGACGATCTGGCGCAGGTCGCGTTGCGGCCGCGTCTGGCCGCTGGTGCGCACGCGCCCCTTCTGGCGCTCGGGGTGCCAGTAGCGCTCGAAGAGATCGGGCCAGCGCTTCCAGTCGCGCGCGTCGTGGCAGGCGATCGCGCGCCAGGCGGGGTCGAGAGCCTGGGCGCGCTCGACCGGCAGCGCCAGCGCCGCGCGCACCATCGCCCGCTGCTCGGCGATGCCGACCTTGAGGCCGTGGTCGCGCAGCAGCGCGGCAAAGCCGGCGATCGATTCGAGGGGTTCGGGCTGCATTTCAGTCGCCGGCTCGTGGGAGATGCAGGTTCCGGCCTCGGCATGTTGCGGGAAGTGGCCTGGAATGCCGGCATGGGCGCGAGATCGGGCCGCCGGGGCGCGCTGCTCCGCTCATGCCAGGGGCTCCGGCCCCTGGCATGAGCGGAGTCGGCCACCCGGCGACCTTGGCTTGCGCGAATGCAGCGCGAACGTCCGCAACGAGCTGCACGCGAAAGGTGGCGCCCACAGGCGGTTCATCTCAAGCCTTCTCGGCCACGCCGGCGCGCCGGCCTTCGACGAGCTGCTGCACGCGCTCGGGGCCGAGCTGGAAGCGGTCTTCGCGCGTCTTCAGCAGGCAGCCCAGCGTCGCCATGAGCGCGTGCGGGTCGTCGGGCAAGGCCTTGAACTGGAGCCGGTGCAGCGCACGGATCCAGTCCAGCGTCTCGGCCACGCCCGGGGTCTTGCCCAGGTCCTCGCGGCGCAGGCGCTGGACGAAGGCCACGGCCTGCTCGACGAGTGCGCTCTCGGCCTGCGGCAGCGTCGTGCGCACGATCGCGATCTCGCGTGCCAGCGTCGGGTAGTCGAGCCAGTGGTAGAGGCAGCGCCGGCGCAGCGCGTCGCTGAGCTCGCGCGTGCCGTTGCTCGTGAGCACGACCTGCGGCACGTGCCTGGCGGTGATCGTGCCGAGCTCGGGCACGGTGATCTGGTAGTCGGCCAGCACCTCGAGCAGGAAGGCCTCGAAGGCCTCGTCGGCGCGGTCGATCTCGTCGATCAGCAGCACGACGGGCTCGTCGCTCGCGATCGCCTGCAGCAATGGGCGCTCGAGCAGGTAGTCGCGCGCGAACAGGTCGGACTCGCGCACCTTGTCGGAACCGGTCTCGTGCAGCCGTATGGCGAGCAGCTGGCGGCCGTAGTTCCACTCGTAGGCGGCCTGCGCCAGGTCCAGCCCCTCGTGGCATTGCAGGCGCACGAGCCTGCGGCCGCCGGCGCGCGCCAGCGCGAGCGCGAGCGCGGTCTTGCCGACGCCGGCGTCGCCCTCGATCAGCAGCGGCCGCTGCAGCTCGCCGGCCAGCCAGAGCGTGGTGGCCAGGGCCTCGTCGGCGATATAGCCGGCCCGGTGGAGCTTTTCGCGCAGCGCCGCGTCGTCGTTCATCTCATGTCTTCTTGCCGAACAGGCGTGCGAGCCAGGCCGCAGCCGGGGCCGGCGCCGCCGCCGGGGCGCCGGCTGCGGCAGGCGCGGGCACGGCCGCCGCGGCGGCGCGGAAGTTGTCGGCGAACTGGGCCAGCATCGCGTCGGACACCGGCACGAGCAGGCGGCTGCCGAACTGTGCGAGCTTGCCGCTGACGACGATCGTGGCCTGGCCGACGAGCACCGAGCTGCCGGCGGCTTCGCCGGGCTCGACGTGCGCGGCCAGGTTCATCGACGCCGACGAACCCGACTTGTCGGCGCCCTTGCCGAGCATCGTCATCGAGCGGGTCGCGGCGTCGAGCGCGAGGACTTCGATGTCGCCGCCGAAGGTCATCACCGCCGGGCCGACCTTGCTCTTCACGGTGCCCTTGAAATGGGTCGCGTCGAGCTGTTCGGTGATCTGTGCGCCGGGCATGCAGCCGGCGGTGGCGCGGATGTCGGACAGCACGGCCCAGGCCTGTTCGGCGCTGGCGGTGACGGGGTAACGCTTGTCGAGTTTGACTTCCATGGGGCGGTCTCGGGAGTGGGCGCGGTGCGTGGCGGGATAACCCGCGATTGTCCGCTTGAAGCGCCGCCCGCGTGCAAGGGGGCGGCGCTGTCTCGCCCCGCTACAGCGCCACGCCGCTGGCCTGGAGCTGCTGCCAGACGCGCCAGCTCGTGTGCGGCATCGTCATGTGCGTCACGCCCAGGTGCGCGAAGGCGTCGACCACCGCCGAGGTGAAGGTCGGGATCGAGCCGACGTGCGGCGACTCGGCCACCCCCTTGGCGCCGATCGGGTGGTGCGGGCTCGGCGTCACCGTGTGGTCGGTCTCCCAGTGCGGGGTCTCGACGAAGGTCGGCACGAAGTAGTCCATCAGCGTGTTGCCCTGCAGGTTGCCCTGCGCGTCGAACGGCATCTGCTGGCCCATCGCGACCGCGAAGCCCTCGGTCAGGCCGCCGTGGATCTGGCCCTCGATGACCATCGGGTTGATGCGCGTGCCGCAGTCGTCGAGCGCGTAGAAGCGGCGCACCTTGGTCTCGCCGGTGCCGCGGTCGATGTCGACGACGCACAGGTAGATGCCGAACGGGTAGGTGAAGTTCGGCGGGTCGTAGTAGTGCACCGCCTCGAGGCCCATCTCCATGCCCGCGGGCACGTTGTTGTAGGCCGCCCAGCAGATGTCCTTCATCGTCTTGTGCCGGGCCGGGTCGCCCTTGACGTTGAAGCGGTCGATCTCCCAGTCGAGGTCGTTCTCGCCCACTTCGAGCAGGTGCGCCGCGATCTTCTTCGCCTTCGCGTGGATCTTGCGCGCCGCGAGCGCGATCGCCGCACCGGCCACCGGCGTCGACCGCGAACCGTAGGTGCCCAGACCGTAGGGCGCGGTGCTGGTGTCGCCCTCCTCGACCTGGATCACCTCGCTCGGGATGCCGAGCTCGGTGGCGATGATCTGCGCGTAGGTCGTCGCATGCGCCTGGCCGGTGCTGATGGTGCCCATGCGCGCGATCGCGCTGCCGGTCGGGTGGACGCGGATCTCGCAGCTGTCGAACATGCCGACGCCGAGGATGTCGCACATCTTGCTCGGTCCCGCGCCGACGACCTCGGTGAAGCTGACCAGGCCGATGCCCATCAGCGTCGGGGAGTTGGGGTCGGCGCGCCTGGCGGCCTGTTCGGCGCGCAGCGCCGGGTAGTCGACCGCGGTGAGCACCTTCTCGAGCGCGGTCGCGTAGTCGCCCGAGTCGTACTCGAAGCCGAACGGGCTCTTGTACGGGAACTGCTCCTTGCGGATGAAGTTGCGGCGCCGGATCTCGGCCTTGTCCAGGCCCAGCTTCTGCGCCAGCACGTCGACCATGCGCTCGACCAGGTACACGGCCTCGGTCACGCGGAAGCTGCAGCGATAGGCCACGCCGCCGGGCGCCTTGTTCGTGTAGACGCCCTTGACCTGGCAGTACGCGGCCGGGATGTCGTACGAGCCCGAGCAGATGTGGAACATGCCGGCCGGAAACTTGGTCGGGTCGGCGCAGGCGTCGAAGGCGCCGTGGTCGGCGATCACGTGCACGCGCAGGCCGAGGATCTTGCCGTCGGGCGTGGCGGCGATCTCGCCGTCCATGTGGTAGTCGCGGGCGAACGCGGTGCTCGAGATGTTCTCGATCCGGTCCTCGATCCACTTGACCGGCTTGCCGAGCACGATGGACGCGACGATGGCGCAGACATAGCCGGGGTAGACGCCGACCTTGTTGCCGAAGCCGCCGCCGATGTCGGGGCTGACGATGCGCACCTTGCTCTCGGGGATGCCCGAGAGCAGCGAGACCACGGTGCGCACGACGTGCGGCGCCTGGCTCGTCATGTAGGTGACGAGCTCGCCGCGCACCGGGTCGAAGCTGGCGACGCAGCCGCAGGTCTCGAGCGGGCAGGGGTGCACGCGCGGGTAGAACAGGTGCTGCTCGACCGTCACCGGCGCAGCCGCGAACGCTGCGTTCGTCGCCGCTTCATCGCCCGCATCCCAGGTGAAGATGTGGTTGGGGTGGTCGCGCTTGCCATGCGCACCTTCGGTCTTGCCGGCGAGGTCTTCGCGGATCACCGTGGCGCCGGGTTCGAGCGCCGCGTAGGGGTCGATCACGACCGGCAGTTCCTCGTACTCGACGACCACCGCCTCGACGCCGTCGGCGGCGGCGTAGCGGTCCTCGGCGATGACGACGGCCACTTCCTGCATCTGGAAATGCACCTTGCCGTCGGCCAGCACCGCGGCGACGTCGCCGGCCAGCGTGGGCATCCAGTGCAGCTTGAGCGGCTTCAGGTCGTCGGCGGTGAGCACCGCGATCACGCCCGGCACCTTCAGCGCCGCGCTCTTGTCCAGGCTCTTGATGCGCGCATGGGCGTAGGGGCTGCGCACGATGTCCATGTGCAGCATGCCGGGCAGCTTGATGTCGTCGACGTAGTTGCCCTTGCCCTGGATGAAGCGCGCGTCTTCCTTGCGCAGGCGGCTGTCGCCCAGGCCCTGCAGCGCGTCCTTGCGTTCGAGGACCTTCGGATCGGTCGGCGCGTTCATGCATTCACCTTTTCGGTCTGCTGCAGCTTGGCGGCGGCGTACTGCACCGCCTTGACGATGTTCTGGTATCCGGTGCAGCGGCACAGGTTGCCGGCCATGCCGGCGCGGATCTCGGCCTCGCTCGGGTTCGGGTTCTCCTGCAGGAAGCGGTAGGCGCGGATCAGCATGCCCGGGGTGCAGAAGCCGCATTGCAGGCCGTGCTCCTTGTAGAAGCCTTCCTGCACCGCGTGCAGCGCGCCGCCGTCCTTGGCCAAGGACGCCAGGCCCTCGACCGTGAGCACCTCGCTGCCGTCGCACTGCACCGCGAGGTGGGTGCAGCCCTTCACGGACTGCCCGTCGACGTCGACGGTGCAGGCGCCGCAGTGGCTGGTCTCGCAGCCGATGTGCGCGCCGGTGAGGTTCAGTTCCTCGCGCAGGAAGTGGACGAGCAGCGTGCGCGGCTCGACCGCCTTCTCGTGCACGCGGCCGTTGACCTTGACGCTGATGAGTTTCTTCGCCATTCGTTCGTCTCCTCAGGCGCAGCGGGCCGCGGCGGCCCGGATCGCGCGTTGCACCATCTGGCCGGCCATCGCGGTCTTGTAGGCGACGTCGCCGCGCAGGTCGGCGGCGGGGTCGGCGACGGCACGAGCGGCCTTCGCGGCGGCAGCGATCGTCGCGTCGCTCAGCGGCTGGCCGAGCAAGGCCTTCTCGGCGTCGGCGGCGCGCAAGGCGGTCGCTCCGACGTTGGTGAGCGCGATGCGCGCATGCGTCACCTTGCCGGCGCCCTGGCGCAGCACCACGGCCGCGGCAGCGGTGGCCCAGTCGCCGGTCTTGCGCTTGAGCTTCTCGTAGGCCCAGCCGGTGCCGGCGGGCAGCGCCGGCACGCGGATCGCGACCAGGATCTCGTCGTCGGCGAGCGCGGTGGCGTAGGTGCCGACGAAGAACGAGTCGGCCTTCACGCCGCGCTGGCCGCGCGGGCCTTCGAGCACCAGCGTCGCGTCGAGCGCGATCGCCAGCGCCGGGTGGTCGTTCGCCGGGTCGCCATGCGCGAGGTCGCCGCCGATCGTGCCGCGGTTGCGCACCTGCGGGTCGGCGATCAGCTTCGCCGCCTCGGCCAGCAGCGGCAGCCTGGCGCGCAGCAGCGGGCTCGCGATGAGCTCGTTCTCGACCGTCATTGCGCCGATCACGATGTCGCCGCCTTCCTCGCGGATGCCGCGCAGCGCCGGGATCCGGTTCAGGTCGATCAGGTGCGCGGGCTGCGCGAAGCGCAGCTTCATCATCGGCAGCAGGCTGTGGCCGCCGGCGAGCAGCTTGGCATCGCTGCCCAGCGTGCCGAGCAGCGACAAGGCCTCGCCGACGGAGCGCGGCGCGTGGTAGTCGAAGGCGGGCGGGATCATCGGCGTTTCCTCCTCGGTCGAGAGAGCGCTGATTCTTGGAGCGCGCGAATGTCCTTCGATTCCGCAAAGGATTGGGGCCGGATCTGCGCTAACGGAAGGCGGCTTGCACGAAACGCGGCAGGACGCGCACCAACGGTCGCGCCGGAAAACGCAAGCGGTTTGTGCTCCGGGAAAGCCCTAGATTGGGTGAAACCCGGGGTCCTCGCGCGCCTTCAGGCGTGGACGCCCAGCCGCGCCAGCACCTCGGCGGCGCTGGTGCGCGACACCGGCACCTGCAGCGTCGGGCCGAGCTGCAGCGCGAGGCGGCCGTCGTCGCGCAGGATCTGCGAGACCGCGCCCAGGTTCACGATGTGGCTGCGGTGCACGCGCATGAAGCGCTCCGGGTCGAGCCGGGTCTCGAGGTCGCCGATGTTGAGGTTGCACGACTGCGTGCGCTCGGCGGTGCGCACGTGGGTGTAATGGCCATCGCTCTGGATCGCGAGGATCTCGGCCACGTCGAGCAGCACGATGCGCTGGTTCGACAGCGTCGGGATCTTGAGCAGCCGCCGGCGCGCGTCGGGACGCGCGCTGCCGTTGTCGGGCGATGCGACAAGTTCGGTGATGTCGTAGAACACCAGCGTGTAGCCGGCGGCCTGCTGCTGCGCGTCGGTGAGCCGCGTCACCTTGATCAGCAGCACCCGCTCGGGGATGTTGATGATCATCGTCATCGGCGGCGGGTTCGCCACCGGGCAGCGCGCCGCCTGGTCGAGCAGGAACTCGACCTTGGGCTGCGAGCGCTCGGGGTGGAAGCTCAGCACCAGGCGGTCGAACGGCAGCATCTCGTCGACGGGCAGCACGCGGCGCGCGAAGTCGTTCATCGCCACGACGTGGCGGCGCGCGTCGAGGTTGACGATGCCGGCCTCGAAGCGCTCGAGCAGGTAGAGCGGCGAGACCGTCGACGAGGCGCGCATGTCCATGCGATCGATTTGACCATGGCGAAGCCACCGGCGGTAGCGCGTGAAACTCCCCGCAGGCCGCGGCCGAGGTTCAGAATGACCGCTGGAATCGAAGGAGTGCAGCCCATGACCGCGTCGCCCAAGCCCCCTGCCGCCGACCTGCCCGACGAGGCGCTGGAGGTCGACGTCGCCGCCACCCCCCCGGAAGCCGGCGCGCTGGTGCAGCACCCCGACGGCTGGTACTGGCTCGCCGACTCGGGCCGCC
>MEGM01000229.1:4167-9474 GCA_001725505.1 Rubrivivax sp. SCN 70-15 | reverse complement strand
GCCGCCAGCAGTTCGGCCCCTACGCGACGGCCGAGGAGGCGCTGGCCGAGATGACGGCCGCCGGCGAGGACGACATCGAGCCCGGCGAGTCGCTGCTCGAGGCCGAGCAGGAACTCGGCATCGCCGACTGGCTGGACCCCGACACCGGCGAGCCGGCGGAGGGCACGCACACCCACCTCGAGGATCACTGAGCGCCCCAAGGCCGGCCAGAGCCGGCCGTCCCCCGAGGGGATCAAGCAAAGTGGCAGAGCCACATTCGCTCGAGAGACTGCGCCGAGCCGGCGCAACGGTTACCCGGAACGCGGCGTGGCCGGCTCGCGGCGGCGGAACATGCCCCAGCCTTCCATCGTCAGCACCGGTTCGTCGTGCTGGTTGCGAACCTCCCAGCGCGAGCGCATCAGGCCCACGTGGGGCTTGCTCGCCATCGGGCGCGATTCCAGCACCTCGAGCCGCACGCGCAGCGTGTCGCCCGGGAACACCGGCTCGAGCCAGCGCAGGCTGTCGATGCCGGGCGAGCCCAGGCTCGCCGATTCGAGCAGGTACTCGTCGCACATCATGCGCATCGCCATCGCGCAGGTATGCCAGCCGCTCGCGCACAGGCCGCCGAAGAGCGAGTCGCGCGCCGCGTCCTCGTCGACGTGGAAGGGCTGCGGGTCGAACTGGCGCGCGAACGCGATCACCGCATCGCGCGTGACGGGCATGCCGCCGAAGTCCATCCGGTGGCCGACGGGAAAGTCTTCCCAGTAGTAGCGGTAAGACATCGCGACAGCATAGCGGCGCAGTCCACAATGCGCGCCGTCAACCGCTTCCACCGCCTGCCATGACCGCGTTCATCCTCGGCCTCGTGATCTTCCTCGGCGTGCACTCGGTGCGCATCGTCGCCGAGGGCTGGCGCGCCGGCTTGCGCGAGCGGCTCGGCGCGAACGCCTGGAAGGGTCTGTACTCGCTGGTCGCCATCGCCGGCTTCGTGCTGCTGGTGTGGGGCTACGCGCAGGCGCGGCAGACGCCGGTGGTGCTGTGGCCGGTGCAGATCTGGGCGCGTCACCTGGCGGCGCTGCTGGTGCTGGTGGCCTTCGTGCTGCTGGCCGCGGCCTACGTGCCGCGCAACGGCATCAAGGCGCGGCTGCACCATCCGATGGTGCTCGCGGTCAAGGTCTGGGCCTTCGCGCACCTGCTCGCCAACAACACGCTCGTCGACCTGCTGCTGTTCGGCAGCTTCCTGGTCTGGGCGGTGCTCGACTTCCGCGCCGCGCACCGGCGCGACCTGGCCGCCGGCACCGTCTATGCGCCGGGGACGGGCGCCGCCACCGCGCTGACGGTGATCGTCGGCATCGCGGCCTGGGCCGGCTTCGCGTTCTGGGCGCACCAGGCCTGGATCGGCGTCAATCCGTTCGCGCGCTAGGCTCGATCAGCGCCGGCCCGTCGTTGCCGGCGCGGTTGACGGCCTTCGAGACCGGCCAGGCGCGCATCGTCTCGGGCGCGCTCGGGGCGAGCAGCGGCGCGATCTCGGCCGGGTCCTGCCGCCGGCGGTCCAGCCAGGCGTCCCATTGCGCGCGCTCGAGCATCACCGGCATGCGGTCGTGGATAGGCGCCATCAGCGCGTTCGCGGCGGTGGTCACGATGCAGCAGCTGAGCAGCCAGTCGGCGTCCTCGGACGGCCGCCAGGCCTCGAACAGCCCGGCCATCGCGAACAGCTCGCCCGGCGCCGCCGGCGTGACGTACCAGGGCTGCTTGCCGGCGGGCGTGGCCTGCCATTCGTAGAAGCCGCTCGCCGGCAGCAGGCAGCGGCGGCGGCGCGCGGCCTGGCGGAACGAGGGCTTGTCGAACAGGCCCTCGGCGCGCGCGTTGTTCAGCTTGTGGCCGATCGCGGGGTCGCGCGCCCAGTGCGGCACCAGCCCCCAGCGCATCAGCTCGACGACGCGCTCGCCCTCGGGCGTCTCGCGCACCACCGGCACCGGCGACTGCGGGGCGACGTTCCAGCGCTTGGGGAACGGGACCACGCGCGTGACGCTGAAGCCGCTGACCAGCGTCTGGGGGTCGTAGGCCACGACATAGCGCCCGCACATGGCCGCGATCGTCGCACGACGCGGGGGCCCCCGGCCGGGGGGCGCCGGGCGTGGGCCCCCGCCGAGCCGACCTCCAGGCGATGGTGGGCGGGGCCGTCGGCGTCGAACATGAAGCCATCAGCAACCGACGACGAGGAGGCCCCCATGTTCAGGCTCGACAGGCTGCTTCGGAGATGGACCCGCCAGGCGCCGCTGCGGCACCGGCGGCGCGTCGAGATCGGCGACGAGACACCGCGCGACGACCCGCCGCCGGGCTGCGGCTGGTTCGATTCCAGCCACGAGCTGCAGCACGGGCTGCTCGTCACCGAGCATGCGTCGGCCGACGCGGTGGCCAACGATCTGAGCCTGGCGAGCTGGTTCGAGCTTCGCTTCGGGGCCTGGCCGGCGGCCGACGAAACGCTGCCGCAACCCGCCTGACGCGGCGCCCTCGCACGCTTCGTCGGCGCCGGCGGCGGCTCGTCCGGCCGCTGGTGCCGATGGTCGCAGACGGTTCGCGCCGCGACGCTCCGCTGCCTACAGTGCGTGACATCGACAGCCCACGAACCACGACGGAAACGACCATGAACCTGCAACTCGGCACCCGCCTCGCCGCCCTCGCCACCGCTGCGCTGCTGACCCTCGTGATGTTGGTCGGCGTCAACAGCCTGGCCACCCAGCCCGCCGCCCCCGACCTGATGGTGCAGGCCACGACGAGCGCCGCCCAGGGTTGACGACTGCCCCAGGCACCCCCTCCAGACGCCCGGCCCTGCCGGGCGTCTTGCCTGGGGCCGGCCTTGCGCAGGGCCCGGGCGCACGAAGCGGACACGCACCCGCAACATCGCATGCGTCATGATCGCGGGCGACGAGGGCCGCATCGGTGGCCGCTGGGGAGTCGAGCATGCGTTCCTGGGTGATCCGCGTTCTGGCGTTGGCGCTGGCCTTGCTGGCCGGTTGCGGTGGCGGCACCGACCTGACGAAGGCGCAGCTGCGGCTCGTGAACGCCAGCGAGTACGGCGCGCTCGACATGAGCGTGAACGGCAGCAGCCTGTTCTCGGCCGTGCCCTATGGCGGCTCGGCCAGCTACCAGCCGGCGGACCCCGCGGCGATGGACACCGTGATCAGCCAGCCCGGGTCGGCGACCGCATTGGTGAGCCTGACGCCGGCGGTGACGAAGAACCGCCACTACACGCTGCTCGCCTACGGCCGCCAGGGTGCGCTCGCGACCCTGCTGCTCGACGACAACACCGGCGCGCCGGCCAGCGGCAAGACCCTGCTGCGCGTCGTGAACGCGGCGCCCGATGCCGGCGCGCTGGACGTCTATCTGACCGCGGGCACCGATTCGCTCGCCGGCGCGGTGCCGCTGCAGGCCGCGGCCGCGGTCGGCACGCTGGGCAGCTACCTCACGGTGAACAGCGCGACCTGGCGGCTGCGCGTCACCGGTGCCGGCAGCAAGACCGATCTGCGGCTGGACGTCGCCGCGCTCACGCTCGCCAGCACCGGCGTGAACACGCTCGTGCTCACGCCCGGCCGCGGCGGCGTGATGGTCAACGCGCTGCTGCTCGCCGACGGCAGCGAGAGCATCCAGCGCGCCGACGCGACCCAGGCGCGCGTGCGCGCGGTCGCGGCGGTCAGCGGCGGCGCTTCGGTGACGGCCACGGTCGGCAGCACGTCGCTGCTCGACGGTGTCGGTGCGCCGGCGATCGGCCCGTACGCGCTGGCGGATGCCGGTGCGCCGGCGGTCGCCGTGTCGGTGAACGGCACGGCGCTCGCGGCGGGCACTGCGACGCTGGTCGCCGGCGGCGACTACACGCTGCTCGTCTACGGTTCGCCGAGCGCTCCGCAGCTGGCCTGGCTCCAAGACGACAACCATCTGCCCACCGACGCCAGCGGCGCGAAGCTGAGGCTGGTGCATGCGCTGGACGGACTCGCCGGGTCGCTGTCGCTGAAGGTCGATTTCGTGCCTATCCCCGGCGCGGTGCTGCCCGGCACGGCGTCGGCCTATGGGCCTGTCGGCGCGTCGACGACCGCGTCGTTGACGGTGACGACGCCAGGCGTCGCGACGCCGGTGGTCAGCGCGACCGACCAGACCTTCCTCGCCGGCAGCACCTACAGCTATTTCGTCGTCGGCGCGGTCGATGCGCCGCTCGGCATCCTGCAGAAGGACCGCTGACATGCATCGCAGCCTGCTCCTCCTCGCCCTGCTGGCCGCCGGCGTGGCGCGTGCCGAACCGATCGGCGAGGTCGACACCGTGTTCAAGCTCATCGGACCCGACCACAAGATCGTCGTCGACGCCTACCCCGACCCGAAGGTGCAGGGCGTGACCTGCTACGTCTCGCGCGCCAAGACCGGCGGCATCAAGGGCGGCCTCGGGCTGGCCGAGGACCGGGCCGAGGCTTCGATCGCCTGCCGGCAGACCGGGCCGATCTCGTTTGCCAAGCCGATCCGCAAGCAGGAAGAGATGTTCAGCGAGCGCATCTCGCTCGTCTTCAAGCGCCTGCGCGTGGTGCGCATGGTCGACGCCAGGCGCAACACGCTGGTCTACCTGACCTACTCCGACCGCCTGATCGAGGGCTCGCCGCAGAACAGCGTGACGGCGGTGCCGGTGGACGTCGGCACGCCGATCCCGCTGCGTTAGCCCGAGCCGCGAAGCGACCGGTGGACGCCGACACCGAGGCCGCGCTGCGCGAGCTGCTGGGCACGCAGACGGTCGGCGCGCTGGGCACGCTGCACCGCGGTCATGGCGGCGTCGAGCCCTTCGTCTCGATGGTGCCGGTGGCCTGGCAGGGCGCCGACGCGATCGTCCACGTCAGCGCGCTGGCGCAGCACACGCGCGACCTGCGCGAGGACGCGCGCGTGAGCCTGATGCTCACCGCGCCGCGCGTCGCGGGCGACGACGCGCTCGCGCTCGCGCGCGCGACGCTGCAGGCCGATGCGACGGTCATCGACCGGGCCAGCGCGGACCACGGGCCGGCCGCCGCCGCCTACCTGGCGCGCTTCCCCCAGGCCGGGCAGACCTTCGCGCTCGGCGACTTCATGCTCGTGCGGCTGCGGCCGCGTTCGCTGCGTTTCGTCGCCGGCTTCGGGCGCGCGCACAGCCTGAGCGCGGCTGCGTTCGCGGCCCTCGTTGCCGGCGGCTGAGCGCCGATCCTCAGGCGAGCCGGCCGGCGCGGAAGTCTTCGACCGCGCGGAAGATCTCCTCGTTGCTGTTCATCACGAACGGGCCGTACTGCGCGATCGGCTCGTGCAGCGGCCGGCCGGCGA
>MEGM01000229.1:0-4161 GCA_001725505.1 Rubrivivax sp. SCN 70-15 | reverse complement strand
GCGACGAGGATCGCCTTCGCGCCTTCGCTGCCGGCCTGCAGCCGGGCGCCGTCGCTGCCCGGCGTGTTCGCCAGGATCGCCATGCGCTGGCGGCGCACCTCGGTGTCGCCCACCGAGAGCGAGCCGCGGTAGACGTAGACGAAGGCGTTGTGCACGTCGGGCAGCGGCTGCGCGAAGGTGGAGCCGGGCTCGAAGTGCAGGTCCAGGTAGAGCGGCTCGGTGGCCTCGCGCTGCATCGCGCCGGCGACGCCCAGCGCCTGGCCGGCGATGACGCGCACGGTGACGCCGGCTTCGTGCCGCTCGGGGATCTCTTCGGGCCGGATGTCGCGGTACCAGGGCTCGCGCATCTTGTCTTTGGCGGGCAGGTTCAGCCAGAGCTGGAAGCCTTCCATGGCGCCGTCTTCCTGCTCGGGCATCTCGCTGTGGATCACGCCGCGGCCGGCGGTCATCCACTGCACGCTGCCGGGCACGAGCAGGCCCTCGTGGCCGGCGCTGTCCTTGTGCCGCATGCGGCCCTGGAGCATGTAGGTCACGGTCTCGAAGCCGCGGTGCGGATGGTCGGGGAAGCCGCCGATGTAGTCGCCCGGGTTGTCGGTGCCGAAGGCGTCGAGCATCAGGAAGGGGTCGAGGCGGCGCTGCAGGTCCTGCGTCAGCACGCGCACGAGCTTGACGCCGGCGCCGTCGCTCGTGGCCTGGCCCTGGACCAGGCGTTCGACGCTGCGTGCGTGGGTGACGGGGGTGGAGGTGAGGCGGGTGTCCATGCGAGCACTTTAGTCGGCCGCCCGGTGCATGTCGTTGCAGGGGCTTGCATGCATCGTTCCCCCGCGCCGAGCCCTTGCCGACGACGCGGGCGCGCATGACGCCGGCGCGCTTCGTCTGTAAGCTGGGGCGCCCGCAGGCGACCGACCCCAATGACCGAAGTTTCGCCCTCAGATCTGCGCACGCGCTACGCCACGGTGCGACGGCAATCGCTGGCCCTGGCCGAGCCGCTGTCGGCCGAGGACCAGTGCGTGCAGTCCATGCCCGACGCCAGCCCGACGAAGTGGCAACTCGCGCACACGACCTGGTTCTTCGAGGCACTGGTGCTGGGCCCGCACGCGCCGAGCTACCGGCCCTTCGACGCGCGCTTCTTCGAGCTCTTCAATTCGTACTACGAGAGCCTGGGCCCGCGCCACCCGCGCCCGCAGCGCGGGCTGCTGACGCGGCCGTCGCTGGCCGAGGTGCAGGCCTACCGCGCCGCGGTGGACGAAGCGGTGCAGGGCTTCATCGCCGCCTGCGACGCCGAGCGCTGGGCCGCGGCCGCGCCCTTGCTCGAGCTCGGCCTGCAGCACGAGCAGCAGCACCAGGAACTGCTGCTCACCGACATCCTGCATGCCTTGTCGCTGAACCCGCTCCAGCCGGCGATGCGCGAGGGTGCGCCGCCGCCCGTGCCCGCCGCACCCGGGGGCTGGGTGGAGCTGCCCGGCGGCGAGGTGGCGATCGGCCACGACGGCCGCGGCTTCGCCTTCGACAACGAGACGCCGCGTCACCGCGTTCGCCTGGAGCCGTTTGCCGTCGGCCGCCGGCTGGTGACGAACGCCGAGTACCAGGCCTTCGTCGACGACGGCGGCTACCGCCGGGCTTCGCTGTGGCTGTCCGACGGCTGGGCCGCGGTGCTGGCGCAGGGCTGGCGCGCGCCGCTGCACTGGCGCGACGACGGCGCCGAGTTCACGCTGCACGGCCTGCAGCCGCGCCCACCCGACGCGCCGGTGCGGCACCTGAGCTTCTACGAGGCCGCGGCCTACGCCGAATGGGCCGGGGCGCGGCTGCCGACCGAGTTCGAATGGGAGGCGGCGGCCCGGTGGCGCGAGCCGCCGGCGCAGATGTTCGGGCTGGCCTGGCAGTGGACGCGGTCGTCCTACGACCCGTACCCGCGCTACCGGCCCTGGGCCGGCGCGGTGGGTGAATACAACGGCAAGTTCATGGTCGGCCAGATCGTGCTGCGCGGCAGCAGTTCGGCCACGCCCGACGGGCATGCGCGCTCGAGCTACCGCAACTTCTTCGCGCCGGCCGCGCGCTGGCAGTTCAGCGGGCTGCGGCTGGCGCAGGATCGCGGATGAGCTTCGCCGACGAACTGGCCGCCGGGCTGCGCGCGCAGCCGCGGCGCGTCTCGCCCAAGTGGTTCTACGACGCGGCCGGATCGCGTTTGTTCGAGCGCATCTGCGAGCTGCCCGAGTACTACCCGACGCGCACCGAGCTGGCCTTGCTCGACCGCCACGCCAGCGAGATCGCGGCGCTGATCGGCGCCGGGGCCGAAATCGTCGAGTTCGGCGCCGGCGCGAGCCGCAAGGTGCGCATCCTGCTGGGCGCGCTGGAACAGCCGCGGCGCTTCGTGCCGGTGGACATCTCGGGTGAGCACCTCGTCGATGCCGCGTCCGCGCTGCGCGCCGACCACCCCGGGCTGGCGGTGCAGCCGCTGGTGGCCGACTTCACCGCCGAGCTCGAGCTGCCCGCGGCGGCCGGGCGTCGCGTCGGCTTCTTTCCCGGCAGCTCGATCGGCAACTTCGAGCCCGGCGAGGCCGAGCGGCTGCTGTGCCGCTTTGCCGGCTGGCTGGGCGGGGGCGGGCTGCTGATCGGCGTCGATCTCGTCAAGGAGCCGGCGCAGCTGCACGCCGCGTACAACGATGCCCAGGGCGTCACGGCCGCGTTCAACCTCAACCTGCTCGCGCGCGCGAACCGCGAACTCGGCGCCGGCTTCGACCTCGCCGGCTGGGCGCACAGCGCGTTCTACAACCCGCCGCTGCAGCGCATCGAGATGCACCTGGTGAGCCGGCGCCGGCAGGCGGTGACGATTGCCGGCGAGCGCTTCGAGTTCGCCGAAGGCGACAGCGTGCACACCGAGAATTCGTACAAGTACACCGTCGAGGGCTTCCAGGCGCTGGCGCGACGCGCCGGCTTCGAGGCGGCGCGATGCTGGACCGACGCCGGGCAGCGCTTCTCGCTGCACTGGCTGGAACCCAAGGAGGCGCGATGAAGGCGATCTGGAACGGCACCGTGGTGGCCGAGAGCGACGACACCGTCGTCGTAGAAGGCAACCATTACTTCCCGGCCGAAGCGGTGAAGAAGCAGTACCTGCTGCCGAGCAACACGAAGACAATGTGCTCGTGGAAGGGCGAAGCCAGCTACCACACGCTGTTCGTCGACGGCAACGCGAACCCGGACGCGGCCTGGTTCTACCCCGAGCCCAAGGAGGCCGCGGCGCAGATCAAGGGGCGGGTGGCGTTCTGGAAAGGGGTGAGGGTCGTCGAGTGACGGTGGGTTGCCGGGTCGGCGATCGGGCCGCAGAGACGACGAAGCCGGCTTGCGCCGGCTTCTGTGACTTGGTCGCTGCAATTCAGTGTCGAAGCGTGGCCCGTCGCCGCGAGCCCATGACGCCCAGGAGGGCGGCACCGACCAGCGCGATGGATACGGGTTCCGGGACATTCGTGCGGTGGGTCGGCACGTTGGCGCCGACGCTCAGCACTTTCACGTAGTGCGACTTCGTATCGGTGATCGAGCCGGCGCCCCAGCTGCTGTTGAAGGCACTGATGAGCCAGTAGCTCGAAGTCACGGCCGCAGCACCCGTGTTGAAGCTCGCGGGACTGGAGGTGCCGACATTGCTGAGCGCGGCGACGAAGGCCCAGCCACTGGTCAGCAGCGAACTGACCGTCTGGTTCGTGATGCTGGCAGAGCCTGAATCGGGAGCGCCGCTCCCGGTCCAGCGCAGGACGCTGAGGTCGGAGTCGTTGGACCACCACCCTAGTTGGAGCTGGTTCAGCGCGACGGGCCCGTCCGTGAAATTGAGGACCAGCACGTCCTGCTGGCCACTGTTGTCCATCGCGTGGTTCGGAGACGTGGCGCTCAGGGTCTCGGTGGTGTTGCGCACGCCGAACCCGCGGCCCGTTCCGTAGTAGCCGACGTTGGCTGCAGCGAACTTGGCACAGCGAACCGGGGGCGGGCCGAACAGCGCACAATTTCGCCCTCCGTTTCCCCCTCTCTTGTGTCCCCGAAAGCGATCCGATGAAGTCCACCCTCGTCGCGCTCTGCCTGGTGGCTGCCCTGCAGGCAGCGCCGGCCGCCGTCCCGGCGCAGTAATTCGCAGAGCGAGCAAGGAACAGCCATGAGCAGCACCGCAGAAGACAT
>MEGM01000228.1 GCA_001725505.1 Rubrivivax sp. SCN 70-15 | reverse complement strand
GGCCGTGCCCGAGCCCGCCAGGGCCAGCACGCGGGGCGAGGTCGAGGTCAGCAAGCCGCCGACAAGCGCGGCCGTCAGGCCCCCGAGCCGGCTCTCAGCGCCGGTCACCGTGCGCCGCCATCGAGCCGGGCCACGATCTCGTCGGCCGAGATCTTGCCCATGTGGCGGCCGGTCTCGCGGCCCTCGGCATCGAAGAACACCTGCGTGGGCATGAGCTGGATGCGGTAGCGCTGCAGGTAGCCCATGTGCTTGGTCGGCGATCGGGTCGACATCGACGACGCCGTCGCGGCTCTTTCAGGGGTGCAAGCGGACGATGCGGACACACCCAGGGCGAAGGCCAGCGCGCCCGGCGCAGTGGCGCCCCACCCGCTCGTTGCCCTGCGCATGGCGGCTCACAGCCAGCGCTCAACAGCAACCGCCGCCTGCCGAAGCCGGGCTGCAGCAGGTACCGGCGGTGGCATCGGCACCGGGTGCCGGCTCGCAGCAGGACGCTGCGGCTGCAGGAACCGCAGCCGCGGTACCGCAGCAGCCGCCGGCAGCGGCTGGGGTCGAGGCCGAGGCGCCGGCCCGGGCGCCCTTGATCGGGAAACCCTTGCGCGCCCACTTGAAGAGGCCACCTTCCATGTTGGCCACCTTCGTGTAGCCCTGGTACATGAGGAAGTAGTTCGCCTTCAGGCTGCGCGTGCCGACCTGGCACACGAGCACCAGCTCGCGGTCGCGTGGCAGCTCGGCGAAGCGCTGCTCGAGTTCGGACATCGGCATCAGCAACACGCCGGGCACGTCGAAGGCCAGCTGCGCGACCTCGGCGATCTCGCGCACGTCGACGAGCAAGGCGCCTTCGGCGAGCAGACGGCGCGTGGTGGTGGGACAGACCTCGCGCGCCTGTGGCAGATCGACTCGGGCGTTCATGGTCTGCTCCTCAGGCGCCGAGCCATTGTTCGATCTTGTCGCGGCTGGGGATGCCGCCGGCATGGACGACCTTGCCGTCGATCACGACGCCGGGCGTGCTCATCACGCCGTAGCCCATGATGTCGCGCAGTTCCTCGACCTTCTCCAGCGTCACCGCCACGCCCTTGGCCTTGGCGATCTGGTCGATGAGGGCGATGGTCGCCTTGCAGTTGGCACAGCCCGTGCCCAGTACCTTGATGTCCATGAGATCTCCTCGTGAGGTTGAAAGATTCAGGCGGCCGAAGCGGCCGTCTCGAACAGCAGCGCGTGCATGCGTTGCCGCTCCGCAGGCGTCGGCCAGCCGGCATCGGCCGGTGCGAGCACCGATTCGATCCGACCGCGGGCGTCGACGTGCACCACGCCGTAGGTCTCGTTGACCACGCGATCGGGTTCGCCGTTCTTCAGCCGCACGTACCAGTCCGCCAGCCGCAGGGTCTGGCCGGCGAGCATCGGCGCGGCGGCCTCATGCCGCGCCAGCGCCACGTACAACGCGTGCGGCACCGCGTGCACGCCGCCGGCCTCGTCGAGCAGGAACACGTACGACGCATGCTCGCCGTCGGCGTGGTGCAGCGTGCGTCCGGATGCGTCGGCGGTGCTGTACACCGGTGCGAAGCCGCCGCCGGGCGTGCGGAAGTTGGTCGTCTGGCCCTGGTACAGCCGGGCCGCCATCCACTGCACCTCGCCACCGTAGGCGTAGGCGCGCAGGTCGAACTTCATCGCCTGGGCCTTGTCCGCGCCTTCGATCAGGCGCTCCCCCGCCGGCACGATGGCCTGCGCCACGTAGTCGCCGGCCAGGATCTCGTCCCAGACACGCTTGGTGATCTTGTCGCCGCGGTAGGCGGCGCGGCTGCCGAAACCCGCGACCGGCTTGAAGAACAGGCCACGGCGCACCGCCCACAGGCGCTCGGCATCCGCGGAATTCACGAGCTCGGTGTGCGGGACGTGGTCGAGCAGGATCTTCCGCGTCGTCTCGGGCACGCCCAGCGCCTGCAGCCGAGCGGCATCGCTGAACAAGGCGAGATGGCGTTTGTCGGCCACCAGCGCGTGGGCCTGCGGATGCGGGGTCAGCACCACGCCGCGCTGCGCGTAGGCCTCGCGCAGCACGGCGCTGGCGGGCTGCTCGAGGTAGAAATCGGTGAGCCGGTTGTAGACCAAGTCGACGGCCAGGTCGCCGTGCCGGAGCACGCCGTCGCGCCACTGCAGCGCTGCCGGGTCGGCGATGACCGCGCGCAGGCCATGGCGCTCGAACAGCCGTTGGAAGAGCAGGAACTCCGGATACAGGTACTGCTGCTCGGGCGCTTCGTCGACGATGGCGATGCTGCGCAGCGGATGCGCGTGCCCGGCCAGGCGCCATTCGCGGCGGAACATGTCGACCAGCCGCTGCTCGAAGTGCGCCACGTCGGCCGGCGTGGGCACCATCGCATCCATCGCCGCGCAGCAACTGCGCTGCGCCCGCGCCAGCACCGCGTTGAGCATCGCGCCGCCGGCGTTGGTGTTGATCTCGATCAGCCCGAGGCGGCCTTGGTCGAGGTGGAAGTCGTAGCCGAAGAAGACGCTCTGCGCGCCGCCTGGGTCCACACGTGCGATCGCGGGCGCGCCGGCCAGGGCCTGCTCACGGAAGGCCGGCAGCGCGACCACCGATTCGACCGCCTGCACCACCTGGGCCATGCGCTGCATCTGCGACGCGGCGACGAACACCGGCTGCGCCGCGAAGACCGACGGGCAGCGCTCCCGGACCATCGCCGACAGCCCCGGCCGGCCCAGCTCGGCATCGAGCGCGAGCGCCAGCGCTTCGCGGTCGAGGCTGAAGCACAAGCAGTCCCGGTTGAGCTGCTCGATCGGCGAGGCGGGTCGGTCTGCCATCATGGCGCCATCGGGAGTCAACGAAAGTGATTCACTGCGGCGCGCCGACGAGACCGGCGGTGAGTTTGCGCGCCACCGGAGCCAGAAAGAAGATCACCGGCACGCCGACCAAATAGGCAATGGCGAAGGCCTTCATCCAGGTGCGGATGAAGTCGGGCGAGAAGCCGACGTTCACCGCCGTGATGACGAAGGTCATCAGGATGATCATCATCGCGCCCGTCACGAGCGAAAAGACGAGGTGGAACTTCTTCTGCGGGTTCATGGCATGTCCTGTGGATGTGGTGATCGCGATCACTCGCGTTCGATCTCGAGGTAGATGCGGCTCGCATTGCCCGGCATGAGATCGGCGGCATTGCGCAAGCGCATGAAGGGCGTGGCGTCGAAGGACTTCACGGCGGCGCTGACGGCGGCACTCACGTCGACGCCGTCGTCAACGGCCTTCTTCATCTGCGCGCGCAGCGCCAGCAGATAGGCCTGGGTGTCGGCCTTGGCGGTGACCACCGTCGTGACGCTGCCGTGGCCCGGCACCAGCACGCGCGGCTGGAGCTGCTCGATGACGGCAAAGGTGTCGAGCCAGTGCCGCGTGTTGCTGACCGGCAGCACGCCCAGCATGCGGTCGACGAAGACCACGTCGCCGGTGAACAGCACGTTTTTCTGCGGCAGCCACACCATCGTGTCGCCCGGCGTGTGGGCGCCGCCGCGGTGCTTGAATTCGAACACGACGCCGCCGAGTTCCAGCCGTTCGTCGTTGCCCTTCAGCCAGTGCGTCGGCAGCGTCGGCACCGTGCCGTCGACGACCGCGCCGACCTCGGCGCGCAGTGACTGCAACTCGTCGTTGCCGCGGTCGAGCATGTCGGCGCGTGCGTCGGCATGGGCGATGATCTGCGCGCCCTGGGCCGCGAAGAGGCCGTTGCCGAGCCAGCGGTGGTCCTGGTCGCCGGTGTTGATGACCCACTTCAGCGGCTGCGAGGTGATCCTGCCGACCGCATCGAGGATCTGGCGTGCCGATCGGAACGTGGCGCCGCTGTCGATCAGCACCGCGCCGGCCGGTGTCACCACGAGGCCGATGTTCGCGTTCAGGCCTTCGTTGTCGGTGCTGCGCGCGCCGGTGTCCCCGACATGCGCGTAGACCCCTTCGGCGACGGGCTGCCAGCGCAGCTCCAGCGCCGACGCGCTCGCGCTCGCGGTGGCCAGCAGCACGACCCAGAGCGCGCTGCGCACGGGCCGGGGCAAGGTCAGCTGCAGCACGAGCTTGCGCCGGTTGCGTCCTTCAGGCCCAGTGCCTTGAAGATCCTGGCCGCCGGGCAGAAGCCGGTGAAGCCCATCTGGAACAGGTTGACACCGACGAAGGCGGTGAACCAGAGCCAGCTCAGGCGCGACAGGTCGATCTGGCCCGCGAGGTGGGCCAGCGCGAGGCTGAGCATGATCATGAAGCCGGCGAAGATGCTGACGGCACGGTTGACGGTCATGGAATTCTCCAGAAGTTGAAAGACAGGTTGGAGAAGCCGCGGTCAGAGCACCGCATTGAACACGTAGCCCACGATCAGGATGCCGGCGGCGACGACGCCGACGAAGGTCGCGATCAGGCGCACCTTGAGGACCTTGCGCAGGATGATCATCTCGGGGAAGGACAGCGCGATCACGCTCATCATGAACGCCAGCACCGTGCCCAGCGCTGCGCCCTTGGCCAGCAGCGCCTGGACGATCGGGATCACGCCCGCGGCGTTGGTGTACATCGGCACGCCGATGACCACCGCCAGCGGCACCGACCACCACGGCGCGCTCTTGCCCATGATGCTGGCCATGAAGTCCTCGGGCACCCAGCCGTGGATGGCGCCACCGATGGCGATGCCGACCAGGATGTAGGGCCAGACCTTGCCGACGATCTCGCGCACGCTGGCGAAGCCGGCATCGATGCGCTCGCCCAGGGTCAGGGCCGAATCGCCGGCCGATGCCTGCACCTTGGGCATGTCACGCACCCAGTCCTCGAGGTAGTTCTCCATCTTCAAGCGGCCGATGATCCAGCCGGCGACGATGGCCACGCCCACGCCCAGGCCCAGGTAGAGCAGCGCGATCTTCCAGCCGAACATGCCGAACAGCAGCGCGAGCGCCACCTCGTTGACCATCGGCGCCGAGATCAGGAACGAGAAGGTCACGCCCAGCGGCACGCCGGCCTGGACGAAGCCGATGAACAGCGGCACCGCCGAGCAGGAACAGAACGGCGTCACGATGCCCAGGCTCGCGGCCATCACGTTGGCCACGCCTTCGGTCTTGCCGGCCAGCAGCGCACGCGTGCGTTCGGGCGTGAAGTAGGAGTTGATCATCCCCATCACGAACACGACGGCGGTGAGCAGCAGCAGCACCTTGGGCGTGTCGTAGAAGAAGAACTGCAGCGCCCCGCCGAGGTGGCTGTTGCGGTCCACCGGGAGCGCGCCGACCAGCGCCTCGGAGGCGGGGATCAGCGTTTGGTACAGGCCCCACCAGATCGCCGCTGCGACGAGCAGGAACAGTCTCGGGTGCTGCCGGGGAAGCTGCTGGGTGCGCTGGGACAGGGTCAGTTCGGTCATTTCTTCACCTCGTGCCGTGAAGACGAAGAACCCCCGAAAAGGATGCAGATCGCTTCGACGAGACCGGCATCAGGGCCGGGCGGCACCCCACAGGCGGCTCCACCAGGGCCGGTGCGCGCCGGCCGCGGGGGCGTCGACCCCGAGCGCATCCGGCCGGCAGCGCGACAGCACCCAGCGCGGCAGCACCGGCTCGCGGCTGCAACTGCAGATCGAGCCGATCTGGT
>MEGM01000227.1 GCA_001725505.1 Rubrivivax sp. SCN 70-15 | reverse complement strand
GCAGCGGCTCGCCGCAGGCATTGCGCTGGGCCTTCGCATCGCGCCTGGCCGAGGACAGCGCGACGGCCGCGCGGCTGGCGCGCGTGGCCGAGCTCGCGCGCGCGGCGGTCGTCGCGCTGGGGCCGCTCGACGCCGATGCCCTCGTTCGCTTCGTCGATTCGCTGGGCCTGGACTGGGGCGAGCCGGCGGCGATCGCGACGCGCCTGCACCGGCGCGTGGGCGGCAATCCGCTCTTCGCGCTCGAGGCGCTGCGCCTGGCCCATGGCGGGTCGGGCGACCTCGCGGTGACGCCGCCGCGCGTGGCGGCGCTGATGGACCGGCGCCTGGTCGCGCTGTCGCCGGCGGCACTGGCGCTGATCCGGATCGCGGCCATTGCGGGCACCGACTTCTCGATCGAGCTGGCCGAAGCGGTCAGCGGCGAGAACGCGCTCGCGCTCGCCAGCCCGTGGCGCGAGATCGAGGCGGCGCAGCTGATGGCTGGCGCGGCGTTCACGCACGACCTCGTGCACGAGGCGGCGCTGCGCACGCTGCCCGCGGCGATCGCGCAGCGGCTGCACGCGCGCGTCGCCGACTTCCTGGTGCCCCAGGGCGCCGAGCCGGCGCGCATCGCCCGCCATCGCCTGCTCGCGAGCCAGGAGGCGGCGGCCGTGCCGCACCTCGTCGCTGCGGGACGGCAGGCCTGGGCCGCGGCGCGGGCGCAGGACATCGCCGACTTCTTCCTGCGCGCTGCCGAGATCGAGGCTCGCTCAGGCCGCGGCGACGCCGCGTTCGACATCCTGTTCGACGCCGCCGATGCGCTGTCGGAGACCGCGGGCGCCGCGCTCTACGACCGGGCCGTCGAGATGGCGCGCCCACTGGCGCGCAGCGCCGGCCAGCAGGCCAGGCTGCGCCTGCTCGATGCGGTCAGTGCGTACCTGCACGGCGAATTCACGCGCTTCGTCCAGCTCAACGACGAGGCCCTGCTCGACGGCATCAGCGCCGGGGAGCTGCGCGTCGAGGCGGAGGCGCGGTTCGGCAAGGGCGTCGTGGCGGTCCAGCAGGGGCGGCTGCAGGAGGGCATCGAGCACCTGGCCGCTGCCGCACGGCTGATGCGCGACGGCGGCGCGCCGCGGCGCGCCGCGGCGATGCAGTCGCAGCTCGCGGCGGCGCTGACGATGGCGGGTCAGACCCGCCTGGCCCTGCAGACACAGCAGGACGCGCTGCCCAGGCTGGTGCAAGCGCAAAGCCAGGGCGACGTGGCGCTGGCCCACGCGTCGAACGCCGCCAGCGCGCTCGCCCTCGGTGACGGCGAGCGCGTGCTTCAGGAGGCGGCGCTGGCATTGGCGGCGATGCGCAGAGCCGACGTCGCCGACTTCAGCCGCGTCGCCATCGGGCGCACGCTGGCCGGGGCCTACCGGCATCTGGGCCGGCTCGGGCAGGCGCTGGAAGTGCTCGAGGAGGCGGCCGCCGGTTCGAGCCGGCCCGACCAGGCCGAGGCGTCGCTGGGCGACGAACGGGCGCGCTTGTTCTGCGAGCTCGGCCGCCCGGAACTGGCCCGACGCGCCCTCGATGCGCGCGAGGCCGGTACGGACGGCGCACCGCGCGATCGCATTCGCACCGGCCTGGCACGCGCGGCGCTGCAGACGGCCTTGCAGCACGACCCTTTGCCCGTCCTCGACGCGATCGATCCATCGGACAGCGAGGACCTGTTCATCGCCTGGGACTGGCTGATGCTGCGCGGCACGGCGCGCGGCACGGTGCGCACGCTGCAGCAGTGCGACGCCATGCTGGAGCGCTGTGGCCATGCCGGTACGCGAGGCCTGCAGCCCGGACTGCAGGCCTTGCGGGCCAGGCTCTGCGCAGACCTCGGGCGGATCGAGCAGGCAGCCGACGCCGCAAGCGACGCCGCCGCCCGACTCGCAGCGACGCCGACCGGGCTGCTGCTGCCGCTGCGCGCCTGGTGGCTTTGCAGCGCACTCGAGACCATCGGGCGTCCCGAGTTGGCGCGGCGCTGCGCGCTGGCCGCCCGCGACGCGCTGCGTGCCACGGCGCACGCGCACGTGCCTCCCGAGTTCCGGGACAGCTTCCTCCAGCGCAACCCCTTGCACCGCGATCTGCTCGCGCTGGCTGCGCGTCGCGTCGCGTAGGCGCACCTCCGGTCGCACCGGCATCGTCCCGGGACCGGCAGGCCGGACGCGCAATGCGCCCATCGCGCACCGCGTGACGCGGGTGTGACGCTCTCGTCTCTACAACGGTGCCCATCCGTCAATGGAGTCCGTCGATGAAACCGCTCACCGCCCTTCTCGCCGCCGCGTCGCTGTTCGTCGCCAGCGTCACCCAGGCCCAAGACAAGGCCCCGGCCAAGCCGGCCGGCGCGACCGTGAAGTCGGCCAAGCCCTCGGCCCGCGGCCCGGGCACGCAGACCGAGGACGAGCTGTACATCGGGGCGAAGGCGAAGACGCCGCTGAAGGCGCGGGCCAGGCCGTCGGCACGCGCGAAGACCGGCGACGAGGACCTCGATGACCTCGAAGTCCAGCGCGCGAAGCCGAACTCGAGATGATCTGCGCGGCCGCCGCGACCGTACGCTTCGTCGGCGCGACGAGCGTCCACCACATCCCGTTCACGCCCGATCGGAGTCAGCGCATGAAGACCTCCACCATCGCCGGGCTGTCGCTGGCGCTCGCCGCGGCAGCAGCCCCCGCAGCCTGGGCCGACTGCATCGACGGCGGGCGCGAGCCCACGCCCGCGGAGAAGGCCTTCACCGTCAGGCTGACCGCGTCGCTGAAGGCGGCCATGCCGGCGGCACCGGCACCGCTGCATCTGGAGCGCGAGCCGCAGGTCGTCGTGCAGGGCGTCTGCAAGGACACGCCGGTGGGCAGCGCGGCAGCAATGGCCATCGCCGACTACGCAGCGAGCACGTATTACGCCGATCGCGTCAAGGTCACCCTGCGCGCCAACTTTGCGTACCCGGGCGCGAACGATCTGGTGCTCGGCTCGCTGCCGAAGAAGCCTGCACCCTTCGAGGTGCACAACCTGGTCGTTACGGTGGACGGCCA
The DNA here is from genome assembly GCA_001725505.1 of Rubrivivax sp. SCN 70-15. GTDB lineage: Bacteria > Pseudomonadota > Gammaproteobacteria > Burkholderiales > Burkholderiaceae_C > Rubrivivax. The sequence goes on along the minus strand of MEGM01000227.1, from coordinate 6,971 downwards.
CAAGGCGCCCTACGTCGATGCCCTCAAGCGGGCGATCGACCGCAGCCGGCTGCAGGCGCTGCTCGACCGGCCGCTGCCGGACACGCCACCGCCCGCGGCGTGGAGCGTGAGCGGGCCGGCGGCAGCGGCGCCGACGCCGGTGCCGCCGGCAGCGACCGTCCCCGAGCGTGCGCCGACCGCCCCCGACCCGGCCCAAGCGGTCGCCGACAAGGCCAAGGACGCCGTCAACAGGCTGCGTGGCCTGCTCGGCCGCTGACGCCAGGGCTCGACGATGCGGTCACCGAACTCGATGTCGATGTACACGCGCTTCGCGCTGTTCGCGGCGGCCGTCTGTGTCGTGCTCCCCTCGACTGCCCAGATGCCCTCGGCGAAGGAGATGGAAGCGGCGATGCGGCAGATGCAGCGCGAGCTGGACAAGCTCACGCCCGAGCAACGCCAGATGCTCGGGCAGGCGCCACGCGAGGTGGCGCAGCCGCAGGGAAGCGCACCGGGCGCCGAGGACGACGAGATCGGCGTGCCCAAGCGCGACGCCACGCGCTTGAGCAAGGTGCCGCGCCAGCCGCTGACCGGTGCACAGCTGAAGGCGGAAGTGCAGGCACTGCAACCGAGGCTGCGCCAGGCGCTGTCGCGCGACGCCCTGCGTCGCGCCGAGACGATCGAAGACGTGCAGCGCAAGGCCGGCGGCGATCTCACCGCGCGACTGCGCGCCGCGGCCAACGGCCTCGCGGCCTGGGGCGCCTGGCCCGAGGCGACGTACCTGATGGGCAAGGTGGCGCTGGCCAGCGGCAGCGCGCAGGACCTGAACAACCTCGCCGCGTTCCTGACGATGGAGAAGGCCGCGCAGGCGGCGCTGCCGATCCTGATCACGCTGGACGCGCGCTACCCGAACAACAGCACGATCCTGAACAACCTGGGCCAGGCCTGGTTCGAGCTGGGTGAAACGAAGGAAGCCGAGCGCGTGCTGATCCTGGCCGTCAGGCGCGCGCCCAACCACCCGCAGGCCAACGTCACCAAGTCGCGCCTCGAGCAGGCGCGCGGCGACCGGGCGTCGGCGCAGGCCTCGATGCATGCGGCGATCCGCGGCGGCTACAGCGAGGCCAAGGAGCAGCGGCTGCGCAAGCTCGGCGGCAAGCCCTCGCCGAACGATGTGCTCGGCAAGCTCGACATGCCGGCGCACCCGCTGGGCTTGTCGGACCTCGCGCCGCCCGCCTATCCGGTCGACGCGCAGGCCACCGTCGATGCGCGCGTGCTCTGGATCGCGTACTACCAGCGCCTGCACGAGACCCGGGCCCGGCTGGAGGCCGACGTCGAGCGGGCCGCCAAGGCGCGGGCCGATGCGGCGCTGCCGGCGTCGGCCGGCCAGCCGTGCCGGGCCTGCGGCTGACGGCGGGCCCCAACGCGGACACGATGCTGACCGTTACCGCGCCGCTGGCGCCGCTGGCCCAGCGGGTGATGCGCGCGAACGAGCCGGTGAGCAAGGCGCAGGCGAAGCGGGTTGCCGAGGTGCTGGCCGAGGCCGAGCGTCAGGAAGAGGTCGAGCGTGCCAAGGCCGAGCAGAAGGTCAGGGCCATCCGTGCCGAGGGCGAGAAGCGCTACGCCAACGTTGCCGGAGGCTACCCGCCCGAGGTCTCGTGCAAGGAGGTGGTCGCCGTGCAGACGGACTACCTGCACCAGGCCGTGCCGCCGCTCGAGAAGGCGGCTCAGGCGTATGTCGGCTTCTACCACCGGCACATCGGCGAGATCGCCAACCTGATGCAGTTCCAGTCGAGCGACGCCGACTTCGACGCGATGAAGGGCAGCCTGCGCGCGCAGTTCCTGGGCGCCGTCGAGCGCGCGCACGCCAGGATCTACCGGGACGGCATCCTGCATGCCGGCTTCTTCGGCGTCGGCATGATCCCCCCCTACGACCAGGTCTGCCTGCACAAGCCGCGGGCCCACTCGCCCAGGCGCGGGCTGCTGGACTTCGACGCGATGAACTGCCAGCACCTCGTCAGTTTCGCGGTGGCGGGGATCGGCCGCTACGACATCCGCTGCAACAGCGCCAGCGTCGAGCTCGAACCGTTCGCACTGCCGTTCAAGGCCCGGTGGACCGAGGACCTGAACAAGGACCGCGTGCTCAGCGCCTCGGTGGAGGTCGGCCGGGAGATCTCGGAGATCGCCAAGGCGTCCGTCGGCGTCCATGGCGAGTTCGACGACCGGGGCCTGAAGAGCGGCGGCGTGCGCGTCGGCGCCGAGGTCGACGCCATGAAGGCGGCGCGCGACGTCGTGAAGGGGCCGGGCGAGACCGCACCGCTCGGCGTCGCCAGTCCGCTGGAACTCGGCCTGAGCGCGCGCGGCGGTGTCGGTGTCGAATTCGACCGCAGTGGCATCACCGACGTTCGCATCGATTCGGGCGTCGGGGCCAAGGCCTCGAGCTCGGTCGGCAAGACCGATGCGGCCAGTGCCGGCGCGCAGCTCAACACCGATGTCGGCGGCAACTGGAGCTGGAATGCAGGCACCAGCGCCGCGGTGAGCGGCGGCTTCGACCGCAGCGCCTTTTGAGAGGGAGCAGACGATGCAGATCGGCAATTGGATCGGACGTCTTCTGGTGCTGTGCACCGCCGCGACCACCGGTGGCGCGCTGGCGGCCGGCATGGGCGGCGAGGAATGGGACTGCGCGATGAGCGTGGAGATGCAGGGCATGAAGATGCCGATGCCGGGCACCAAGGTGTGCGTGCGACCCGAGGATGGCAACGCGCCGCCGGTGGAGAAGCACTGCGAGCTCAAGGAGCACAGGATCGTCGGCGGCACGACGAGCTTTCGCATCGTCTGCGGACCGCCCGAACCGGGCGAACTGAAGGGGCAGTTCACGCGCCGGGGCGACCGCGTCGAGGGCCGTTACACGATGACGCAGGGCAGCGACACGATGACCGTGGTCGCGGTCGGCACGAAGCTGGGCGCCTGCGACCCGACCAAGCCGCTGCGGCCGGCGGGCAGGAAATGAACGCACGCACCCTGCGCCGGCTGGTCGCGATGGCGCTGGTCGCGCTCGTGCCCTGGCTCGCGCGTGCCGAAACCTTCGACCTCGTCAGCTTCACGCCGCCGCCGGGCGCGCGCAGCACCCAGGCCGACGCCGTGGGCTTCACCGATGCCACACCGACCACCTTCGCGATCTACGGCGTGTACCGCAGTGCGCCGGGGAGCGGCGACGCAGCCCGCGATTTCGCCGACGAGTGGGCGATGCTGGTAGCCCGCAGCCTGCGCGTGACCGGCGATCTCAAGACCGAGACCCGAGACTGGCCCGGCGGCTGGAAGCTGACGATGGGCGCGGCCAGGGTGTGGAGCGAGCAGGCGCGCCAATTCGTTGCCCTGCTGTCGGTCTTCACCGGCCACGGCGTCAAGGTCAGCGTGCTGGTGAATTACAACGACGACCTGTACCGGCCGAAGATCGACAGGTTCCTTGCCAGCCTGCGCCTGGCGCCGCCCGAGCCGGCCGCTGCGCCGGGCGCGCCACCTTCGGTGACACCCCCCTCGCCCGGCCCGTCCGCAGCGGCGAATCCAAGCTTCACGTTCACGGTGCCGGGCGGCTTTGTCGAGCGCGGGGGCTGGTATGTTGCCGCGCGCACCGAGAACCGGGGCGGCGGCGACGAGATCACCTCGGCCCTGGTGCGCGTGCTGCCGGCCGTGGCCGCACAGGGCGGCATGAGCGAGACGCTGCGGGCGCTGTGGCGCGGGCACGTCCCCGAGGGCCTGCGCGAGCGCGGCGGCGCGATGGTCTATCGCCGCTACGTCGGCGACGGCGTGCCGGCGTGGTTCATCTCGGGTCGCGGCCGCGAGGCCGGTCGCCAGGCCGACTCGCTGTTCACGCTGTACCTGCTGGACTGCGGGGCGTCGTGGCAGCCGTTGCTGGTGGCCCAGACCTACGAAGAGCCTGGCAACCCCGTCGCGGCCGCGGCGGGCTTCAGCGCGGGCAGCTCCTACGGCACGAGCGCCTCGATGGCCGAGCCCTTCCTGGCGACGCTGCGCTGCGCCGGCGGCAAGGGCAGGCCGCTTGCCGACCGCGCCGCGCTCGCCGGCGACTACGGCTTCGGCAGCAGCGGCTCGCAGATGTGGGTCAACGTCTACACGGGGGCCACGTCGATGACGGCGGTGAGTTACGGCGGCCGCCTGGCGCTGAAGGCCGATGGCAGCTATGCGTACGAGTTCGCAGGCGCGCACGGCGTGGTCGGCGCGATGAACGTCCAGACCGATCGCGCGCGGGGTCGCTGGGACGTCCACGGCGACCTGCTCGTGCTCACGCGCGACGACGGCCGATCCACCCGTTACCGGATCGCCGGCGTGACGCAGTTCCCGGGCGGTGCCAAGGGCGCGGTCTTCATGAGCCGGCTCGACCTGCCGGTGAACCCGACCACGGTCACCAACGGCGGCGACTACTACGCGACGAGGTGAGAGGCCGGCCGCGCTGCGCGCCCGGACCTGGGCCGGAACGGGAATGCCGGCCGATCGCCCGCCGTCCTCAGCCCAGCGCCTCGTCCAGCACTTCGACCCAATGCTTCACCGGCGTCGTGGTGCCGGTCTGCAAGTGCTGGATGCAGCCGATGTTGGCGCTGGCGATGACCTCGGCGTCCAGCGGCGCCAGGTTCTCGAGCTTGCGGTCGCGCAGCCGGTAGGCGAGCTCGGGTTGCAGCACGCTGTAGGTGCCGGCCGAGCCGCAGCACAGGTGCGACTCCGTGGCCGCGAGCTGCACGTCGAAGCCGAGCGCGCCCAGCTGCGTCTCGACGCCGCCGCGCAGCTGCTGGCCATGCTGCAGCGTGCACGGTGGGTGGAACGCGATGCGCGCCGCGGCGCTGCCCGCCCGCGTGCGCAGCTGCGGCTTCAGCACCGGCACCAGCTCGGGCAGCAGCTCGCTCAGGTCGCGCGTCAGCTCGCTGACGCGGCGCGCCTTCTCGGCGTAGTCGGGGTCGTGCGCGAGCGCGTGGCCATACTCCTTGACGGTGACGCCGCAGCCCGACGCGTTCATCACGATCGCCTCGACCTTGCCTTGCGACGTGAGCCCGTCGATCAGCGGCCACCAGGCGTCGATGTTGCGGCGCATGTCGGCCAGGCCGCCGGCGTGGTCGTTCAGATGCGTGCGGATCGCGCCGCAGCAGCCGGCGTCGTCGGCCACGAGCGTCTGGATGCCGGCGGCGTCGAGCACGCGCGCGGTGGCCGAGTTGATGTTGGGCATCATCGCCGGCTGCACGCAGCCCAGCAGCAGCAGCACCTTGCGCGGGTGTTCGCGCGTCGGCCAGGCCTTCGCGCGCGCACCAGCCTTCGCCGGCACCTTGTGCTTCAGCGCCGCAGGCAGCAGCGGCCGCACCATCTGGCCGAGCTTCATCGCCGGGCCGAACAGCGGCGAGGTCAGCCCTTCCTTGAGCAGCCAGCGCAGCGCGCGCTCGCCCTTGGGCCGCTCGACGCGCTCGTCGACGATGCGCCGGCCGATGTCGACCAGGTGGCCGTATTGCACGCCGCTCGGGCAGGTGCTCTCGCAGTTGCGGCAGGTCAGGCAGCGGTCCAGGTGCTGCTGCGTGCTGCGCGTGACGGGGGCGCCCTCGAGCACCTGCTTCATCAGGTAGATGCGCCCGCGCGGGCCGTCGAGCTCGTCGCCGAGCAGCTGGTAGGTCGGGCAGGTCGCGGTGCAGAAGCCGCAGTGCACGCACTTGCGCAGGATGGCTTCGGCCTCCTGCCCTTCGCGCGTGGTCTTGAATTCGGCGGCCAGGTTGGTTTGCATGGTGTCGGGGTCAGAAGAGTCGGGCCGCGAGCGGCATCAGCAGCGAGGCCAGCAGCACCTGCAGGCCCAGCGCCAGGCCGGCATAGGCGCCGGCATCCGGGTGCACCTGGATCGCGCGCGCCGCGCCGATGCCGTGCGACGCGGTGCCGAGCGCAAAGCCGCGCAGCTCCGGCGGCACGATGCGCAAGGCGTCGAGCAGGTACTTCGCGCTCACCGCGCCGACGAGCCCGCTGAGCACCGCGAACACCGCCGCCAGCGCCGGGATGCCGCCGAGCTGCGCCGCGATGCCCATCGCCACCGGCGCGGTCACCGACTTCGGCGCGAGCGAGGCCAGCACGTCGGCCGGCAGGCCCAGCGCCCAGCCGATCCCGACCGCGCTGCCCGAGGCTGCGGCACCGCCGGCCAGCGCCGCCAGCAGCAGCGGCAGCGCGCGCCGGCGCAGCTCGGCACGCCGCTGCCACATCGGCCACGCGAGCGCGACGACCGCCGGCCCGAGCAGGAAATGGATGAACTGCGCCCCCGAGAAATAGGTCGGGTACGGCGTGCCGGTGGCTTCGAGCAGCAGCGCCAGCACGAGCACCGTCCACAGCACCGGGTTCGCCCACGGCGCCTGCCCGAGGCGGAGGTAGACGGCCTGCGCGAGCACGTAGGTGGTGATCGTCGCGGTCAGGCCGAACAGCGGCGTCGCCGACAGGTAGACCCAGAGCTGGACGAAGCTGTCCATCGCGTCAGGCGCGCTCGGTGCGGCGCTCGCGCAGCAGGGCGCGCAGCACCAGCGCTGCCACCGCCATGCCGGCCCAGGTGGACAGCACGATCGCGAGCAGCATGCGCGCGCCGAAGCGCTCGACCAGCGCCAGGTGCGCGATCACGCCGACGCCGACGGGCACGAACAGCAGCGACAGGTGCCCGAGCAGCGCGTCGGCGGCGGCCGCCACCGGCGCGCGCAGCGCCGGCACGTTGAGCAGCGCCCACAGCAGCAGCAGCCCGATCACCGGGCCGGGCAGCGGTGCATGGGTCAGCCGCGACAGCGCCTCGCCCGCCGACTGGCACAAGAGCAGGATCGCGAAACCGCGCAGGCCGTCCATCACGGCCACCGTCCGGGGGTGACGGACCGCATGCTCACAGATCCGGGTAGAGGCGGCCGCGGTTGAACAGGCGATCCGGGTCGAAGGCCTTCTTCAGCTCGCGGTGGATGCGCTGCAGCGGCGGCGCCAGCGGCGCG
>MEGM01000226.1 GCA_001725505.1 Rubrivivax sp. SCN 70-15 | reverse complement strand
CGCCGCCCCACTCGACGAGCTGTTCGCCCGAGAGCTTCAGCGGCGGCGCGGTCTGCGGCAGCGACAGCCGCCACAGGCTGGCGCCGCCGGTCACCGCCTTCGATGCGGCGGCGAAGAACTCGTCGCGCTGGTCGCGCAGCCCGGCCCAGAAGTCGGCCGCCAGCGCGTCGGGGATGACTTCACCGCCGAGCCGGCCGTGCGCCGCCTGCACCGCCGCCGCGGCGCCGGCCAGGCGCAGCACCAGCGTGCCTTCCCACCAGGCGCTGGCCGACAGCGGCAGCGGCTGGCCGGCCCATTCGTTGAGCTGGCGCAGCGCGGTCGCCTGGTCCATCTCGAAACGCAGCGTGCGCGTCGCCGGCGGCAGCGGCAGCACCTTCAGCGAGACCTCGCAGATCACGCCCAGGACGCCGAGCGAGCCGGCGAGCAGGCGCGAAACGTCGTAGCCGGCGACGTTCTTCATCACCTGGCCGCCGAACGTGAGCAGTTCGGCGCGGCCGTTGAGCAGCGTCGCGCCGAGCACGTAGTCGCGCACGCCGCCGGCGCTGGCGCGCGCCNNCCCGGCCAGGCCGGCGGCCACCATGCCCCCGACCGTCCCGGCCGCGGGCATGCCCGCCGCATCACTGCCGCCGACGTCGCCCGGCGCGTCGAAGCGCGGCGGCTCGAAAGGCAGCCACTGGCCGCGTTCGGCCAGCGCCGCCTCCAGCTCGGCCAGCGGCGTGCCCGCGCGCACCGTCACGACGAGCTCGGTCGGCTCGTAGCTGCTGATGCCGGCGAGCGGGCGCAGGTCCAGCGGCTCGCCGGCCGGCGCCTGGCCGTACCAGGCCTTGGTGCCACCGCCGTGGATGTCGAGCGCGGCGCCGCGCGCGCGTGCGTCGCGGACCTGGTCGACCAGGCGGTCGAGTGCGGCATCCATGCTCAGAACCGCTCCAGTTCGGGGAATGGCAGCAGCCCCTTCTTCACGTGCATCTTGCCGCCCTCGGCGCAGCGCTGCAGCGTCGGGATCACCTTGCCCGGGTTGAGCAGGCCCCTGGGGTCGAACGCGGCCTTCAGCGCGAACATCTGCTCGCGCTCCTCGGGGCTGAACTGGACGCACATCGAGCCCAGCTTCTCGACGCCGACGCCATGCTCGCCGGTGACGGTGCCGCCCATCGCGACGCTGGTCTCCAGGATGTCGGCGCCGAAGAGCTCGCAGCGGTGCATCTGGTCGGGGTCGTTGGCGTCGAACAGGATCAGCGGGTGCAGGTTGCCGTCGCCGGCGTGGAAGACGTTGCAGCAGGCCAGGCCGTACTTCAGCTCCATCTGGCCGATCGCGATCAGGATGTCGGCCAGGCGCTTGCGCGGGATCGTGCTGTCCATGCACATGTAGTCGGGGCTGATGCGGCCCGAGGCCGGGAACGCGTTCTTGCGCCCGCTCCAGAACTTGAGCCGCTGCGCCTCGTCCTTGCTCACCTCCATGCGCGACGCGCCGGCGCCGGAAAGCACGTCCAGCATGCGGTCGATCTCCTCGGCCACCTCCTCGGGCGTGCCGTCGCTCTCGCAGAGCAGGATCGCCGCGGCGTAGAGGTCGTAGCCGGCGTGGACGAAGTCCTCGACCGCGGCCGTCATCGGCTTGTCCATCATCTCGAGGCCGGCCGGGATGATGCCGGCGGCGATGATCGCCGCGACCGCGTCGCCGGCCTTTCGGACGTCGTCGAAGCTGGCCATGATGCAGCGCGCGAGCTGCGGCCTGGGCACCAGCCTGACGGTGACCTCGGTCGTCACCGCGAGCATGCCTTCGCTGCCGATCACGGCCGCGAGCAGGTCCAGCCCGGGAGCGTCGAGCGCCTCGCTGCCGAACTCGACCGCCTCGCCCTCGACCGTGAAGCCGCGCACGCGCAGCACGTTGTGCAGGGTCAGCCCGTACTTCAGGCAGTGCACGCCGCCGGAGTTCTCGGCCACGTTGCCGCCGATCGTGCACGCGATCTGGCTCGACGGATCCGGCGCGTAGTACAGCCCGAACGGCGCCGCCGCCTCGCTGATGGCGAGGTTGCGCACGCCGCACTGCACGGTGGCGGTGCGCGCGGCGCGGTCGATGCGGACGATCCTGTTGAACCTGGCCAGCGACAGCGTCACGCCCAGCGCGAGCGGCAGCGCGCCGCCGGACAGCCCGGTGCCGGCGCCGCGCGCGACCACCGGCACGTCCAGTTGATGGCAGATGCGCAGCACTGCCGCGACCTGCGCCTCGGTCTCGGGCAGCGCCACCGCGAGTGGCTGCTGGCGGTAGGCGGTGAGGCCATCGCACTCGTAGGGCACGGTGTCCTCGCGCTGCCAGAGCAGCGCGTGCGCGGGCAGCACGCCGAGCAGCGCCTGGACGACGGCGGCCTGGCGCGCGGCGCGCGAGGAACTGCCCGGCGCCACCGGCCTGGCGGTGTCCGGTGCCACGGGCGGCGGCGATTCGACGTCCATCGGGAGAGATCCTTTGCGCAGGCACGGCGCTGCAGCGCGCCGGGCGCCGCAACTGTAGCGCCCGCGGCGCGGCGCAAGGCTCCGCGCCGCCGCCCGGCAGGGTCAGTTCAGTTTTGACCGCAGCGACGGCGGCGCCGCAGCGGACCGCTCGACCCGCCGCGCCGGTGACCACCGTCAGCACCCCGGTGTAGCCGTACAGGTGCCGGTGCGCGATCTCGCCGCCGGCGAAGAAGCCGGCCAGCGGCAGGCGGACGGCGCCGCGGATGCGTCCCCCGGGCAGTGCCTTGCCGACCGGACCGCGCGGCGGGTGCAGGTTGTCGCCAAAGGCCCGCTCCAGGCGGACGAGCCTGCATTCGCGCAGGCCGTGGTCTCAAAACCTACAGGCCGGCAGCGACAGAAGATCGTCGTCGCTCACCGCGCGGCGGTCGCCGGCAAGGCGCGGCGGCGGATCGAACGGCCATTGACGACCACCAGGTGTCCGGCGACGAATTCCGCGCGATCGATCAATGCGAGCACCGCCTCGGCAGGCCAGGCCGGCGGATAGGTACCTTGGCGGAGATAGACGATGGCCGGCGGCGCCGGCACGGTGCGCGCGAAAACCAATTCGCCATAGTCACGGTCGAAGGTCAGCAGCCAGCGTCCGGTGGCCGCGGCATGCTCGAGCACCCGGCTGTCGCTCGCGTGCGGCATGGCTTCTGCCACCGACTCGACGTCGATCCCCGCGGCGCGCAAGGCCACGAGCGCCGGGCGTGGAAAGTTCTCGTTGGCCAGCAGCCGCGGCTTCACGCGGCAGCCTTGTCCAGTGCAACGTAGGACTCCTCGCGCATCAGCTCGGTGGCGAATGCCAGCGCAGCGAGGATGTCTTCGCGCGCCAGCTGCGGGTAGGACTCCAACAGCATCTCGTGCGTCCAGCCCTGGGCGAGCCAGCCGAGGATCAGCTCGACCGAGATCCGCGTGCCCTTGACCGCGGGCTTGCCGACCAGGATGTCGGGGTCACTCACGATGCGTTCACGCCAGTCCATGTCAGGCCCTCCAGGTCAGTGTGACGCCGGGGCGCGGCTTCAAGCCTTCGCCCAGAGCCGACGTCCGGCCGTCGAACGTGATCGAGTATGCGCCGAACCCGCGCGCCCGGCCCATACCGTCCGGGCTGCAGCCGACGAGCGGGTTCGGCAAGGCCGGTCTTGCCGGCGAGGAAGGCCGAGACCGTACGACGGGCTCCGAGTCGGACATCGCGCGAGACTGTGTTCAGCGAGCCGGGCGTCGCGGGTTCGAGTGGTTCACCGCACGAGCCACCCGATCGGACACCGCTCAACCCGGCGCGCCGGTGAACACCGTCAGCACCCCGGTGTAGCCGTAGACGTGCCGGTGCGCGATCTCGCCGCCGGCGAAGAAGCCGGCCAGCGGGACGTCGCCGAGTGCGTGCTGGACGATCTTCAGCTCGGCCGACGGGCCGCCGAAATGCGGGCCGCCGCGGCCCGCGCAGCTGACGTATAGGGCACCGAGGATGCGCCGCCCGGGCAGCGTCTCGTCGACCGGGCCATGCGCGGCGAGCTCGGCCGGGGTGGTCTCGATCTCCTCGCGGATCTCGCTGCAGATGCGCACCAGGTCGCGCCGCGCCGCCGTCACGTCGCGGGTGCAGAACGCCAGCCGCATGCCGGGCTCGACCTGGTCGGCCAGCGCGACCGCGTGGCGGCCGGGGTCCAGGCCGACGAGGTGGCGCACGCGCACGTCGTCGCCGAAATGGCCGCGCCGGCCGGGCCGCGCGGCGGGCGCGTCGGTCAGGCCGGCGAGCGTGGCGCGCAGCCTGGGCAGCGCGCGGCGCGGGTCGTCCAGCCCGGGCAGGCCGAGGTCGCGCAGCAGGCAGGGCAAGGCCGGCTCGCCGTCGAGCTCGACGACGATGTTGCGCTCGGCCTTCGTGACCTCGCGCTCGGGGCCGACCGGCTGGCAGCCCTGCGTGACGCGCGAGACGATCTCGACGTCGCGGCCGAAGGCCACGCCCGAGAGGCCGCCGCGCCAGACGCCGTCGGCGATGTGCAGCGCGTCGCCGCGCGACGCGGCCAGGCCGCCGAACAGGTAGCCCGAGGCGGTGCGCTCGCTCATCTCGTGGATCAGCTCCGCGAGGTCGGGTGTCGCCGGGTCGGCGTGCACGAGCGCGCTGTCGGCGCCGATGCGCTGCAGCGGGTGCGCGCCGGAGAAGACCTCGAAGCTGCCCGCCGGCAGCGCGGCCAGCATCAGCACCAGCGCCGGCTCGTCGAAGTACTCGACGCCGCTGGCCGCGACCCCGACGCCGACGCTGCCGACCCAGCCGACGCCAGGCCAGCGCGCGCACAGTGCGGCGAGCAGTTCCGCCGCATGCGCCGCGTAGGCGTCGGTCAGGTAGACGAAGCCCAGGCTGGGCGGCGCGGCGCCGGCCTGGGCGTCGATCTGCGCGTCGATCTGCGCGCCGGCGAGCGACAGCGCCACCCGCCAGTCGGGGTGGGTCGCGTGGCCGCAGACGAAGGCCGGCATCGCGGCTCAGCCCTTCGCGGCCTTGCGGCGTGGCGCGGACGCCTTGGCCGCGGCGGCCCGGCGCGGCTTGCGCGGCGCGGTCTTGCGCGCCGGGGCCGGAGCCGGCGGCTCGGCCGCGACGTCCTTCAGCGCCTGCGCCGCGATCTGGCCGAACTGCTGTGTCAGCGCACCCCACCAGCGCATCGGGTCGGCGGCCGCGGTCGTGGCGGCTTCGGGCGCCGGCTCGTCACCGGGCGCTTCGGCGGCGGCCGGCGGCGTGGGCATCTCGAAGGACTTGCGCAGCTCGGCGAGCGGGAGGTTCATCGTCTTCAGCGTCGACAGCGTGAGCCGCTGCACTTCGAGCGCCTGGATCGTCGTGCCGAGCAGCTTGGCGTTCTGGTCGAGCCAGAACTGCACCGTGCGCAGCTCGCCGATGCGCTTTTCGAGCTCCTGCGGATCGAGCGTCGGCGCGATCCACTGGCTCATGTCGGGCAGGCCGGCACCGGCGTTGCGCACCAGCCCCTGGAGGAAATCGAAGCCCGGAACCAGCCCCTTGAAATCGCCTGCATCGGCCATGCCCATCTCCTTGCCGCGTTCGGATTCGCCGCCTTCATTGTGCGCCCGCTGCGCGCGCGCCGAAGACCACGCGCGTGACCCGGAACCCGCGCGCCGCGAGCAGCCGGGGCAGGCCCTGCGGGCCGGTCATGTGCAGTGCACCGACGGCCGCGAAGACGCGCAGCCCCTGCGCGTGCAGCGCCGCGATGCCGTCGGCCAGCGCCGGGTTGCGCGCGTCGTTGAGCGCGCGCATCTGGGCCCGGTCGGCGGCGTCGTGGATGCAGCCGCACCATCGTTCGTAGGACGCCAGCGTGGCCAGATCGCCGTGATTCCAGGCCTGCGCCAGGCGTTCGATCGTCTTGCGCCCGCGGTCCTGCTCCAGCTCGGCGAGGCCGGCCTCGACCTCGGCGCGCGCGGCGTCGGGCGCCGCCGGCGCGAGCAGCGCGCGCTGCATCGCCACGCTTTCGAGCGCGCGCACCGGCCGGCCCGCCGCGCGCTCGCGCGCGGCCAGCGCCGGCTCCTGCGCGTAGGCCGGGTCCAGGCCGACCCAGCGCGCCTCGAGCACGCCCAGCGCCACCACCTGCAGCGCCGGGTCCACGCCGTCGAACGCGCCCGGTGCCAGGCAGGCGGCGGCGATCCGGCGCGCGAGCCGGGCCTGCAATGCGGCCGGCAGCGGCGGCGGACAGTCGGCAGCCCGGGCCTGGCCGGCGCCCAGAGCGGCCAGCACGCAGGCCAGGCCGAACCAGCGGCTCAGGGCAGCGGCCATGGGCATCACG
>MEGM01000225.1 GCA_001725505.1 Rubrivivax sp. SCN 70-15 | reverse complement strand
CAGGCCGACCAGCGCCGAGCAGACGAGCGCGTGGTGGCTGCTGTAGCGCTCGACCGTGCGCGCGGCGCCGAACAGCAGCAGGTAGAGCAGCGTGTCCGGGTCGCGCGACGTGAGGTCGGCCAGCCGCTGCTTGACGGCGCGGATGCGGTCGACCCAGAGCGGGTCCGCCGCGGGCGCGTCGAGGAGCAGCGCCAGCGCGCGGTGCAGACCGTTCAGCGCGCCCTGCAGCTCGGCGACGGAGGTCGATGCTGCGGCCGCAACGGCCGGGTTCGACTGGGGTTCGGCATCGTCCGCCGGCGGCTCGGTACTGCTCGTCGATCTCATGGGCGCAGCGACGATAACCCAGACCGGGTGCCGCGGGTCAGTCGGCGGCCAGCCGATCGCGGAACATCATCACCACGTCGGTCTTCGTCACGTGGCCGACGAGGCGGCCGCCGGCCTCGAGCACCGGCAGCCGCTCGCCGGGGTGCGTGGCGAAGACCTCGAGCACCTGCCACGAAGGCGTGTCGGTCTGAACCCGCGGGTAGTCGCGACGCAGCAGTTCGCTCGGCAGCGTCTGGCGCGCGATGTCCGGATGGCGCAGCGACGCGGCGACGTCGTGGAGCGAGACCGCACCGACGAAGTGCTGCTTCGCGTCGACGACGTAGAGATGCTGCCAGCGGTGGCGCAGGAAGGCCTGCTCGACGTCGAGCAGCGTGCAGCCCTCGGGGACGGTCGCCACCTCGGGGCGCAGGAAGTCGGCGGCCACCGCCAGCGCCGCATGCGGCAGCGCCGCTGCCGGCGTCGTCGGGTAGATCGACTTCGGCCTGAGCGTGCGCGCGATCGAGTAGCCGAGCACGCAGGCCAGCATCGACGGCACGATGGTGGCGTAGTTCTCGGTCATCTCGAACACCATCAGCACCGACATCAGCGGCGCGTGGGTGCAGGCGGCGAGAAAGGCGCCCATCCCGACGACCGCGGTCGCCGACGCCGGTGGCGCCCCGGGCCAGACCGCGGCGAGCCCGGTCGCGCAGAGCGCGCCGGCGACGGCACCGACGAACAGCGTCGGCGTGAAGATGCCGCCGACCGCGCCGGAGCCGGTGCTCGCCGCGACGGCCACGATCTTCAGCAGCAGCACGAGCAGCAGCATCTGCCAGACCCAATTGCCCTGGAGCACCGAATTGACGACGCTGTAGCCGTTGCCCCAGACGTCCGGCGTGACGATCGACAGTCCGCCGACGATCAGGCCACCCAGACCGAGCTTGAACCACAGCGGCGAGCGCCAGGCCGAGAACAGGTCGCGCCCGCGGTCGAGGACCCACAGGTACATCGGCGCCGTCAGTCCGGCGACGATGCCCAGCGCCGACAGCACGAGCATCGTCGGGCCGCCGCCCGGCAGCACGAAATGCGGCATCCGGTACAACGGCTCCGGCCCGACGGTCGAGACGACCACGACGTTGGCCGCGACGGCCGCGACGATGAGCGCGCCGATCGTCTCGAGCGCGAGCGAGCGCAGCACGATCTCGGCGACGAACAGCGCCCCGGCAATCGGCGCGTTGTAGGCGGTCGCGACGCCGGCCGCGGCGGCACAGGCCACCATCAGGCGCCGGCGCGGGATGGGCGCCTTGCGCCAGCGTCCGATCAACGAACCGGTCAGCGCGGCCAGCTGCACCATCGGCCCCTCGCGGCCGATCGCGCCGCCGGTCGTCACCGACGCGGCCGAGGACAGCGCACGCAGCACCGAGACGCGCGCGGGCAGGTTGCCGTCACCGAGCGCGATCGCCTCCATGTAGTCGGCACCGGACCCGCCGCCCGCCAGGCGCTTGGCCTGGCTCAGGATCAGCCCGGCGACGATGCCGCCGAGTGCGGGCGAGGCCAGGCGCTCCCACCAGGTGAGCCCGGCCGCGATGTGGACCAGGCCGTCGCTGCGGCCGAACAGGAACTGTTCGATGAAGAAGAGGCCCTTGCGAAAACCCAGCGTCGCGAGCGCGCCCAGCACGCCGACGAACCCGGCCATCACCAGCGTCCGTTGCCACGCCGACGGGCGCAGCCGGTCCAGCAGGATGACGCCCAGGTTTCGCAGTGATTGCATCGGCCGCTGCCCGAACTTCACCGCATGGCGCCGGCCGGGCGGTGCAAAAAACGAAGCCCTCGCAGGGAGGGCTTCAAAGAATGTGGTTGCGGGGGCAAGATTTGAACTTGCGACCTTTGGGTTATGAGCCCAACGAGCTACCAGGCTGCTCCACCCCGCGACTGAATCTATGAGTATACAGCAATCTTCAGGCGCTGTCGCCGGTCACTCGGCCTTGTCGTCGCCAGCATCGGCGGCCGGCGCCGGCCGGTCGACGAGTTCGACGAAGGCCATCGGCGCGTTGTCGCCGACGCGAAAACCCATCTTCAGGATGCGCGTGTAGCCACCCGGGCGCGCCTTGTAGCGCGGGCCCAGATCGTTGAAGAGCTTGGCCACGACGTCGCGGTCGCGCGTGCGGTCGAAAGCCAGACGGCGATTCGCCAGCGTCGGCACCTTGCCCAGCGTGATCAGCGGCTCGACCGCCATGCGCAGTTCCTTGGCCTTGGGCAGCGTGGTCTTGATCGCCTCGTGGGTGATCAGCGAATTGCACATGTTGCGCAGCATCGCGAGGCGATGGCTGCTGGTGCGGTTGAGTTTGCGGAGTCCTTGGCGGTGGCGCATGGTGCGTTCCTTTCGTTATTGAACCTCGGCCGTATCAGGTACCGAGGGGGCACGTGCTCTTCGGGGTCAAGCAGACGCCGTGGGTCCGGCTTCCGCCGGCCCACCGGCATCGCCCCCTCGAGGGGGCGGCCGAAGGCCGTAGGGGGTGGTTCTCGGGTTACCTCTTGTCGAGACCCTGCGGGGGCCAGTTCTCCAGCCGCGCGCCGAGCGTGAGCCCGCGCGATGCCAGCACTTCCTTGATCTCGTTCAGCGACTTGCGGCCGAGGTTCGGCGTCTTCAGCAGTTCGGTCTCGGTGCGCTGGATCAGGTCGCCGATGTAGTAGATGTTCTCGGCCTTCAGGCAGTTCGCCGAGCGCACGGTGAGCTCGAGCTCGTCGACCGGACGCAGCAGGATCGGGTCGAAGTTCGGCGTGCGCGCCTGCGGCTGCTCGAAGATGTCGCTGACCTGGCCTTCGAGCTGGGCGAACACCGCCAGCTGCTCGACGAGGATCTTGGCCGACTGGCGGATCGCCTCCTCGGGCGTGATCGCGCCGTTGGTCTCGATCTCCATGACCAGCTTGTCGAGGTCGGTGCGCTGCTCGACGCGGGCATTCTCGACCGCATAGCTGACGCGCTTGACCGGCGAGAACGACGCATCGAGCACGATGCGGCCGATCGACTTGGTCGGCTCGTCGCCGTAGCGGCGCAGGTTGCCCGGCACGTAGCCGCGGCCCTTCTCGACCTTGATCTGCATGTCGAGCTTGCCGCCCTGCGAGAGGTGCGCGATCAGATGCTCGGGGTTGATGATCTCGACGTCGTGCGGGGTCTGGATGTCGCCGGCGGTGACCGGGCCCTCGCCTTCCTTGCGCAGCACCAGCGTCACTTCGTCGCGGTTGTGCAGCCGGAAGACCACGCCCTTCAGGTTCAGCATGACGTGGACCACGTCTTCCTGGACGCCGTCGATGGCCGAGTACTCGTGCAGCACGCCGGCGATCGTGACCTCGGTCGGCGCATAGCCGACCATCGACGACAGCAGCACGCGGCGCAAGGCGTTGCCGAGGGTATGGCCGTAGCCGCGCTCGAAGGGCTCGAGCGTCGCCTTGGCGCGATGACCGCCGAGCGGCTCGACGTGGATGGCCTTGGGCTTCAGAAGTGTGGTTTGCATGGAGTGTCTGGTTTCCTGTCAATACCCTCGGCTCGTTACACCGATAAGGCTGATGGACCGCGCCGGGTGTCCCCGGACGAAAGAGCGGGCCGAACGGCCTGCGGCCGATCGCCCTTTCCGGCTTTACCGGCTGTACAACTCGACGATCAGCGCTTCCTTGATCTCGGCGCCGAACTGGTCGCGGTCGGGCACCTTCTTGAAGACGCCTTCCATCTTGGTCGCGTCGACCTGGACCCAGTCGCACAGGCCCACGCTCTGGGCGAGCTTGAGGGCGTCCTGGACGCGCAGCTGGTTCTTCGCCTTCTCGCGCAGCGCCAGCGTGTCGCCGGCCTTCACCGAGTACGACGGGATGTTGACGACCGCGCCGTTGACCGTGATCGCCTTGTGCGAGACCAGCTGGCGCGCTTCGGCGCGCGTCGAGCCGAAGCCCATGCGGTAGACGACGTTGTCCAGACGCGACTCGAGCAGCGCCAGCAGCGTCGCGCCTGTGTTGCCCTTGCGGCGCTCGGCCTCGGCAAAGTAGCGCCGGAACTGGCGCTCGAGCACGCCGTACATGCGCTTGACCTTCTGCTTCTCGCGCAGCTGCACGCCGTAGTCGGAGGTACGCGAGCCGCTGGTGCGCCCATGCTGGCCGGGCTTGCTGTCGAACTTGGCCTTGTCGCCGATCGAGCGCCGCGCGCTCTTCAGGAACAGGTCGGTGCCTTCACGGCGGGAAAGTTTGGCCTTGGGGCCCAGAAGACGTGCCACGTTGTGTCCTTGTTGAATCTGACGCGGCAGACCCGCTGTTTGGCAGCGGGCCCCGCGCGAGTCCGGCGCTCATCTCTGGGTGGCGCGCGAACGGTGGGCTTGAGAGGCTTGGCCTCAGGAAAACAGCCGGCGCATGCGAGGCATGCAGTCCGGCTTCGGAAAACTCTTGATTCTATTCCCGACCGCGCCTGCGCGCTGTCGAGACCCATACCTCAGATACGACGGCGCTTCTGCGGCCGGCAGCCGTTGTGCGGGACGGGCGTCACGTCGCTGATCGAATTGATGCGGATGCCCAGCGAAGCCAGTGCGCGCACGCTCGACTCGCGACCCGGGCCTGGGCCCTTGATGCGCACGTCCAGGTTCTTGATGCCCTGCTCCTGTGCGGCGCGGCCGGCCGTCTCGGCCGCCACCTGGGCTGCGAACGGGGTGCTCTTGCGCGAACCCTTGAAGCCCTGCCCGCCGCTCGACGCCCAGGCCAACGCGCCACCCTGGCGGTCGGTGATCGTGATGATGGTGTTGTTGAACGAGGCGTGCACATGCGCAATGCCGTCCGCAATGTTCTTGCGGATCTTCTTGCTCACGCGCCGGGCGGCGGTGTTGACGGGTGCTTTGGCCATGTCTTGCTCTTTCCTGACTGTCGTTGCCGGCGGCTTACTTCTTCAGCGCGGCCGCGCCCTTGCGCGGTCCCTTGCGGGTGCGCGCATTGGTGCGGGTGCGCTGGCCGCGCACGGGCAGGCCGCGGCGGTGGCGAAAACCCCGGTAGCAGCCCAGATCCATCAGCCGCTTGATGCTGATCGACAGCTCACGGCGGAGATCGCCCTCGATCGTGAGACGGCCGATCTCTTCACGGATCTTCTCGAGATCGGTATCCGTGAGGTCCTTGATCTTCTTCGAGAACGGAATCCCGACCTGTTCGCAGATCTTCTGCGCCGTCGGGCGGCCGATGCCGTAGATCGCCGTCAGGCCGATCTCGGCGTGCTTGTGCGGCGGAATGTTGATGCCAGCGATGCGTGCCATGTTCTTCCTCTATCTCAACCTTGACGCTGCTTGTGGCGCGGGTCGGTGCAGATGACGCGCACCACGCCCTTGCGGCGGATGATCTTGCAGTTGCGGCACATCTTCTTAACCGAAGCGGCGACTTTCATGGTCTTCTCCTTGACCGGTTCATTTCG
>MEGM01000224.1 GCA_001725505.1 Rubrivivax sp. SCN 70-15 | reverse complement strand
ACGAGACCGAGAAGCGCAGGGGAGTCGGCGCGCAGCGCAGACCGCCGAGGATAAGTGCTGCGGCCTGCCCGCACGCGCCTTTGCTCGCTCGGAAGCTGGTCAGCGAACGGCCGCATTGGGCTGCGAGCCGACTCATGGCCTTGCTCAACGATCGAGCGTGAACAGGCGTCAGACCGCGCAGCTGCGAAACCCGGCCGCGATGTCGTTGCGCGCGGCGGCGAAGAAGTTCCGGTAGCGCGGGTGCTTGATCCGCGGTGGGGTCATGAACGAGCCGCCGCGCAGCACCGGGCGGCCATCGAACCAGGGCGCCGAATAGTCACGGTAGGGGTGAGGCCGGAAGCCGGGGTAGGGCGCGAACGGGCTCGCCGTCCATTCCCAGACCTCGCCCCAGCCGAAGCGCGGCCCCAGCGTGCAGGCGGCGCGCTCCCATTCGGCTTCGGTCGGCAGGCGGCGGCCGGCCCAGCGGCACCAGGCCTCGGCCTCGAACCGGCTCAGGTGCCGGGCCGCGGCGCGCGGCTCCAGCGCCTGCCAGCGGCCATAGTGGGATTGCAGCCAGCGAGCGCCGTCGCGGCGCAGATAGCGTGGCGCGCTGGTGCCGGTCTCGAGCCGCCAGCGCCAGCCGGTGGCGCACCACCAGCGCGGCTCGTCGTAGCCACCGGCCTCGACGAAGGCCAGGAACTCGGCCCAGCGCAGCACCTGGACGTCGATCGAGCCCGCAGGCAGCTCGACCTCGTGTGCGCCGAGCTCGTTGTCGAACGCGAAGCCGGCCTCGCTGCCGAGGCGCCAGCGCGCCGCGTCCAGCGGCAGCGGCGGCGGCGGCTCGGGCAGCGCGGCAGGCTGCCAGCGCGCGTCGGCGATCGGCAGGCCCAGGTCCTGCGCCATCGTCAGGGCGGCCTCGTGGTGCATGTCCTCGTGCAGCAGGCACAGGCGGAAGAAGTAGAGCCGGTCTTCGGCGTCGGGCCCGGTGTCGTCCACCGCCGCCAGCAGCGCCAGCGTGGACTGCAGCTGTTCGGCGAGGTCGGCGCGCGTCGCGTCGGCGTCGGGCAGCGTCAGCGACCAGCGCCGGTCGTGCGCGACGCGACTCGAATCGAAGAGCGCGTCGGCCCCGGCGCGCACGCCGCCGAGGCGCGGCGTCTCGGGGTCGGCGTTCGGGCCTAGGTCGCGCGCCGGGTTGCGCGCGAGCCAGCGCTCCTGGAACCAGCCGACATGGCCGAGCTCCCACAAGGGCGGGTTCAGCGTCGCGCGCAAGGGCACGCGCAGTCCGGGCAGCGCCGCCTCGAAGGTGGCGAAGGTGGCCAGCGTGTCGCGCCGGCTGGCCACCAGTGCAGCCGCCAGATCGGCGGCGCTGCCGCTGCGGGTAGCCTGCGCCGGCAGCGGGACTGCCGGGGCGGTTACGCTCGCGTCGTGCAGAGGCGTGCCTCCATCGGCATCGTCACGCCCGCGCTGGCCGACGCCAACAACGGCAACTGGCAGACCGCCCGGCGCTGGGCGCGGTTTCTGGCGCCAGCGTACCGCGTCGGGCTGACGGCACGCTGGGCCGGTGGCGACGAGGCGCTGATGATCGCCCTGCACGCGCGCCGCTCGGCGGCCTCCGTCGAGGCCTGGCACGCGGCGCACCCGCAGCGCCCGCTGCTGCTCGCGCTGACCGGCACCGACCTGTACCGTGACATCGACGTCGACGCCGACGCACGGCGCTCGCTCGAACTGGCCGACCGGCTGATCGTGCTCAACGAACTCGGCCCGGAGCGGCTGGCGCCGGCGCTGCGCGCGAAGTGCCGGGTCGTGCTGCAGTCGTGCAGCCTGCGCCGCACGCTGGACAAGCCGCGCCGCCACCTGCGCGCGCTGATGGTCGGCCACCTGCGCGCCGAGAAGGACCCGCTGACCTACCTGCGCGCGGCGCAGCGCCTCGCCGGGCGCAGCGACATCCTGTTCGACCATGTCGGCGCCGCGCTCGACCCGGCGCTGGGCGCGCAGGCGGCCGCGCTCGCCGCGCGCCAGGGCGGCTACCGTTGGCTCGGCGCGCTGCCGCACGAGGCCGTGCGCCGGCGCATCCAGAGCGCGCATCTGCTCGTGAACACGAGCCTGATGGAAGGCGGTGCGAACGTCGTCGTCGAGGCGCTGCGCAGCGGCACGCCGGTGATCGCGTCGCGCATCGACGGCAACCTCGGGTTGCTCGGCGCGGACCCTCTCGCGAGCTTCGAGCCCGGCGACGACGCGGCGCTGGCGGCCCTGATCCTGCGCGGGCGCGACGATCCCGATATGCTGCCGGCCTTGCAGCGCCAGGCCGCCTCGCGCGCCCCGCTGTTCGCCCCCGAAGCCGAAGCCGCGCGCCTGCGCCGCCTCGTCGCCGAAGGGCTGGAACGCTTTCCCGGAACCCCGCCATGACCACCGCAGTGCCTGCCACGACCACCGCCGCCCCGGCCGCCGAACCCCGCCTGACCTCGCTGTCCCATGGTGGCGGCTGCGGCTGCAAGATCGCCCCGGGCGTGCTGTCCGAGATCCTGAAGGGCACGGCGGCCATGCCGATCCCGAAGGCCTTGCTCGTCGGCATCGAGACCGCCGACGACGCCGCGGTCTACCAGCTCAACGACGAGCAGGCGCTGATCGCGACGACCGACTTCTTCATGCCCATCGTCGACGACCCGTTCGAGTTCGGCCGCATCGCCGCGACGAACGCGCTCAGCGACGTCTACGCAATGGGCGGGCGCCCGATCATGGCGCTGGCGCTGGTCGGCATGCCGATCGACCGGCTGTCGACCGCGACGATAGGGCGCATCCTCGAGGGCGGCGCGTCGGTCTGCCGCGCGGCCGGGATCCCGATCGCCGGCGGCCACACGATCGACTCGGTCGAGGCGATCTACGGCCTGGTCGGGCTCGGCCTGGTGCACCCGAAGCGCGTCAAGCGCAACGCCGACGCGCGCCCGGGCGACCTGCTCGTGCTCGGCAAGCCGATCGGCGTCGGCGTGATGAGCGCGGCGCTGAAGAAGGGTGCGCTGTCCGACGCCGGCTACGCGCAGATGATCGCGACGACGACCCGGCTCAACACCCCCGGCCCCGACCTCGCCGAACTGCCCGGCGTGCATGCGATCACCGACGTCACCGGCTTCGGCCTCGCCGGCCATGCACTCGAGATGGTGCGCGGTACGCGCTGCGAGTTGCAGCTGGACTGGGCCGCGGTGCCCGTGCTCGACGGCGTGCGCGCGCTCGTCGGCCAGGGTTTCGTGACCGGCGCCTCGGGCCGCAACTGGGCCGGCTACGGCGCCGAGGTCGCGCTGCCCACCGGCTTCGCCGCCGAGGACCAGGCCTTGCTCAGCGACCCGCAGACCAGCGGCGGCCTGCTCGTCGCCTGCGAGCCGGGCACGCTGCCCGAGGTGCTGGCGGTGTTCCGTCGCCATGGATTCGAGCGAGCGGCGGCGATCGGGCGCATCGAGGCGGCCGGCGTCGGCGCCCGGCTGCGCGTCGTCTGAGGTCGGGCTCAGCGCCGATGCCGGTGGCGCAGCGCGTAGACGAGCAGCCAGACCCCGCCTGCGGCCAGGATCGCGAGTGCCGCAGCTTCCTCGGCATGCGCCAGCGGCCCGAGCCAGAGCGCGACGGTCTGGCCGAACAGCCAGCCCAGCGTCGTGAACGTCGCCGCCCAGACGACGGCGCCGAGCGCGTTGAAGACGACGAACTCGGGCCAGGGCACGCGCGCGATGCCCAGCACCAGCGGCCCGGCGATGCGCAGCCCGTACATGAAGCGGATGCCGAAGGTCAGCTTGCGCCGGTGGGCGTGCAGGCGCGGCACGAGGCGGTCGGCCGCGCGCTGCAGCGCCGGCAGCCGCGCGAGCAGCCAGGCGCCGCGCCAACGGCCGAGCGCGTAGTAGGCTTGGTCGCTCAGCAGGTTGGCGCCCGCCGCGAGCGCGGCCACCGCCCACCAGGATGCATAGCCCCGATGCGACGCGAACCCCGCCAGCACCACTGCCGTCTCCCCCTCGACCAGGCTGCCCACCAGCACGGCGGCGTAGACATGTTGCTGCAGCAGCGAAGCGATCGTCATCGCGCGAGTGTCGCGCAACGCGGCCGCGTGCCGGCGGGGGCGTGAGCGGCATGCCGTCGATGCCGGCGCTGGTCCACGCGGTCTTCGTCGTCGCGGGCTGGCTGACCTACTTCCTCGTCACCCGGATCCGCGAGCAGCGGCGTCACCCTTCGGCGGCGGTGGCCTGGGTGCTGGGCATCGGTGCGCTGCCCTACGTCGGCGTGCCGCTGTTCCTGCTCTTCGGCACGCGCAAGTTCGTGCGCCCGTCGCCGCTGCGGCCGGCGCCGCGCGCCGCGCTCACCGACGCCGAGGCGCCGGAATGGGCGACGCGGCTGCTCGCCGGCCTGGGCGTCGCGCCGCCGATGCGCAACCCGGTCGTGAGCTTCCAGGCCGACGGCCGGCCGGCGCTGCAGGCGCTGATCGGACTGCTCGACGGCGCCGAGCGCGAGCTCGCGGTCGGCACCTACGTGCTCGGCGACGACGAGGTCGGTGCGGCGGCCGTCGAGCGGCTGCGCGCGGCGGCGACACGGGGCGTGCGCTGCCGGCTCCTCGTCGACTCGATCGGCAGCCTGCGCGTCTCGCGCCGCCTGCTCGCGCAGGCACGGCAGGGCGGCGTCGAGGTGCGCCGCTTCATGCCGCTGCTGCACAACCCGCTGCGCGGTCGTACCAACCTGCGAAACCACCGCAAGCTAGCCGTCGCCGACGGCCGGCGCGTCTGGGCCGGTGGGCGCAATCTCGCTGGCGAGTATTTCCTCGGCCGTGCCGGCGTGGCCCCCTGGCGCGACCTGAGCTTCGTCGTCGAAGGGCCGCTCGCCGCCGAGGCCTTGGCCCAGTTCGACCACGACTGGGCGGCGGCCAGCGGGCAGTTGGGCGGCAGCGCAGACGCTGCCCCCGCTGCCCGGGCGGCGGCCGCCGACGGCGCGCTGACCCAATGGGTGGCCTGCGGCCCGGACCGCGCCGAGGACACCGTCTACGCGCTGCTGATGGCTGCGGCCTACCACGCGCGCGAGCGCATCCTCGCGGTGACGCCGTACTTCGTGCCCGACGATGCCTTGCTCGACGCCTGGTGCACCGCCTGCCGGCGCGGCGTGCGCGTGCAGCTGGTGATGCCCGCGCGCTCCAACCACCGCCTCGCCGACCTGGCGCGCGGGCGCGCGCTGCGCCGCCTCGCCGAGGCCGGCGCCGAGGTCCGGCTGAGCCCGGCGATGCTGCATGCGAAGGCGGTGGTCGTCGACGATCGGCTCGCGCTGTGCGGCTCGGTCAACCTCGACGGGCGCAGCCTGTTCCTGAACTTCGAGGTCATGACCGCGTTCTACGGCGCGGCCGAGATAAGCTGGCTCGCCGAGTGGATCGAAGCCCAGGGCCGCGAGTCGCGCGTCTACCGCAGCCAGCGGCCGCCCTGGCAGCGCGACCTGATCGAGAGCATCGTGCGCGCGGTCGGCTTCCAGCTTTGATGCCGACTTGCGATCGATCGATCCTGACCGAGGGGCCGCTCGCGGCGCGTTGCGGGCGTTCGTGGCCTGCGTCCGCGAGCGCCGGTGCGGCAGGTCGCTGGCGGCACCCGCGTTCTCCGGGTCATGCTCGCGGGGCCCCGCCCGGGCAGGCTTGTCCCGGTGGCTTCAACACCGCCTTCCTCGTGCTCACGCACTGGCGGCCGCGAATGGGCCCTGCGCCCGCAGGTACCTCCACCGCCCTGCGAGCCCGTCGGTAGCGTGCC
Organism: Rubrivivax sp. SCN 70-15; assembly: GCA_001725505.1. GTDB lineage: Bacteria > Pseudomonadota > Gammaproteobacteria > Burkholderiales > Burkholderiaceae_C > Rubrivivax. Next base: position 63 of record MEGM01000224.1, on the reverse strand, counting down.
TCGAGGGGGCGGCCCTCGGTGGTGGCAGGAGACGGTGGTTCGGGGGTGCGGGCGCAGGGCGCA